>NZ_JBICZA010000012.1:61788-243730 GCF_043201585.1 Streptomyces sp. NPDC048297
AGGGCCGGCGGTCGACGGCCAGCCGCTGACGGGTGGCGGTTGAGGCCTGGCGGCCGAGAGCTGACGGGCTGAGGGCTGACGGTTGAGGCCTGGCGGCCGAGGGCCGGCGGTCGACGGCCAGCCGCTGACGGGTGGCGGTTGAGGCCTGGCGGCCGAGAGCTGACGGGCTGAGGGCTGACGGTTGAGGCCTGGCGGCTGAGGGCTGAGGTCCCGCTGTGGCGCGAGGCCGGAGCCGTGGAACGTTCGGTTCTGCGGCTCCGCGACACGCGCTCCCCAGCTCCGCGACACGCGCTCCCCGGCATCGCTTTGGTCTCGGGGTGGGCTCTGGTCCCGAGAGCGGGGCCTTGGTGTCGGTGGCTGCCGATAGGCTGAACGCATGACGCGAGCCGAGCAGCCAACGGCCACCACCGCAGCACCGGACGACGCCCTGGTCGCGGATTCCCGCGAGCGCGCCGTCCGTTCCCTGCTGCGCCGACCCGAGCTGAGGCGCCTGTGGAGCGCACAGCTGGTGAGCGGGGTCGGCGACGCACTGGCGCTGCTCGTGCTGGTCGTCCTCGTCCTTCAGGCGGCCATCACGCAGGGTTCGTTCGGAGGGGGCTACCGCGGTGTGGCGTTCGCGGTGGCGACGGTCTTCGCCGCTCGTGTCCTCGCCACCCTGCTCTTCGGCGCGGTCCTGCTGGGCCCGCTGAACACGCTCACCGCCCAGGACGGCCCGCTCGACCGCCGCTGGACGATGGTCGGCGCCGACGCGCTGCGCGCCGCGCTGCTGATCGTCGCACCCCTGTGGATCGACTGGACCCCGGACAACGCGCTGACCGTCCTGCTGGTCACCGCGTTCGTCACCGGTGTCGCCGAGCGGCTGTGGACGGTGTGCCGGGAGAGCGCGGCCCCGGCCCTGCTGCCCGCGCCGCCCCCGGAGGGCGCGACGGTACGACCGCTCCCGGACCACCTGGACGCCCTGCGCCGCCTCGCGCTGCGCACCGGCTTCCTGGCGATCCCGCTGGCGGCGGCCGCCCTGGTCGTCGCCTCCCTGCTCAACAACCTGCTCGGCACCGGCGTCACCTGGTTCGACCAGCACCAGGCGGCCCTCGCGTCGTACGTGGCGGCCGGTCTGTTCGCCGCGTCCCTGTCCGTGCTGACCGCCCTGGAACTGCCCGGCGCCCGCACCCCGCGCGCGCGGTCCCCGCTGGAGGGTCTGCGCCGCCCGCGCACCGCTTCCGGTGTCGACAAGGGCCGTACGGGCGTGGTTCCGCTGCTCGTCCTCGCCTGTGCCGCTGTGGCCGGTGCCATCGCGGCCGCCGTCGCGGTGTGCGTGCTGCACGCCGCCGACCTGGGCGGCGGCCCGGTCCTCTACGGCCTGCTGGTGCTCGGCCTGACCGGTGGTGTCGGCGTCGGCATCCGCACGGCGCCCGCGCTGCTGCCCTCGCTCTCGCGCCGCCGGCTCCTCGCCCTCGCGATCGCCTTCGCCGGCATCGCCCTGCTGGCCGCGGGCCTGGTCCCGGATGTCACCACCGTCCTGCTGATCGTCACGCTGGCCGGTGTCGCCACGGGTGTCGCCGCGAACACCGGGCACGCCCTGCTCGATCAGGAGACCGAGGAGTACCGCAGGGCGCGGGTCACCGAGCACCTGCACGCGGTGGTCCGCGTCTGCATCGCGCTCGGCGCGCTGATCGCCCCCGTGGTCGCCGGGCTCATCGGCCGGCACCGGCTGGAGAACGGCAGGTTCGTCTTCTCCCACGGTGGCGCCTCGTTCACGCTGATGCTGGTCGGCGCGCTGCTGCTGCCGGTGGCCGTGCTGGTGCTCGCCAAGGTCGACGACCGCTCCGGGATCCCGCTGCGGCAGGACCTCAAGGACGCGCTGCTCGGCGGCGACGACCCGGTCACAGGCCCGGCGGCGAACGGATTCTTCATCGCCCTGGAGGGCGGCGACGGCGCCGGCAAGTCCACCCAGGCCGAGGCCCTCGCGGAGTGGATCCGCGCCAAGGGCCACGAGGTCGTGCTCACCCGTGAGCCCGGCGCCACCCCCGTGGGCAAGCGGCTGCGCTCGATCCTGCTGGACGTGTCCTCGGCGGGCCTGTCGCACCGCGCGGAGGCGCTGCTGTACGCCGCCGACCGGGCCGAGCACGTCGACACCGTCGTACGGCCCGCCCTGGAGCGCGGCGCGGTCGTCATCTCGGACCGCTACATCGACTCGTCCGTCGCCTACCAGGGCGCCGGCCGCGACCTGTCCCCGACCGAGATCGCCCGCATCAACCGCTGGGCGACCAACGGGCTCGTCCCGCACCTCACCGTCCTGCTGGACGTCTCCCCGGAGACGGCCCGCGAGCGGTTCACGGAGGCGCCGGACCGCCTGGAGTCGGAGCCGGCCGAGTTCCACGCGCGCGTGCGGTCCGGTTTCCTCACCCTCTCCGCCGCCGACCCCGGCCGCTACCTGGTGGTCGACGCCGGTCAGGACCCCGAGGCCGTGACGACCGTGATCCGGCACCGGCTCGACATCGTGCTGCCGCTCTCCGACGCCGAGATCAAGGCGCAGGAGGAGGCCCGGAAGAAGGCCGAGGAGGAGGCGCGCCGCAAGGCCGAGGAAGAGGCCGCCCGCAAGGCCGAGGAAGAGCGCCTGGAGCGCGAGCGCCAGGAGGAGCTGGCCCGGCTGCGCGCCGAGGAGGAGGAGCGCAAGCAGCGCGAACTCGAAGAGGCGCAGCGCCGCGAGGCCGAACGGCAGGCGGAGGAGGCCAGGCGGCGTGCCGAGGAGGCGCACCGGCGTGCTGAGGAGGAGCGCAAGCGCCTGCTCGCCGAGGAGAAGGCCCGCGCCGAGGAGGACGCCCGTCGCAGGGCCGAGGAGGAGCGGCGCCGCAAGCAGGCCGAGGAGGAGGCCCGGCTGCGCGCCGAGGCCGAGGCTCTGCGTCTGGAGAAGCAGCGCAAGGCCGAAGAGGCTCTGGTCCGCGCCGAGCAGGCCCGCCGGCAGGCGGCCGAGGCCGCATCGGCGGCCGACGCGGCGGCCCGCCGCCCGGCCGCACCCCAGCCGCCGGTACCGGGCGCGGTCCAGGACGCGGTGACCGTACCGACCCCGGTGGTCTCGCCCGGCACGGAGGAGACGGTCGCGACTCCGGTCGTGTCGCTGGGCACGGGCGAGTCCGAGTCCGACTCTGACCGGACGACCGTGCTGCGGCCGGTGCGCGAGGAGCACGGCCCCAGTGCCGACGCCGACTCCTTCTCCGACTCAGCCTCCGGCAGGGGGCGCGCCGACTCCGCCTCCGAGGTGACGGCGGAGCTGCCGCAGCCGCCGGCCACCCCGGGCGCGGCGGACGAGACCGCGGTGCTGCCGCCGGTGGTTCCGGGCGCGGCGGACGAGACCACGGTGCTGCCGCCGGTGGTCCAGGGCGCTGCCGACGAGACCGCCGTCCTGCCTCCTGTCCGGGGCGAGGTCCCGGCGGACCGGATACCGCAGGGCTTCTTCCGCGACGAGCAGGCCCCCGCGGGCCCCGACGGCTCCGATGACCGCACCCGCGAGATGCCCCAGCTCGGTGCCGACGGCACGCCCCGCCGCCGTCCCCGCCCCGACTGGGCCGAGGAGACCCCGCTGGACGACCTGCCGTCGCTGGCGGACGAGCTGCTCGGCTCGTACGACGAGCGGGAGTACCGCGACCGAGGCGAGGACCCGGGCAGCCGGGGCAGGGGCTGGGGCCGGCGCGGCTGAGCCAGGACATCGGGCGGCGCCCGTCGGAGCACATCGAGGCTTCGACGGGCGCCGCTCTGTTTCGTCCGCCGCCGCCGCCGCCACCACCGTCGTCGCCACCACCACCACCGTCGTCGCCACCGCCACCGTCGCCACCGCCGCCCGCCTCCGCATCGGTCGGTCCTCGCTGTCGGTCCTCGTTGTCAGTGCGCACCCGCACAATGGATCCCGTAAGACGGAACGTGGCGAAGGGACGGAACGTGACGGAAGGGCGGCGTGACCCATGAGCGTGTGGGACGACCTCGTCGGGCAGGAGAAGGTGAGCGCGGCGCTCGAGGCCGCCGCGCGGGACGCCGACCGGCTCGTCACGGCCGCCGCCGCGGACGAGCCGCTGCCCGAGGCGTCGAAGATGACCCACGCCTGGCTGTTCACGGGCCCGCCCGGCGCGGGCCGGAACCAGGCGGCGCGGGCGTTCGCCGCCGCCCTGCAGTGCGTGAGCCCCGATCGCGCCCTCGGCGGAACGCCCGGCTGCGGCTTCTGCGACGGCTGCCACACCGCGCTGCTCGGCACCCACGCGGACGTCACCACGGTGGCCGCTGTGGGCTCCGAGATCCTGGTGAAGGACATGCGGGACACGGTCCGTAAGTCGTTCACCTCGCCGGCGAACGGCCGCTGGCAGATCATCCTGGTCGAGGACGCCGAGCGGCTGAACGAGAAGTCGGCCAACGCCGTCCTCAAGGCCGTCGAGGAGCCCGCTCCCCGCACGGTCTGGCTGCTGTGCGCCCCCTCCATCGAGGACGTCCTGCCGACCATCCGCTCCCGCTGCCGCCACCTGAACCTGAGCACGCCCTCCGTCGCCGCCGTCGCCGACATGCTCGTACGCCGTGACGGCATCGAGCCCCAGGTCGCCGAGGCCGCCGCCCGCGCCACCCAGGGCCATGTCGACCGGGCCCGCCGCCTCGCGACCGACCCGGCGGCCCGCGAGCGCCGCGCCGCCGTACTGAAGCTGCCCCTGCGCCTGGACGATATCGGCGCCTGCCTCAAGGCGGCCCAGGAACTGGTCGACGCGGCCTCGGAGGACGCCAAGCAGCTCGCCGAGGAGATGGACGGCAAGGAGACCGAGGAGCTGAAGGCGGCGCTCGGCGCGGCCCAGGGCGGCCGGATGCCGCGGGGTACGGCGGGCGTGATGAAGGACCTGGAGGACATGCAGAAGCGCCGCAGAACCCGCACGCAGCGCGACAGCCTCGACGTCGCCCTCGGCGACCTCACCGGTTTCTACCGCGACGTCCTCGCCCTTCAGCTCGGCTCCCGCATAGCCCTCGCGAACGAGGACGCCGGGGACGCCCTGGAGCGGCTCGCCCGCGCCGGCTCCGCGGAGTCCACGCTGCGCCGCATCGAGGCGATCGCCGCCTGCCGCGAGGCCCTCGACCGCAACGTGGCCCCGCTGCTGGCCGTCGAGGCGATGACGATGGCTCTGCGGGCGGGGTAGGTGGCTGTGGGGTGAGCCGGGCCGGAGCGGCGGAGCACCGTGCAGACGCGGCGGAGCCCCGTGCAGACCTGTGCGGCGGGACCCGCGTACGCCGCCTGTGCGGCAGGGCCCCGCGTATGGGGTGAAGGAGCGTACGGTGGTTGACGGACGGGTCCCCCGTACGAGGCCACCGTCCGTACGTTCGGCATTCAGTCCATCGCTCAGGGTTACGCTCGCCTGATGCACACCTGGCCTTCCCCCCGCCGCTCCGCCCGGCCTTCACGGACACCCCGGTCGCCCCGGACACTCTGGTCGCCCCGGGTCGTCCCGGGCGCCGCGCTGTTGCCTGCCCCCGCTCTCGTCCCCGCCCCCGGACCCCGTACGGGCCGGACCCGCGCCCGCGCCACGGCACGCGTCATGGCGCCCCTCCTCGCGTCCGCCGCGCTGCTGATCTCCGCCTGTTCCCCGGGGAGTTCGAGTGCGAGCACGCCGACGGGCGGTACGACGCAGGCGGCGCTGGCCGCGCTGCCGCAGACGACGCCGGAGTCGCTCTCGCCGTACTACACGCAGAAGCTCACCTGGCGCGGCTGCGGTGTCTCCGGTTTCCAGTGCACGACGATGAAGGCGCCGCTCGACTACGCCAAGCCCGGTTCGGGTGAGGTCAAGCTCGCCGTCGCCCGCAAGAAGGCCACCGGCGAGGGGAAGCCGCTCGGCTCGCTGCTGGTGAACCCGGGCGGTCCGGGCGGCTCGGCCGTGGAGTACCTCCAGCAGTACGCGGGCATCGGCTACCCGGCCGAGGTGCGCGCCCACTACGACATGGTCGCGGTGGACCCGAGGGGTGTGGCCCGCAGCGAGCCCGTCGTATGTCTCGACGGGCGCGAGATGGACGCGTTCACGCAGACGGACGTCACGCCCGACGACCAGAAGGAGACGAACGCGCTGGTCGGCGCGGACAAGAAGTTCGCGGAGAGCTGCGGGGCGCACTCGGCGCGACTGCTGCGGCACGTCTCCACCGCCGAGGCCGCGCGGGACATGGACATCCTGCGGGCGCTGCTGGGCGACCGGAAGCTGGACTACGTGGGCGCGTCGTACGGCACGTTCCTCGGGGCGACGTACGCGGGGCTGTTCCCCGAGCGGGTGGGCCGCATGGTGCTGGACGGGGCGATGGACCCCTCGCTCGACGCCCGCACGCTCAACCTGGAGCAGACGGCCGGCTTCGAGACGGCGTTCCAGGCGTTCGCGAAGGACTGCGTGCGCCAGTCCGACTGCCCGCTCGGCGGCCGGGGGACGACGCCCACCCAGGTCGGCGACCACCTGAAGGCCTTCTTCCGCACGCTCGACGCCCACCCCCTGGCGGCGGGCGACGCGCGCGGACGCAAGCTCGGCGAGGCGCTCGCGACGACCGGCGTGATCGCGGCGATGTACGACCAGGGCACCTGGGGGCAGCTGCGCGAGGCGCTGACCTCGGCCATGAAGGACAACGACGGCACCGGTCTGCTCACCCTCTCCGACAGCTACTACGAGCGGGGCGCCAGCGGCGGCTACAGCAACCTGATGAGCGCCAACGCGGCGGTGAACTGCCTGGACCTGCCGCCGTCCTTCACCGGTCCCGATCAGGTGAAGAAGGCCCTGCCCGCGTTCGAGAAGGCCTCCCCGGTGTTCGGCGAGACCCTGGCCTGGTCCACGCTGAACTGTTCGTACTGGCCGGTGCGGGCCACGGGCGAGCCGCACCGCATCGTGGCGAAGGGCGCCGCCCCGATCGTCGTCGTCGGCACCACCCGCGACCCGGCCACCCCCTACCGCTGGGCCCAGGCCCTGGCCGCCCAGCTCTCCTCGGGCCGCCTGCTCACCTACGTCGGCGACGGCCACACCGCCTACGGCCGCGGCAGCACCTGCATCGACTCGGCGATCAACACCTACCTCCTCCACGGCACCCCGCCGCCCCACGGCAAACGCTGCTCCTGACCCTCCCCTCCGGCCCCGGATCACACCGCCCCGGGGCCGGTACGAAGCACCTCGGGAAACTGTGTAGACTTACCGACGTTGCTGATCGCACCATGGTGCGGACGGCGTGCCGCTTTAGCTCAGATGGCCAGAGCAACGCACTCGTAATGCGTAGGTCTCGGGTTCGAATCCCGAAAGCGGCTCAGAGAAACCCCAGGACTCACTCGCCGTGACCTGGGGTTTTTCCTTGTCCTTTGCCTTGTGCCGCAGTAACGGCTCAGTCCGAGAACCGTTGCTGAGGGGCGCCGGTGGACAACCGGTGGACACGCGTGCAGTGGACGTGCAGAGCGGTGGACGGGCAAGCGTGCAGGCAGCGGACCATCGAGTCAGTGGCGATGAGGCTGGAGGACGGTGCGCTTTGGCTGCCGACGGCGTGGCGGTTGGGGGGTTCCCATAAGGGGGGACTTCACCAAGGGGTGACTTCTCGGGTGCGCCCGCCCTCAATGTCGACCGCTGCGCTGCCTGAAGGCGGGGCCCGGAACGCGCTGTACGAGTCAGATGTCATAGCCAGGCCCTAGGGTGGGCTGGTTGTCACCGGACGCATGTCTTGTGGGACGTGAAGTAAGAGGAGAAACGAGAGTGGCACAGCTCACGTTGCCGCAGCTGGAGCGGCATCTGTATGCCGCCGCAGATATCTTGCGCGGCAAGATGGACGCGGCGCAGTACCAGGACTACATCTTCGGAATGCTGTTCCTGAAGCGCGCCTCCGATCAGTTCGATGTGGCGCAGGCAGCGCTGGTCAAGAAGCTCGTCGAAGAGGGGAAGAGCCAGGAGCAGGCGGAGCGGATCTCCGAGGCTCGAGGCGCCTACAAGGCTCATGAGTTCTACGTCCCGCAGGAGTCCCGCTGGTCCACGATCGTGGGCAAGTCCCGGACTGAGCCGGCCGAGGCCCTGAACGTGGCCCTTGCTCAGCTGGAGAATCACAACCACCAGGCGCTCGACGGGGTGCTCTCGTACATCAGCTTCACCGAGTCCCGCGGTGGCAACACCAAGCTGACCAAGCCGGTCATCCAGCAGCTCATCGACCACTTCAGCGAGTACCGGCTCAGCAATGAGGACTTCGAGTTCCCGGACCTCCTCGGGCACGCCTACGAGTACTTGATTGGCGAGTTCGCTGACGAGGGCGGCAAGAAGGGTGGCCAGTTCTACACCCCTCGCTCGGTCATCCGCATGATGAACCAGCTGGTCAAGCCGCAGCCGGGCATGTCCGTCTACGACCCGTGCTGCGGTTCGGCCGGCATGCTGATCCTTGCTAAGGAGTATGTGCAGGACCACGGCGGCGATGAGTCACACCTGTCGGTGTACGGACAGGAGGACAACGGTAGCGCCTGGGCGATGGCCCGGATGAACCTGCTGATGCACGGCGTCGCCGACGGCGTCATCCACCACGGGGACACCCTCGCCGATCCGCAGCATGTACAAGGCGGTCAGCTCCAGCGCTTCGACCGCATTCTCACAAACCCGCCGTTCGCGCAGAACTACCGTCAGGCGGGCATGAAGTTCGCCGAGCGCATGGCGTACGGATGGACGCCCGAGTCAGGCAAGAAGGCCGACCTCATGTTCATCCAGCACGTATTGGCAGTGCTGGAGGCGGACGGCATCGCGGCTTCCGTCATGCCGCACGGGGTGCTGTTCCGCGGCGGCGAAGAGCAGAAGATCCGCAAGCAGATCATTGAGGAGGGCCGACTGGAAGCCGTCATCGGCATCGGCCCCAATGTCTTTTACGGCACAGGGATCCCGGCCTGCATCCTTGTCCTGCGTGGCCGTGATGGTGCGCCCGAAGAGAGGCGTGAGGGCGTGCTCTTCATCAACGCGGATCGGGAGGTCACCGCCGGACGCACTCAGAACCTGCTGGAGGCCCAGCACGCGGAGAAAATCGTCTCCGCGTACGAGGGTTGGAGCGAGATTGCCGGGTTCGCCCGCGTCGTAGGGCTCACTGAGCTGGCGAAGAACGATTACAACCTCAACATCCGGCGGTATGTGGATACAACGCCCGTGCCGGAGCCGCAGGACGTGCGGGCGCACCTGTACGGGGGCGTGCCAAGGAGCGAGATCACAGCGCGCAAGACGCAGTTTGAGGCATTCGGCATCGAGCCCGAAGGGGCCCTCTTCCGACTGCGGGATCGTGATCCCAGGTACGTCGACTTCTTGACCGAGGGATACGAGGCGACGGCGGCGCGTATCCCGGGGCTCGCGCAGGAACGTGAAATCGTCCTTGGTCGTGCCTTCCATACGTGGTGGGGTGAACACCGCGGTCAGCTCGCGAAGCTCCCTGTGCACCAGCAGAAGTCGCAGACGCGCGAGGAACTGCTCACTACCTTCGTGGCGGCACTGGAGCCCGTGGACGTGCTGGACAGGTACCAGTTGGCGGGAGCAGCTGCCGCCTGGTGGTTCGATGCGAAGAACGACCTCGACGTGCTGATGGCAAAGAACTTCAAAGGCCTGATTGACGGCTGGGTCCGCAGCATTGCCTCGGCATTCGAGGAGCCCTCGGCCAAGGCCGATGCTAAGACGAAGGCCCGCTATCGGGCCGCAATGCGCAAGGCGCGCGAGCACCGGTTGGTCCCGGAGCTCATCCCAGCGTATGTGAAGCAGCTGGAGACAGCGGAAGCACTGGTCGCAAAGGTGAATGCAGAGGTGAAGGCGGGCTCCCCGCCGAAGAAGACGTCCAAGGCAGGCGAGGGAAGCGGGGAGGACGAGAGCGATGAGGAAGAGTCCGACCTGACACAGGTCCTACCTCCCAAGGAACTGACCGCGCTCAAGAAGAAGCAGCGGGAAGCGAAGCTCGAACTCGCTGCCATCAAGGCGTCCTTCGTTACCGAATTGCACAGTGCGGCGAAGGAGCTGACCCCCGCACAGGCGCAGGAAGTAGTTCTCAGGTTCCTTAACGCGGACCTTTACGCCCGCATGACGCGCTTCGTCCTCGCCGACCGCCGAGCACTAGTGGACACTTTCCGTAATTGGGGCGAGAAGTACGCGGTGACCTTGGAGGACTTGGAACAGGAACGCGAGGCTTCGACCAAGCGGCTGCGGGGGTACCTGGAGGAGCTGGGCTATGCGTGACGGCTGGAAGCGAGTCGCTCTTGGAGAGGTCACTCAGGAGTCGAGCATTCGGGTAGGGAGCCTCTCGAACGAGGCGGTAGTTCTCTCGTCTACGAAGCATCACGGCCTTGTCCGGTCGGACGAGTACTTCAAGAACCGCCAGATCCATAGTGACGATATCTCGGGATACAAGCTGGTCCGAAGAGGATGGTTCGCGTACGCGACGAATCACCTTGCGGAAGGCTCTATCGGCCTTCAGGGGATCGTTGATATCGCATGCGTTAGCCCGATCTACACCGTCTTTTCGTGTTCGCCGGAGATCGATCCAACGTTCATGTATCGCCTCCTCAAGAGCGACGCGATGCTGATGGAGTATGGGGTGCATGATCAGGCGTCCGTAGACCGGCGGGGGGCTGTTCGGTACAGAGATTTCGAGAAGATCGAGGTCAACCTGCCACCGCTGACAGAGCAGCGGCGGATCGCCGAAATCCTCGACGAGGTCGACGCACAGATTCGGCGGGCTGACGCTGAGATCGCCAAGCTTTCGAAAGTGTTTCGTGGAACACTGCTCGGCACAATGGCGGCCCTTCGAGAAGATCCCGATACGACATGGCTGCCGGTCAACGAAGTTGGGGAAGTAAGGCTAGGTCGACAGCGCTCTCCCGAACACTCCGAGGGCGAGTTCATTCGCCCATACTTGAGAGTGGCAAATGTGTTCGATGGGTTCATTGATTACTCGGACGTGCTGAGTATGAATTTTAATCCAGTAGAGCAGGAGCGCTACGAACTCCAACCTGGCGACATCCTTCTTAACGAGGGGCAAAGTATTGAGCTAGTAGGGCGGTCTGCTCTATATGACGGTCCGCCGGGGATGTTCTTCCAAAACACGCTGATTCGCTTTCGGCCTGCGGAAGTACTGCCAGAGTTCGCCAGGCTCGTTTTCAAGTACTGGCTCGACACGGGGGCTTTCGCAGACATTGCCAAGAAGACTACGAGCATTGCCCACCTTGGCGGCGATCGCTTCGGGGCGATGTTGTTTCCGATTCCCAGCGAGGGTGCCCAACGCCGAGCCGTGACGGCTGTTGGAGAAGTCGGAAGCGCGAGCCGTCATATCAGCCAGGAGATCGTCAAGCTCAAGGAATTGAGAAGGGCGCTCTTGGGCGACCTGCTCACCGGCAAGGTCCGAGTCTCAACTTCCGCTTAGCCTGACCGCCCCGCTTATCTCCCACGTACCGCTCACCCAAGGAGACCGCACCCCCGATGTCCGGCCCCGAGTACAAGTACGTAGAAGCCCCACTGATCGCTCAGCTCACCCACCGCACCATGGGTTGGCGGCATGTGGTGGGGATCCAGGGCGCGGAGTTGCAAGCGCCAGGCGCAGATCCGTACATCCGGCATGGGGCGGACAGCGCGCTGCTCACCGGAATCCTCCGGCGTCAGTTGGACCGGCTGAACCGGACGCCGAACGGGACGGCGTGGCTGGACGACGCCCGCGTGGCCGTCGCGATCTCTGCGCTCAGCAAGGGCGGTGCACCCGGCGGCGGGCTCATAGCGGCTAATGAGGCATCAACCCAAGCTCTGATCGAAGGCGTCGCCGTCCCTGGCGTCGACGGCTGGGACGGAGGTAGGGCGCAGAAGGTTCGGTTCGTCGATTGGGAGACACCGGAGAACAACGACTTCCTTGTCGTCTCTCAATTCCCGATGACGATCCCGGGTGCGCGGGACGACCACGGCAAGCCCAGGAAGCTCATTGCCGATCTTGTGCTGTTCGTTAACGGCATTCCGTTGGTCGTTATCGAATGCAAGAAGCTCAAAGCCGGGCAGGGCGATGCGCACAAGGCGATCCAGCAGTTGCGTCGATACGCCAATCAGAGGCGTGATTCGTTCGTGCCCGAGGGCAGCGAACAGCTGTTCCGTACAGTGCAGTTGACAATCGCAACGACTGGGGACACCGCACTGCTGGGAACGTTCACCTCTCGCCCTCAGGACTATGTGGTTTGGCGGGATTCGCACCCCCTCGACACGAAGCGAGTAGCGGAAACGGCGTTCCACAAGCATGACGCATTCGCCGGCGCCCAAAAGGTTCTCGTAGCTGGAGTACTGCACCCGCACCGCTTGCTCGACATCGTGCGAAACTTCGTTGTCTTCAAGGATGTCGAGGTATCCGAAGGGCGAACTGCCCGGGTGAAGATTGGTCCGCGCTACCAGCAGTATCGAGCCGTGCATAAGGCGGTGGAGCGGTTGCTAACGGGCGAGACCAAACAGGTCCACGGAAAGGATGACCAGCGCGGTGGCATCGTCTGGCACACCCAGGGCTCGGGTAAGTCGCTGACCATGGTGTTCCTGGTGCGCAAGCTCCGTTCTACTCCTGGCCTGGGCCATTTCAAGATCGTCATTGTCACCGACCGAAGGCAGCTCCAGAAGCAGCTCGCCGAAACAGCCGAGCTTGCAGGCGAAAAGCCGGACGTCATCACTCGCGCGTCCGAGGTGCCGAAGGTCCTTGCTCTGGAGAACGCCGGCCTGGTCTTTGTCATGATCCAGAAGCAGCAGGACGCGGAGAAGGCTCGGCAGAACGCCGCGGACTCCCTTGCCCACGAAGGCACTCCCGGCTGGGGCTTGATCAACAACCGGGACGGCATCCTCATCCTGGTCGACGAGGCGCACCGCTCCCACGGTTCTGCCCTCCACCAGAACCTCATGGAGTCCCTGCCTAACGCAGCCCGGATCGGCTTCACCGGTACCCCGATCATCATGAACCGCCGCAAGCTCACCACGACGACGTTCGGTGAGTTCATCGACACCTACCGCCTTAAGGACGCCGAGGACGACGGCGCCATCGTGCCCATCTACTACGAAGGACACATCGCCAAAGGCGCGGTCAACGAGGGCGAGACCTTGGACGAGGCGTTCGAGGAGGAGTTCGAAGAGCTCACCGATGACCAGTACGAAGAACTCCAGAAGCGGTACGCCAAGTCCTCGGCTGTCCTTAACGCTGACGACATGATCCGGCGTAAGGCGCGCCACATGCTGCGCCACTACGTCGAAGGGGCTATGAAGGAAGGCTTCAAGGCACAGGTCGTCGCTCATTCACGTGGCATCGCGGTGCGTTACCGGGAAGCCCTGTGTGACGCACGTGACGAACTGGTCGCCGAAGTAGAGAAGGCTGCCAAGTCCCCGGCCCGAACACTCGACAAGGCCCAGGACCTGCCGGCGGAGGACCGTACCCCTAAGCAGCGACTTCTCGTCTCCGCCCACAAGCAGCTTGCGCTGCTCAAGGTCATCGACTTCGTGCCGGTGATCTCCCCCGACTCCGAGGACGACCCGGCGTGGGCATCCTGGTCTGACGGGAACGCTCAGGAGAACGCCATCGCGGCGTTCCGTAGCCCCTTCCCCAACCCCGCCGACCTCACCGCGGAATCCTCCAAGCCGGTGGCTATCCTCATCGTCCGCACCATGCTGCTCACCGGCTTTGACGCCCCCATCGAACAGGTCATGTACCTGGATCGCCGGATGCGTGAGGCCGAACTCCTCCAAGCCGTAGCCCGTGTGAACCGCACCTACGGGGAGAAGAAGCAGGCCGGCTTTGTCGTCGATTACGCGGGCGTCTCCAGAGCCCTCCTCGACGCTATGGCCGCTTACGCCTCCGACGAGGCGGAGGGCGGCACCGTCAAAATCGAGGTCGAGGAGAACAAGCTTGAGCACCAGTACGACGCGCTCCGCCACCATCTCGGGCTCACTCGGGAACTGATCGACCCTGCTGACACCGTCGCCGTGCACCGGCTGGTGGACACTCTGGAGGATGAGGAACGGCGGATCACCTACCGCAAGCTCCTTCGAGCCTTCCTGAATACCTTTGACCTCCTCCTGCCACGCGAAGCCACCCGCCGCTATCAGCGGCCAGCCAAGCTCTTTGGGTTCATCGCCCAGGTGGCAAAACAGCGGTTCAGCGAGGAGGATGACGGCTTCGACCCGGCCGCTTACGGTGAGCGAGTCGCCGAGCTGATCAACGAGCACGTCAAGGCCCTGGGCGTGGAACGCGCGATAGAACCCACCCGGCTGACCTCCGATGATTTCCGCACGAAGGTCGAGCAACTGCCGGGTTCCCGCGCCAAGGCGTCGATGATGGCCCACGCCGTGCGTAACCACATCGAACTTCACTTTCAGGAGAATCCCGTCGCCTACAACAGGCTCCGTGAACGCTTGGAGGAAATCCTCAAGAAGTACGCGGAGGACTGGGCCCAGCAGCTCGAAGCCTTCGAGATTCTCTCCCAGAAGGCGCAGGATGTGGCCGAGGGGCGTGATTCGGGTCTGCCGGAGGATGTGCGTAGTCTCAGCAAGCTCGAACAGGCCGTGTATCAGCAGCTGACCGCCGTCGTCACGGACGGGGTCATTACCGACGAGGCACGGTTGGACCTGATCGGGCTGACGCGCGAAATACGCGCTGTTGCCGTGCGGCACAGCGCACGCAAGGACTTGTTTTACAACACGGCCGCGCTCCACGATCTGCAGAGCGATATCTGGATGCTGCTCGCCGTGAACGACCGCACGCATCCCGCTGTCGACAGCCTCGCGCCTGCGGTGCGGGAGATCATCCAGCACAACAAGAAGGACTTGTAACCCTTCATGCATGACACCGCAGCTGAACCGCTGGAAGTGGGGGGTCTGGTCATCAATGTCCACCCAGTACCCGGACGTACGAGCGTCCGGGTCACGGTGGAACGCGACGCCCGGATCGTTGCTACTGTGCCGCCCGGCGCGGACCGGGAGGCCCTCGAAGGTCTGATCCGCACCCGTCTGCCCTGGCTCTACGCCAATGTTCGCGACCGTGAGGTGGATGTAGAGCAGCGCCCGCGCCGCCGGTTTGTGGATGGTGAGGGGTTCTACTACTTGGGGCGCAGCTACCGACTCAAGGCCGTCGACGAAGCTACCCGCCCGGTGGCCCTGGCGGAAGGCAGGCTTAGGTTGCGGCGGGGCCACGAGGGCTCAGCCAGCGACGCCTTGGTGGCCTGGTACGCGGAGCGGGGAAGGCAATGGCTTCCTCAGCGTCTGAATCCTTGGGCAGACTGCCTAGAAGCTCCGCCCGCTGACCTAGTCGTCCGCCCCCTTGGTTACCGCTGGGGGTCCTGCTCGGATCGGGGAGCCCTTAACATCCACTGGGCGGTCATGCAGCTTCCTGCCGCACTCGTGGACTATGTGCTGGTACACGAGCTGGCCCACCTCCATGAGCCGAACCATTCACCGAAATTCTGGCGGATGGTGGCCCGAGCTCTTCCCGACTACGAAAATCGTCGGCAGAGGTTGGAGGATTGGGGAGCTGGCGTGTGGTTGCCTAGCGAGGATTCGGGACGTTGAACGAGCAGATGGGCTCTCTGGGTGGGGAAGATGTCCGTTGCAAGTGGTCTTCGGGATTCCTATAAACCGACGGTGTCACCGCGCCGCCTGGTAGAGAATCGGTCGGTCGGAAGAACACGGTGGAGGGGGCGGTCGTGAACGTGATGCGCTTCGACGCGGAGGCTGGCGAATTCGTCCTCGGCGTCCGGGAGGAGAGCGTCCAACTCCTTCGGGGCATGGGCACGATCTGTCTGCAGGTTGGGCTGGACGTGAAGGCACCCAGCGCGACGAAGGCCGGCAGGTTCCTGGCTCTCCAGACCGACCTGTACGGGATAGCGAACCCCTACCAGCGGACGCTCGTCGGACGGGGCACGGAAGTGCTCGCGTTCACGCCGGAGACCGGAGTCGAGCGGCCCGTCCTCAAGTTCCTCCTCACCTCGGCCCAACTCCACGCCATCAACGAGGCGCGCGACGGCGACCTCCGAATGGAACTGGAGGTCACGGGCACGCTTCCGCAGGCCCCCGGCTACCCCGGTAGCACGACGGAGGTCCTGCACCTCAGCGTGGCAAAGAGCCGCTGGATCGAACAGGTCACCGCCCTCGGACCCGCGGTCGCGTTCGAGATGCAGGTCCCGTTCCCGTTGGAGGACGACCCCCGCGCGACGCCCGCCCGTTTCCTACGCGCAGCCCAGCGCCGACTTCTGGACGACGACATCGACGGCGCGATCCTGGAGGCCCGTCGCGCGCTTGAATGGATCAAGGAACACAGCGGCTGGAAGTGGCCTGGCGGCAAGGACAGGTTGCAGCGCACGCAAGACGAACGCTGGGCTTGGATCCGTCTCGCGGTCGAGGACCAGACGAGCGCAGCGGTTCACAAGGACGCGGTGACATCGGCGTTCACCTACAGCCGGGACGAGGCGAAAGCCCTGATCGCCATCGCCGCAGCGCTGTTGACGGTCGTGGATGCTCCCGCCTGAGTCGCCCTGCGGGCACGTGAAGCGGCTTCGCACACAGACTGGAGCCCCGGTCAGCTTCCCTCTGACCGGGGCTCCTCCTCCGTCCGCTCTTAGGCGGAACGATTCTGCTGTGACGCGTCGCCTTTACGTGGCGGTGCCATCCTCGGCAGCCGAGCGGCTGAGGCTGCCTGCGGCATTACTTCGGGAACGGCCGCCAGCGCCTTACGCGCGTGCGGCACGAGCTGCACGACCTTTTCGGCGGCATCGCGCGCCAGGTCGTCGAGGACCGACTGGTAGATATCCCTCGTGATCCGCGTGTCCGAGTGGCCGAGGGTCTCCGAGACGACCTTGATGTCGACGCCCGCCGCGAGCATCAGCGTCGCGGCGACATGCCGTAGGTCATGAAGGCGGATCGGCGGAAGGCCAGCCGCCTCCGTCAGACGCTCGAACAGGTCGCTCACCTTGCCCGGGTGGAGGAGGGAGCCGTCCTCCTGGGTGAAGATGCGACCGGTGTCCTGCCAGCCTTCACCCCACGCCTCGCGCTCCCTCTGCTGGCGACTCTTGTGCGTGAGGAAGCCCTCGTTGGTCTCGCCGTCCAGGGCGATCAGCCGGAGGCCGCTGTCCGTCTTGGGCGCACCCTCGTGGACCTCCCAGCCGTCTTGCACGAGTTGAGTGGCGATGGCCAGCGAGCAGTGCTTCGCGGAGTAGTCCTCCCACCGGACGCCGCAGGCTTCTCCTCGGCGGGTGCCTCGGAAGGCGATGAGTCGCCAGAGCAGGTACAGCCGGTCTCCTGCGACGAAGTCGAGGAAGACGGCGGTCTGCTCCGGCGTCCAGACCATGACCGGCGACGGCCTCTTGCCGGTTTCCTGCCAGCGAGCGATGCGCTCCTCGGTCCAGACCAGGGCCTTCGGCTTCGTCCCCGGAAGCAGCTCGACGTGAGCGGCCGGGTTGAAGGCGGGCATGACCTGCTGGGCGATGGCGACGTTCAGGGCAGCCCGGAGCGTGTCGCGAATGTGGGGCTGGGTGTTCAACCCGGTGACCCGGCGGAACGGCGGCATCGCGTCGAGCTGGGCGCGGAACCACTTCCGGCGTGCTCGATTCTCCGCCCCCTTGTTCGGGGTGGCCTTCAGCTCATCAGCGACGGCACGGCGTTGGGCGTTCTGCTCCTGGATCTCGATGTTCCGCTCGTTGATGGCGTCGAACATCTTGTCGATGTGGTGGACTCGGAGCTTGTCGAGGCGAAGGTGCCCGAGGTGCGGCTTGAGGTGGACGCGGATGTCGCATTCGTAGCGCGACGCACCGCCACGGCGCAGACGTTTCCGCCCGGCTAGCCAGGTGTCGAGCCACTCCCCGACGGGGGTCTTCGAGTTGAGCGACTGACCCGTCTGGAACCGGCGACGGGTCTCGTCGTAGTCCGGCAGAGGGGTCTTCTCCTTGACGCAGTCCTCCAGCAGGTCGCTGATCTGCGTCCTGCCCCACGCGTCGTCCTCTTCGGGAATCGCCATGAGGGCGCGGACCTTGCCCAGCTCCTCCTGGGCTTTGGTGGAGGTCTCGAAGCCACCACGACGGAACCGCCGTCGTCGGCCGTCCTGGGCGGGGTCCAGCTCCTGGAACACCCCGAAGGTCCCGTGCCGTCGCGACTGGAGCTTCGGGCACGACGCCCCGAGGTCCTTGCCGGTCTCGGGGTCAGTGCACCGGCACCGTCGCGTGATGGTGCCCTTCTTCATTCACGCTCCTCGGCCTCGGGGTGTATGTCGGGCTCGTCGACAAAGGCGAGTCGGTCAGGAAGGGCCGGAGGGGTAAGGCCGCGCTGACGCATCCGCTCTCGGTACGCACGCAGCTCTTGGGCGTCCTCGAAGGCGTGCGCCTCGTAGCCTTCGGCTCGCTGAAGAAGCGTGGTTCGGCGACTGCGGTCCAGTGTGGTGCTGGCCACCCGTCGCCGTTCCTGCGCCAGGACGTACGAGGACATCGACGCGGCGACGAGGTCGCCGTGGTGTCGGAAGGTGTCGAGAACGTCCCGGGGCGAGCCCTCGGGGGCAGCATCATCCAGAGGTGTCTCTCCGGTGAACCAGGCGACCGCATCCCAAGTGGACAGCTCCTGGCCCGGCAGAACCTCGACCGTCGCCGAAGATCCGAGCGGAAACAGCAGGGTGACCGGCGGACTGCCCAGGACGTCGGCCAGCATGACGAGGTCCGCCACGCTGACGCTCGTCTTGCGGCCGGACTCCAGGTTCTTGATGGAGTGCTCGGTGAGTTCCGGCATGCCGCGGGCCGCGCAGCCCTGCGCGACCTCGGCCATCGTGAGGCCGGCGGCCCGGCGCGAGTCCCGTAGGCGCCGAGCGATCCGGCCGGTGAAGGCTGTCGACCATTGATCAGGTGTCATGGTGACACCCTAAGAACCAGAAGGGGGCTGCCGCAACTCCGTGATACATCTTTCGCGTCACTACGGCACCGATAAGCGCGAGGAGAGCGTCATGGCGACCCCTAAAGAGTCACGAGCGGCACGAGGGCTGACCGGCGACGAGCTGCTCGCACTCCCAGCGGTGATCGATCTCGACACCTCGAACAAGGCGCTGATGATCGGACGGTCCACCGGGTACGGCCTCGCCAAGCAGGGGGAGTACCCCGTCAAGGTGCTGCGCCTCGGAAACGCCTACCGTGTGGTCACGGCCGACCTGCTGAAGTTGCTGGGCCTTGAGCGCCATCAGTCTGGCGGCGGGCAGGAGACTGACGGCAGTGAGCGGCACGACCTCGCCGCCTAGTGGTGCTCTGTCGACCTCTAGGACGAAGTGCTCGGTCCAGGGCCGTAACCGGCAGGTGCGTTCGGCCCGGATCCCGGCGACCAGCGCTTGTCGGCTGCTTCAACCCTCTGGGTAGGGTCGCGGTAACCGACCTGGAGAGGTAGCCGCATGGACCCCGAGATCGTGATCGCGCAGACGACGAGTGACAACGAGGAGCAGGCAAAAACCCTCGCCAGGGGTGCTGTCGAGAGCAAACTGGCGGCGGGCGTTCACATCGACGCGCCCATCAACGCCTTCTACTGGTGGCAGGGGAAGGTCGAAGCCGCGCAGGAGTGGCGGATCTCCTACATGACGTCCACGGATCGCCTCCCCGCGCTAGAGGCATGGCTGCACGAGAAGCACCCGTACGACGTCCCCCAGTGGGTCACCCTGCCTGTGACCGGAGGGTCGGACGCGTACTTGTCCTGGGTCGTCGAGGAGACGCGCCCGTAGTAGGGGTCACCACTGCACCCCCTCCCACCGAGCCGGTCCGCTCGGACGCTTCACAGCGTCGCGAACGCCAGCAGATGGCTGGCCAGATCATGTTCGGTGTCGGGAAGGCCGGCAGCGATGGCCTGCGCCCGCTGACGACCCATGGTGTTGGGCTTCGATTCCGCCGCTGCTGCGAACTGGTGCGCGACATAGGCCCCGCGGTCTACGTCGCCACCGCGCAGAAGTGCGGACGCCAGGTCCCCCAGGACGACGACACCGGACTCGGGCAGTCCACCGCCCAGGCGCTTGACTGCGGAGTCGGCCGTAGCCGTCAGCTCCTGCCGCTTGAGTTCGCCGTAGACCGAGAGGGTTAAGGAGTCCATCCGGTACGGCGTCACGAAGCGAACCCACGCCTGCTCGCTTGTGTGGTCGGCGAAGTCGTAGGCAAACCTGGCCTGCTCCAGCGCACGAAGGGCGACAGCGTCATCGCCTGACTGGGCGGCCTCCTCCGCGTACCGGCCCAGGGCCCACGCTGCGGCGGTTGCATTGCCGCGTCCGCGTACGTCTTGAGCTGCCTGCGAAAGCATCTCCAGCGCCTTCGCGGGGCTGGGGGCACCGTAGCTCGCGTAGCCCAGAGCCAGGGCGCGCAGAGGGGGGTGCCCAGCTCTCTTCGCGCACTCCGAGGTCACTCCGTAATAGGAGGTGGCCTTGTCGTGTTCGCCGAGGTCCCAGGCGATCCATCCGGCAAGAGCTGCGGTCTCCCCCGCCGCGATGGTCAGCGCTTTCTCATGGGATCCGGCGCGGGGAAGGGCCGCAGTGATCGCGTCCAAGTGCGCCTCGACCCTCGACTGCAAGCTGAGGGCGCTCTCGTTCAGCTCGTCCACGTGCAACCGGGCCGCATGATCGACAAGCACCCCCGCCGACTCCGGGTCGATCTTGGAACCCTTGCTGAGTGCATAGGCCAGCCGGCCCCACGGCTCGGCAGCCGCAGCCGCACCGACGGCTACGCCTCCCAGCAGCGTTCGGCGTTTCACGTCGTCCAGGTCCTCCGCTTCGACCTCGTTCTTCGCTCGTCGCCTGGCGCGTGCGGCTTTCGCTTCACGCAGCAACGGCTCCAGCGGGACGCCGCAGGCCAAAGCGATGTTCCCCAGGGTGTGGTCCGTCGGGACGTTGGTCCCCTTCTCGTACCGATTGACTTCCCGGCGGGTCATCGTTGCCCGGCCGGAAGCGGCGTTGATCGCGCCGGCCTGCTGGTCCTGCGTCCGCTTCGCGTTCCGCCGCAGGTGAAGGAGCAGCTCGGCAAAGGGATCCACTGCCATGAGTCTGACCTCTATCCGTGGGAGAAATCCAATCCTCCCCCCAACTCCCCCCTGATTTTCCCCCCTTGACAAAGATTTCCCCCCTCCGGTTTCCCCTGTTCCGGATCGCGCCGCCACGGTGCGATGTGCGCATGACCACGCACCGGACAGCATCGCCACCCCGACCAGGGGGCGACGACGGTGGCGCCCACGTCGTCGGCGCCGCGACAGCTCGGTGTCCGCTGGCCTCTCACGTCTTTGAGATGGCCATGGAGCCGATGGATGTGCACGTCGCTGAAGCACGACGAACCACGGCCACCGTGCTGAAGCAGTGGTCGTTGCCGGAGGGCCCGGCAGAAGACGCCCGCCTCGTCGTCTCGGAGTTGGTGTCCAACGCGATCATCCACGGTTCCGGGGACGTGCGACTGCGACTGCGGCACGACGACCGCGAGCTGCGGATCCGAGTAACTGACGACAGCACCGCACCGGCGAGGCGACGACGCGCGAGTGCCGCCGGCCTCGGGGGTCGAGGGCTGCACCTCGTCGCCTGCCTGTCGCTTCGGTGGGGCGTCGCGGACGGCGGCCGGACGACATACGCGGTCATCCCCACTCTCACGGAGGCACCCCCATGTCGCCGCACAACGCAGTCAAGTACGGAGCCGACGTGTTGAGCTTCGTCGCCCTTGACCGGGGGCGAGAAAGGCACACGGGCGGCAGCGCGCCGACTGCCGACCGTGGCCACCCGAGATGGCCTTTCACCTCTGCCCGGGTGGAGCGTCAGTCCCGAGCTGGCCAACTCCAAAACTTCCGCGAGCACTTCTGCCGACAGGTCATCGCCGCGCAGGCCGATCAGCCGCTGCGCGTGCTGGCGTACAGCTTGGTACCGAGTCCGAGGGCCCGACCTGATGAGGACTGGGGAACGCTGCAGGCTGAGGCCGACCAGCTCGGTTACGCGATCGCCGCCCGGCTTCACGATGTGGCGGTCCCGGTGACCACGACGTACTTCCCGGCCTCCAGTGCGAGCCAGGGCGTCTACACGCCGCCTTGGGATCGACCTGGATGGTGTGAAGCCGAGCGACAGCTCCGAGAGGGCTTGGCCGACGGCGTGCTCGTCCTCGACCGGCACAACATCAGCTCCGATGACGACGAGTACCACGCCGTGATCAAACACCTGGGCGAGCACTGCCGGGCGTTCCTCCACCTCGTGATCCCCGAGGAACCCGTCGCGCCGACTTGAAGGCGTCCACTGCGCTGGATGGACAGGAAGGGCTGGGGCTGGCGGCAGATCAGCGCCCAGATCGCCCTGATCGCCACCGTGAGCGTCGTACTCGCCTGCACCTTCACATACACCTGACCGAGGGCTGACCATGACTTTCGAGGGACATGCCGATCGTGCACCGCGCCTCCTGCCGCACCGCGAGCAGGGCGAAGCGCTCCTCGCCATCAGGGAGGCCGCTCCGTCGGCACCCAGCGAAGAGGGCATCGACCTCTTCGCCGTGCCCGCCGGTGAGGTTCAGGGGCGTGGCTTCAACCTCTCGCGCTTTCACCGGCTCTCGCGCCTGCCGGCCGAGCCGGACGGATCGACCTCGCCGTCGGCTGACGGCCCGCCGGACGCGGCCTGACTCCTCAAGGGAGCACGACGGCGACCACCGCGCTGTCCCGGACGCCGTCACCAGTTGCCTACACCGTCCCATCCATCCCCGAGCAAAGGTCGCAGATGAACCGTCCCGTTCTCGCTCTGGCCACCACCATCGCCCTCGCGTCCGCGGTGCACATCGCCCAGCGTCACCTGCAGCACCGCCAGTCCCTGGAGCTGGCGGTGCACCAGGTCCACGGCCGCATGCTCGAAGTCGCGACCACACACCCGGATTTGGACCCGATCTGGGTGCGCAACCATCCCGATCACGTCAAGGACGACGAATCGGGTCCGCTCCTGATGTGCCAGTGGTGGCTTGAGTTCTGGCGCCCCGGCCTCAATCTCAGGGTGTTCACCCCCGCCGTCCTGCGGCAGAACGCGCGGAACTTCATGGAGGACCCGACGGCCCTCAAGGCGTGGGCTCTGACCCGTCACGGGCGTGCCCAGCAGTCCCGGGGGCGATGGGACCGCATGCACGTGGCGTTGTTCGACGCGGCGTTCGAGGAGGCCGGCGGTCCGGCCGAGTACCCCGAGTTGGAACTTGCTCCGGCCTCGGCCCTCTGAGGCGCGACGACACCCTGACGAAAGGATGATCATGACCGTTCCCGCTTGCGGATCACCACCCGCTACGGCCGCGCCGAGCGACCCCAAGTCGCGCGCTCTTCTCCTCGACCTCGACGGAGTGCTGCTCGACACGCGTCCCGTGATGCGGAAGGCGTGGCAGAGGGTCCAGGAGATCCATGGCGTCGTGCTTCCCTTCCGCGACTACGAGCGCCACCTGGGTCGCGAATTCGGGGACATCATGCAGCGGCTGGGCGTGACCGATGCTGAGGCGGTCCGCCGGACGTACGAGGCGGAGTCCGTGGCCACCGCGCACCTCGCGGAGGAGTTCGCCGGCATCGTCGAGACGCTCCACGCCTTCGTGGCCGCTGGCTGGCGGCTGGGTGTCGTGACGTCCAAGCACGTCGACCGGGCGGCCCCGCTCCTCGCGCGCCTCGGGTGTCCCTTCGCGACCATTCGCACGCCCGCCGGAGCGGGCCGGACGAAGCCGGCCCCGCACCCGCTCCTCCTGGCACTGGTCGACCTGGGGGTCGACCCCGCCTCCGCCGTCTACGTGGGTGACATGGCGGTCGACCAGGAGTCAGCCGCCCGCGCCGGCGTCCCGTATGTACACGCTGGATGGGGCTACGGGCAGCCGACGGCCCCCGACCCCGAGACGATCGCGTCCCCCAAGGAACTGCTGAGCCTTCTTCCCGCCAAGCCGCTCGTCGAGGGGAGCACGGTGTGAGCCCCCACACGACTGGTGGCCTCGGCCTGGTCCGCTCCTCCAACGCCGGAAAGCCGACCTGGGCTCTCGTCGGAACCGGCGCCCTGGCGCACGCGCGGACCGACCACATCCACACCACGGACCTGGAAGCGACGACCGTCGACAAGCAGTTACTGCGCTCCGGCGTCGAAGACGTCATGGAGGCCGTCGACCGCTACAGCACCAAGTTGGCCACGACCCCAGGCGGAGCCGACTGGCTCCACGTCCAGCACGTCCCCGTGCGACGCTTCGTCGCCGAGATCGTGCGCAAGCTCCTGGCCCTGAACTCCTGGGCACCGTTCGCCTCCGCCCCAGGGCCCCTGACCCTGGCCCCCTACGAGGGACTCGTGAGCCTGCGTTCGAGCAGCTCGCGTGAGTACCTGGCCTACACGGTGACGTGGTCCGGCGTCGCATACGTGCTCGGTGCTGCGGCACCGCACAACCCGACCCTCTCGGCCCAGCTCCGGAACCGCACCCGGACGAGTACGGCGAACACGGAGCCGAGTCCCCTCCCCTCGGACCTCGGACGCCAGGACGTTCTGGCGCTGTCGTGGACCTCCCGCCACGCAGCCACGCTGACCCCCGTTCTCGCCGAACTGGCGCGCGACGGGCAGAGGAGCCTCCTGCTCGATCTCGCCACTGATGCCGCCGAGCGGTGCAGCGTGGGACCGGCAACGGGTATCGAACTGCGCTCGGCCCCGAGCGACCTCTTCACCGTCTCCGGAACCGCCGAGGGCCTCCACCGTCCCGACGACGAGCACGTTGTCCAGGTAGGAGGTCACGGCGTGCAACTCGCCAGACTCGTGAGGCTCTTGTCCGTGCTCTTGGAGACCAGCGGGGGCTGCACCCAGCCGTCGTGGCGGACGGTGGTGCGGGCGGAGAGCTGGCTCGACGACATCCTGTCGACCACCAGACCGCACACCGTCCTGCTGAGCAACGACACCAGCCCCCTGGGGGTGCTGGCCGCGCACGCCGCCGAGCGGCACGGAGCGAACTCGGTGCACGTCCAGCACGGGGCGTGGACGGCGGAATCGGTCGCCTGGCCGGCCCTGCACAGCCGCGACATCATCGTCATGGGCGAGCGGGACCTCGCCCTGGGCCGAGGGTGGGCGCGCCACCCCGAGGCCGAGGTGCACGTACTCGGGCAGCCCCGCTTCGACGTCCTCGCCGGTCTGAGCCGCCAGGCACAGCGGCGGTACCTGGAGAAGCTGCTCGCTTCGGGGGGCCGACGTGGGCCGACCCGGATCGCGGTGTGGGCATGCCAGCCCTTCAACCCCGGTCACCTCAAGTCCCACGCGGACCTCCTCCTGGACGGGCTTGCCGAGGCGGGCGGCGACTGGGGGCTCGTCATCGCTCCACACCCGGCACAGGGCACCGACGCCTTCACCGCTCTGGTGAAGCGGGACGGCGGGCCGCCCGTCGCGGTGGCCGACCCCCGGGTCGGAGCGCGGGGCTCCCTTGCTGGTGCTGACGCAGTAGCGAGCGCGTACTCGACGTGCGGAATCGAAGCCGCGCTGCTCGGCATCCCGGTCCTCGAAATCGGCCCGCCGGGCGAACGCACCCTGGGCCTGGCCGGTCACGGACTCGCGACCCGGTGCGAGGCCACCGGGGACATCGCCGAAGCGCTCTCCGGCGTGAGCGGGGGCCCCGCGCCGATCCCGCGGGCGGCCCTGGACGCCGTCTGCCGGTGGCGCGGAGACAGCGCTGTTCGGATCGCCCGGCTCATCACCGACCGCGCCACCTCCGGCCCGAGGACCAACAGCTCTACCCACCACCACCCGGGCGCCGCTGCGTCGCCCAAGGACGAAGGAGCATCCGCCCGATGACATCCCTCACGGCCGACAGCATCGCCGAGCTGTTCTCCGACGCCGTCACGCTGGCCAAGTCCGGCGAGAAGATCAGCCCCCGGGGCATGGCCACCCACGAAGTCCGCGACGTGCACCTGCTGCTCACCCAGCCGCGCGCCCGCCTGCTCTACGCCCCGCCCGCCCGCATCGTGAATCCGGCCTTCGCCGTCGCCGAGACGGTCTGGCACCTCTCCGGATCCGACGCGCCGTGGATCTTCGACTACAACAACCGACTGCGGCAGTTCGCCGACGAAGGCGTCCTCCTGGGGGCGTACGGCCCCAGGATGCGGAACTGGGCCGGCAAGGTCGACCAGCTCTCCCGCGTCGTCGAAATCCTCCAGGCCGACCCCGACTCCCGGCGAGCCCTGATCCAGCTCTACGACCCGGCCCAGGACGCCGCAGGGCACAAGGACGTGCCCTGCACCCTCGGATTCCGGTTCCACCTGCGTGCCGGCCGCCTGCACATGGCGACCACGATGCGCGGCCAGGACGTATGGATCGGCATGCCGTACGACGTGTTCTTCTACACCGTGCTGCACGAGCTGGTCGCCGGATGGCTCGACGCGGAACTCGGCGAGTTCCACCTGCACATCGGCTCGCTGCACATCTACGACGAGCACATCGAGCAGGCCGACACGCTCACCATGCTCCCGGCGAGCGCGACCATGCCCGACCTGCGAACACCCTGGAACGGCTTCGACGGCCTGCTCGACCAGGTCGAGGCCCGTGACGTGACCGGTCACCCCGGCTGGGACGCGATGGCCGAGACCCTGCGCAGCTACCGGCTGTGGAAGGACGGCAAGCGCGAGCAGGCGTGGCGGGCGGCCGAGACGATCGACGGGCCCCTCGGCCAGGCCCTCACCGCCTGGTACGGAGAGCTGGAACGGCGCTCGACCAATCGCGCCGCCACGGCCGGGGCAAGGTGACCGCCGCCATGAAGCGCACCCCCTCCGTGATCCTTGGCCTGTGCTCGTACACCCACGATTCGTCGGCCGCTCTTCTCGTAGACGGTGAACTCGTCGGCTTCGTTGAGGAGGAACGCCTCTCCGAGCAGAAGCACACCAAGCTCTACCCGGCCCGCGCCGTGGGATGGCTCCTCGACCAGGCCAAGCTGAGCGCCGGCGACGTGAACGCCGTCGCCTACAACTTCCAGCCGGTCCGCTACCTCGCCGAGTCGCCCGCCGCCCTGCGCATGGCGCTCTCGCCGATGACACGCGACCGGAGCCTGGCCCGCGCCCACGGGTTCGCCAAGGTCGCCCTGCGAACCCGGCGTCGGCTGCGCGTCCTTGGCACCCAGTTCCCCTCGGCCCGCGTCACACCGATCCTGCACCACCGAGCCCACCAGCTCACGGCCTTCGCCGCCTCCGGCTGGGAGGAAGCCGCCGTCCTCGTGGTCGACAGCCTCGGCGAGCGGCAGACCACCACCATCGCCCACGGCCACGGCATCCAGCGCCCCCGCCTCCAGCCCATGGAAGCGATCAACGACCCGGCCTCCCTCGGATACGTGTACGGCGCCGTCACCGAGCACCTGGGCTGGAGGCGTGGCGACGAGGAAGGCACCGTCATGGCGCTGGCCGCTCTCGGCGACCCCGCCCGCTTCCGGCACCTGTTCACTACGGCGGTCCGCACGACGACCACGGGCTTCCGCATCCACCCCGGCTACTTCCCGACGCGCACCCTCACCTCGGGATATCCGAGGACGTCCCGGCGGTTCGTCGCCGAGACCTGCCCCGAGCGGCACCCGAGCGAGCCGCTCACCGACGTCCATCGAGACCTGGCGGCTGCCCTCCAGGAGCGGACCGAGCAGGTGATGGTCTACCTTGCCCGCCGTGCCCGTGCGCTCACCGGCTCCCGGCGTCTGTGCGTAGGCGGCGGCGTCGCCACGAACTGCGTCAGCATCGGAAAGATCATCGAGGCTGGCATCTTCGACGAGGTGTTCGTCCCGCCGGCACCCGGAGACGCCGGAACCGCCATCGGGGCCGCCCTCGCCGTGCACGTCGATGGACGCAGCCCTCGCCCGGTCGCCGGCATCGCCCGCCACTGTTACCTCGGCCCCTCTTACGAGGACCAGCCGCTCGACCTGACCCCCTGGCCCGGCCTCCACCAGAAGACCCTCGGCATTGAGACCGCCGAGTTTCTCGCCGACCAGCTCGCTCACGGCACAATCGCCGGACTCTTCCGGGGTGGTGTCGAAGCCGGGCCGCGCGCCCTGGGCAACCGCTCGATCCTCGCCTCCCCGCTGGAGCCCGGCGTCGTCGAGCGGCTCAACGCCACCGTGAAGTTCCGCGAGCCGTTCCGGCCCTTCGCCCCCATGGTTCCCGCCGAGCGCGCCGCCGAGTTCTTCACCCTCGGCCAGCCGGCCCCGTACATGTCCATGGCCTCCGGGGTGACTCACCTGACGCGCGAGCGGGTGCCGGCCATCGTGCACGCCAACGACACCTCCCGCCTGCAGACCGTCACCCGGTCGCAGAACCCGTTCATGCACGCGGTGCTGACCGCCTTCGGCCGCCGGACCGGCATCCCCGTGCTGATCAACACCTCCCTCAACGTCAAGGGCAAGCCGATCTGCGGTACACCCGAGATGGCCCTGGACTGCCTGGCCAACTCCGGCCTCGACGCCCTGCTCCTCGAAGGGCGGTGGATCACCAAATGAAGATCGGATACAGCTTCTGGGGCTTCCTCGGCAACGGCATCACCGACACCCCCGACGGAGGCCGCAGCCACCGCCGCCCCTTCATTGACGCCCTTCTTGCCCGCGGTCACGAGATCGTCTTCCTCCAACCCGACCGCGACCGCCTCGAAGCCGGTGACGACCTCGGCGGCGCGTACACCTTCGACGACGGCCTGCCCGGCATCGACGCCCTGTTCTTGGAGTGGCGCTGGGCGATCCCCGGCCGCAACACCACCGCGTGCGGCAGCGAGGGGCACACCTGCGACCTCCATCGGCAGGCCCGGCTCGTCAACCACTACACGGCCCGGCACCGGACACCCACCGTCATCTGGGACAAGGACCGCACCCTGCGCGCCGAGAGCGTGTGGCGCCGCACGGCCCACACCCGTGTCTGCGAGGCCGCGCTCACTCCGACCCCCGGCGCGCACTCGCTGCTCTTCCCCGTCGCCGAGGACCTCCTCGCCCAGACCGATCCCCTCTCCCTCGCGGCGCGGCCTCGGGATCTCGCGCTCGGCTATGTGGGCAACCAGTACGACCGGGACGAGCCCTTCGACCGCTTCTTCGCCCCGGCCGCCGCCCGCGTCGAGCACCTGGTCGCCGGGAAGTGGACGAAAACCGGCCGCTGGCCGCACGTCCGCTTCGCGGGCCGGATCCCGTTCGAGGATGCCGCCGACGTCTACGGCCGGTCCCTGGCCACGGTGCTCATGCTGCCCGAGCGGTACGCCGCGGTTGGGCAGATGACCCAGCGCATCTTCGAGGCCGTGCTCGCCGGATGCCTGCCGCTGGCCCCGGCGGACATCCGTTTCGCCGACCGGTTCGTCCCGAAGGAGCTGGTCGTGCGCTCCGGCGACGACGTGCTCGAACGCCTCTCCTACCTGCGCGAGATCGCCGGCACCGAACAGCACGCTGCCCTGATCGCCGCATGTGTGGACCGGCTGCGCCTGTTCGGCCTGTGCAAGCAGGTCAACACCCTGGAGTCCGTCCTGCACGGCCTCCTCCGGGCCACCGCGACCGAGCGGGGAGCTGCCTGATGCAGACCGCTCGATCGACCACGGCGCGCGGATCCTCCGGGCGCGTCCCGGAGGATGGGTCCGCCGGACACCCGAACCTCTCTACGCTGGAGCACCATGAAGAAGGTCGCCATCGTCGGCTGCGGAGGCAGCGGCAAATCCCATGTGGCCCGCGAACTGGGCAGGATCCTCGACGCCCCGGTGACACACCTGGACGCCGCGTTCTACGACGACGAGTGGAACGCGTTGCCGATGGACAAGTTCACCGACGTGCAGCGCGAGCTGGTCGCGCAGCCGCGGTGGGTGATCGACGGCAACTACAACTCGACGCTGCAGGTACGGCTCGAAGCCTGCGACACCGTGGTCCTGATGGACGTGTCGACCGTGGCGGCGCTGTACGGGATCTTCTCCCGGCAGATCCGGCACGGCGCGGGGCACAAGGGCAACGGGGTGCACAACCGCATCCACTGGGGCGTGATCAAGTACGTCGCCACGTACCGGCGCAAGATGCGGCCCCGCGTGATGGCGAAGATCGAGGAGTTCGGCTCCGGAGCCGATGTGGTGCTGCTGGCCAACCGGCGCCAGACGCGCCGCTGGCTGCGGAGGGTCGCCGCCGCGCAGTCCTGACCGGCCAGCGCCCCCGGTCAGGGGGTGCGGCATGAACGAGTCCAACCCGTTCCTGGACCCCGTCCGGCAGCCGGAGCTGTACGGACACGCCTCACGGCTGGCCGGGCGGACCAGCGCCCTGATGCGGGCCAAGACCGCCGGACACCCGGTGCCCGAGACCATCGTCAGCCTGGTGCAGACCCATCACGCCCGGCCGGACCGGCTCGGCGCGGTGCTCGACATCGGATGCGGTCGCGGCACGAGCAGCCTCATCCTCGCCGAGCAGCTCCGGCCCGAGCACGTCGTGGGCCTGGACGCCGCCCCCGCCCTGCTCGCACAGGCGCGCGAGCGCGTCAGGAATCTGCCCGACAGCACGGTGGAGTTCGTCGAAGGCGACTTCCACGACCTTCCTCTGCCCGACAGGTCGAGCGATGTCGTCGTCGCCGCGTTCTGCCTCTACCACTCGCCGCGCCCCCAGGACGTCGTCGGACAGATCGCCAGGGTCCTCGCCCCCGGTGGTGTGGCCGTGCTCGTCACCAAGGGCCTCGACAGCTACCGGGAGATGGACCAGCTGGTCGCCTGCGCCGGTCTCGATCCGCGTGCCGCCCAGCACGAAAGCCTGTACACCGCAGCCCACAGCGACAACCTGGCCGACATCGCCGCCTCCTCGCTCGACGTGATCGCCGTCCTGGACGAGGAGCACGTCTTCACCTTCGACGGCCACGACCACTCGGCGCAGTACCTGGCCACCAACCCCAAGTACGACCTGGCACCCGGCTTGTACGGCAACCCCGGTGCCCTGGCGGCGACCCTGCACGAGTTCCTTCCCGACGAGCCGCTGACCACCCGGTCCCGGATCACCTTCGTCGTCGCCCAGCCGAACGATGGGCGGATGGCATGACCCTCGCGCCCTTCACCAAGCCCTACACGGAACCGGAGCGTGCGGCGGGGGCGGTGCGCCACTACCAGTGGCTCACCGAGCACGCCAAGCCACTGCGGCAGCCGGCGCTCCTCACCGTCCGAGCGAACAGCCTGACGTTCGAACGGATCGAAGGTCGCTCGGTGCGCCCGGACGACCTCCCGCGCGTCGCGGCACTGCTGGGTCACGCCCACGGTGCCGCCTGGGCCAGCGATCTGCGGTCCGCATCGCTGGACACCCCGCACCACTTCCGGGACGGGACCAGGTTCGACGACTACCTCGGCCCCCGGAATCGCGCCCTGCGGCGACGCCACGAACAGGGCTACCTGCCGAACAAGGCCGCGCTGCACGCGATGTTCGGCCTGCTGGAAACGACGGCCCAAGGGCCCTGCGCCTTCTACAAGGACAGCAACCCCCGGAACTTCATCGTCACCAGCAGGGACATCGTCGCCGTCGACACCGACGACCTGTCCCTGGCCCCGATGGGCTACGACCTCGCCAAGCTCATCGTGACGCTCCACCTGACCTACGGGCCGCTCCCGGACCAAGCCGTCACCAACGCCCTGCTCGCGTACAACGCGGCAGCTCTACGACACGACGCCCGCCTGGGAACGACGGACCGAAACCAGCTCGACAGCTCTCTGGCCCTGCACGCCGTGCTCACCGCCCCGTACATCGGTCGCAACGGCTACCGCTACAGCCTGCCCCTCCGTTTCAGCCACCGAGGAGCCTCATGATCACCACCGAACTCGTCTTCGTCCGGCACGGCCAGGCCCAGTGCAACGCCGACGGCCTCGTCGGAGGCCCGCGCACCTGCACCGGCCTGACCAACCTCGGATATGCCCAGGCCGAACAGGCCGCACGCCGCCTGGCCACCGAGCACCTGAAGAAGCCCTTCGACGTCATCTACACCGGCCCGCGGATCCGTCTCGTCCAGACCGGCGAGATCATCGCCCAGACCCTCCAGATCCCCATACACCACGACGACCGACTCGACGGCCCGGTCCACGGCGACGCCGATGGCCGGCCCTGGGACGCGGTGAAGACGGCCGCCGACGGCGGGCCGCACGCCCACCCCGACACACCCTGGGCCAACGGCTCCGACACCTGGAACGGATTCCTGGAGCGCGCCAGCAGGAACCTGAGCCAGCTCATCGAGGAGAACCGGGGCAAGCGCGTCGTCTTCGCGGCCCACGGGGAGACGGTGATCACCGCGCACACCCTGCTGCTCGGCATCCCGATCGGCTCGCCCGCCGGATTCACCCACAACCACGCCTCCATCACCCGCTGGCAGCACCACCGCAACCGCCTGGGCCAGAACCGCTGGATGCTCGACCGGCACAACGACACCGAGCACCTCAGTCTCCTCACGCCGGAGCCGACCCCGTGATCGCGACCTCGCGCGACCCCCGGATACAACTGGCGCACCTACTCCTAGGCGCAGTTGACATCGCAGCGGACCCCGCGCTCCCGCCCCGCGTCGTACGCCTGGTGGCCGACAACGGGCGTCAGTTCATCGCGAAGCAGCACGCCGAGCGAGACCGGTACGCCGCAGAACTCCACGCCTACCGGACGTGGGTCACCCATCTGAGCGGCCATGCTCCAGAGTTGGTCGGCCGGGACGATGCCACCCGCACCCTGCTGCTCACCGCGCTCGCAGGCCACCGCGCGGACACCTTCGCTCCGGGCTCACCCGAGGAGGAGCTGGCCCACCACGAGGCCGGGCACGTGCTGGGCAAGCTGCACCGGGCCACGGCCATGCCCCTGGGCGGTGCCGTCGGCGCTTCGCTCGCCGAGCGGTTCCTCGGGTGGATCGGCCGGGCCGTCCACGCCGACCTGCTCGACGCGGCCGAGGAGAACCTGCTGAAGCACCACGCGGTGATCCTGGGCACCAGCCAGATGGACAGCGCGATCTGCCACCTCGACTACCAGCCGCGCAACTGGCTGCTCGGCGACACCTTCGGCATCTTCGATTTCGAGCACATGCGACGCGACGCCCGGGTCCGCGACTTCGCCCGGCTCGAATTCCGACGCTGGCAGGCCGCACCCCACCTGCGCACCGCCTTCTTCGACGGCTACGGACGCTCCCTCAACGACACCGAACGCCGCCTCTTGGAGTCTTTCGGCGCCATCGAGGCGGCCACAGCCCTGGTCAAGGGCCACCAGGAGAACGACACCGCCCTCAGCGCACATGGCAGAACCGTCCTGTCCCGGCTCGCCTGACCAGCCCCTTAGACGACATCCCTCTGGAGATCCCCGTGCCACAGCACGAGCAGCCCCCGACCAACGCTTCCCTCCGACGGGCCGTGGTTACCGGCTCCGCCGGATTCATCGGCTCCCACCTCGCCCACGCCCTCGTCCAGGCCGGCACCACCGTGATCGGGGTGGACCGTCGAGACCCGTCCTCCGACCCGACGGCCGCCGCCAACCTCGCCGCGCTGCGGGGCCGTCAGGGATACCACCACGTCACGGCCGACCTCCTCCACTGCGCGATCGAACCGCTCCTGATCGACGCCGACACCGTCTTCCACCTCGCCGGCATCCCCGGGGTACGGCCCTCCTGGGGACCGCAGTTCGGCGACTACCTCGCGTCCAACGTGTTGGCCACCCACCGCGTCCTCGACGCCTCCACCCGGATCGGCGTCCCCCGACTGGTCGTCGCCTCCTCGTCCAGCGTCTACGGACCGACCGACGGCGACGCGAGCCGCGAGACCGACCGCCCCAACCCCGCCTCCCCGTACGCCGTGACCAAGCTGGCCGAGGAGCAGCTCTGCCTCGCCTACGCCGAGCGCCCCGGCGGCCCCATGGTCGTCGCTCTGCGGTACTTCACCGTCTACGGCCCCCGCCAGCGTGCCGACATGTTCACCCACCGTGCCCTGTACGCCGCCCTGACCGGACAGCCCCTGCGCCTGTACGGAGACGGCCACCAGCGCCGCGACTTCACCTACATCGACGACGTGGTCGCCGCCACGATCGCCGCCGGCACCGTCCCGAACGCGCACGGTGCGATCAACGTCGGCGGCGGCTCGAACGCCTCCCTGCTCGACGTGATCAACACCGCCAACAGCCTCACCGGCCGCGAGATCCAGCTCCACCAGGACCACGTGCGCAACGGGGACGTGATCTTCACGCGTGCCGACCCCGGCCGTGCCGGAGAGGTCCTCGGGTGGCAGCCGCGTGTCGACCTCCACAGCGGACTGCGCGCCCACATGCAGGCGCTGGCCGCCCCGGTGCCGGACTACAGCCGTGCCGCATAGGCGACCCCGTCGGATCATGAGAGGAGTGCTCATGGAAACCCCCGAGCGGGCACGGCTGGACGCCTTCTTCCGAAGGATCACCGCGCAGTTCCCCGCCGGGCAGGCGATCACAACGCTGGTCATCACACACCTGCTCCCGGAACGCCCCGCGTTCTTGCGCGCCATGGCCGCGGTGTCCACGATCGGCGCCGTCCTCCCCAAGCCCCGGTCGATCCACCAGCCGACCCTCGACACCGTCCGCCGTACCCTGCCGGTCCACGACCTGAGCCGGGAGCGGTTCACTGACGAGACCCAGGCCCTGCACTACCTGGAGGACACGGCCGGCGGCCAGGACATCGTCCTGGTCGACATCGGCGGCTACTTCGCGGCCAGCCTCGACACCCTCGTGGAGAAGTTCTCCGGCCGCATCCTCGGCGTCGTCGAGGACACCGAGAACGGACACCAGCGGTACGCGGCCCTCGGCTCGCTGCCGTGCCCCGTCGTGTCCGTGGCCCGCTCACCGCTCAAGGACTGCGAGGACCACCTCGTCGGCCGGTCCATCGTGTTCTCCACGGACGCTCTCGTCCGGGCTCGCGGGGACATCCTCACGAGTCGCAGCGCCTGCGTCATCGGCTTCGGCAAGATCGGTCGCTCGATCGCCCAGACTCTGCGCGCCCAGGACCTGCGCGTCACCGTGTACGACAACGACTCGGTCAAGCGGGTACAGGCGCACGCCCTTGGCTTCCGCACCAGCGCGTCCACCACCGAGGCCGTCCGCGACGCGGAACTCGTCCTGTGCGCCACCGGCAATCTCGCCCTCCGGCACGAGGATTTCGCCGCCCTGCGCAACGGCGCATACCTCGGATCGGTGACCTCCTCCGAGGACGAACTCGAACTCGGCAGCCTCGACGACCTCTACGAACGACACCCCGTCGGACCCCAGTTGACCCGCTACGAGGTCACAGGCCACTACTTCTACGTTCTCGCCGACGGCGGTGCCGTCAACTTCGTGCACGGAGCTGCCGTCGGCACATACATCCACCTCGTCCAGGCCGAGATACTCGCCGCCACCGCCGCACTCAGCCACGCGCGACTCCAGCCCGGACTGCACGAGATGCCGGCGGCCGACCGCGACACCATCGCCAGGACCTGGCTCCGCCACTTCGAAAGGTGACCTCGTTGCCACCCTCCACTGGACACGTCCGCACCGTCACCGAGGCGTACCTCGCCCGCCACCCGGACGAGCGCGCCTCCCTGACGATGCTCTTCGACGTACTCGCGGGCACGGACGATCCCACCAGCCGCAAGACCTTCCCCGCCCACGTGACCTGCAGCGCCATCGTCATCAACGGTGAACGGCACGTGCTCCACATCCTGCACAAGGCGTCCGGGAAACTTCTGGCGCCCGGCGGGCACAACGAACCGTCCGACCAGCGCCTGCGCGACGCCGCCCTGCGCGAACTGCACGAGGAGGCCGGCATCCCGCCAAGCGCCGTGGTTCCCCTCGTCGGCCACGAGGACATCCCCCTCGACATCGACGTGCACACGATCGACGCGAACCCGTCGAAGAACGAGCCGGCCCACCACCACGTGGACTTCCGCTGGGCCTTCCAACTCGCGACCGATCACGCGGTGGTGCTGCAGGAGGAGGAGGTCGACGGCTACCAGTGGCGGCCGTTCGCGACCACTTCCTCACCCACCGTCCGCACCAAGCTCGCCCAGCTCACCTGAAGCCCTCGAACCCGACCACCAGGAGGACGCCGTGGCCGCCACCACAGCCCGCCAGACCGACGCCCAACCGCGCCGGCACATCGCCGTCATACCGTGCCGCTGGGGTGCCTCCCGCTTCCCCGGCAAACCACTGGCCCTCCTCGGCGGCAAGCCGCTGCTCTGGCACGTCCACCAGCGCTGCCTGGAAGCCAAACGCCTTGACGGGGCCATCGTCGCCACGGACGACGAGCGCATCGAGGGGGCGTGCCGCGAACTCGGCATCGACTGCATCCGCACCGGGGAGCACCTCACCGGCACCGACCGCGTCGCAGAGGTCGCCGAACGCCTACCGGCCGACGGATACATCAACGTCCAGGGCGACGAGCCGTTCATCTCGCCGACCGCCATCAACGACGTCTCCGAGGCCCTGGAATTCACTCCGCCCGGCACCTTCGCCGTGAACGCCTACACCGAGCTGGTCGACGTCGGCGCCGTCCTGGACCACAACGTCGTCAAGGTCGTCGTCACGGCCCGCAGCGAGGCCCTCATGTTCTCGCGCCAGCCCATCCCGTACCCCAGGGGCGACCGGCCGAAGTACCTGCGCCAACTGGGCCTCTACGGCTTCACCGGCCAGGCTCTCCAGCGCTTCCGGCGGCTCCAGCAGGGGCCCCTGGAGCGTGCCGAGGGAGTGGAGATGCTGCGCTTCGTCGAACACGGCCACGCCGTGCGGATGGTGCCCGTCCTGGACGACGGAGTGGCAGTAGACACCCTCGAGGATCTAGCGCGGGCCGAGCGCCTCCTCGACCAGCACTGAGACATCCGCACGAACGCAACCCTTCCTGTTGGACGACTCGTTGCATTTCTCGGCCGTCAACTAGGTTATTTGGGCGACGGGTTAGCGAAGGTCCTCGGGTCTTCTGGAAAACGGCGCTCGGCGAGAAACAGAGTGCATCCCGAGAGCGCGCCCCAAAGGCATTTCAAGATCAATAGGAAAGATCGCCGACCGTTTTTGATCTTGCTTTGCTTCAGTGATCCTCCACACCCGGGTGACCTTTGCAACACGTTCTTCTCTCATGATCACTTAATCCCCCTTGTACGCTTAGGCGCGGACAGTGTGTGCCGGTCTAGCACCGTGCGCATCGAATACGGGCTCCAGCCTGCCAGCGCCTCGCGTACGCGCGTTGAGGTATGGGGTCTGCAGTGAGAATGGAGCGACTATGCGTTGGCGTAGGGATCCTTCACGTCGCGCCCTTGTGAGGGAATGCGAGAGGAAGATCGCCGATCTCCCTATACCAACCCCCTTCAGCGTCGAGACGCTGGTGAGCAATATGGAAAACGCGCTGGGGCGTCAGATCCAACTGGTCCCATTGGACGACCCAGACGGGGGCCTAGGGACAGCGTGCGGCCTTCGGGTTAAAACTCCCGAGGTAACCATCATTCTCTATCGTCGCCGCTCAAGCAGAAATCAAACAGAACACATCATCCTCCACGAGATCGCGCATGAGTGGATGGATCACGGCACCTCTCTGACGGCCGTTGAAATCGAGCGCTACGTCCCTGAGCGCATCCGGCAAGAAGTGCTTCGGCGCTACCCATCAGCCCTCATCCAAGCGCGCGTCGATTTCGACAGCCACGAGGAGAAGCAGGCTGAGCTTTCAGCGTCATTGATCAAGCGCCTGGCACGTCGCCAGTCTGCTACCGGAGACGATGTGATCAGTCTGTTGGAATATTCATTGGCGCATCCGGTTGCCCCGCCGCGGCGTCGGCGGTAGCTCCACACGATCCGTAATCTCGCACTGACCAAGTCTGCACTCTGCAGGGCCCATGAGCGGCGACAGGTGTGGCACCTATAGATCGACTGATTCCGTGTTCGACTTTTTCAAATACTTCACTGCGGTAGTCATGACGCTGATCTCCATCTGGCGTTTCCCGGCTGTTAGGTATGGCGATGCGCATCGTAGGGCGCTCTGGGGCGGCTACGCCGGGTTTGCAGTGGCCCTGTGTCTGTACACCCCAGCAGCAATGGACGCGGTCGATCGTATTCCGGTGGTCGATCTCAGCGCCCTGCTCCGGCACTTTGCCAGCACGGCGGCGATCATGGCGGCTCTGACCTATGTCGCCACCAGCTACGGCAAGACCGCTGAGGCGGTCGTGCCCAGGCACGTGGAGTTCTCACGGTGGATCGCCCGAGCGTCGTACAAGGCCGGAGCCGTCGGCGTGGTGCTGCTCGCGATCCTCTTCTTTACCGTTGTCCAACGAGATCGGCCGAGCGAGGACTTCCTCGTTGACCATGCGGGAGAATGGGGCGTGGCGGTCTACATGACCGTGTTCTATTTCTTTCCGCTAGTCACCACCGCCGTATGCGGCTATCAGTGGACGAGGGCGGCACGCCGAGTCGAGAGCACAAGCATGCGAATCGGGCTCGGTTTGATGGGTTTCGCGATGTGGATGGGGCTCGTTCACACGATAGCTAGAATCGCTATCTTGTGGAGTGCCGTAATATTCCCTCTCAGTCAATCGACGGTGCGATTCCTGGTCGATGCCACTGCGATCTGGATGAATCTCCTTTTCGTTATCGTCGCAGTAGGGGCGAGCATCCCGACGACCCGCGCGGCTGCTGCGCGATGGAAGACGTTCCGAACCCTGAACTTGATCTATCCGCTCTGGTTCGATCTAGTCGAGGCTTTTCCCGGAACAAGCCTTTACCCTCCCGGCCGACGGATCACGGAACTTTTGCAGTTTCGCGTCCCCATTGATGTTCGATTGGACCGATGGACGCAGGATATCTCCGACGCCTGCGAGAAACTGCGCTACTACGTGCCGAGCGACTTGATGTTTGCTGCGGAGGACAAGGCGTCCCCACACTCCGATCCCGAGCCTGCTGCGGAGGCTTACTGGATAAAGGCTGGCCTGCTTGCCGCTAACGCGGAATCCGTCAGGCCGTCTTCGGCCACCCTGATGAGAGACAAGCCGTTCGTGGACACCGAAAGTGAAGCTGCGTGGTACGTGCGAGTCAGCACGGCCTACACGCAGATCACCGGCGACCAAGCGCGAGAAGTTCTTCATGACTCCGAGAAGTTGGAATCGGAATCTCGGCGGTAGTTCTGGAGCACGGTGTGTTCCGGGTTGCCGTATCCGTGTTTTCTGCGTGTGCGCCCTGTCACTCAGAGATGCGATCTTGTAAGGCTTGCGTGAGATTCGGCACCACCGAGCGTGCGGTCGCGACTGGTACCGTGGGCAAGGCGGACAAAGAGGTTCTGCTCCGCCCTGTAAGTGCACTTCCTGGCCTGCGATGCGCAGCTTCTGCGACCGCCATGTACGCCGGGTCCGTGACGCTGTCCGGTCTGGATAGGCGTCCGAAATCTCAGCAATGGAGTTCCCCGCATGTCCAACCGCCGTACCGGCCTCATTCTTGATTTCGGAGGCGTTCTCACCACCCCCCTGCTGCCCGCTGTGTTGGCGTTCGAGCAGCGTGAAGGGCTTCCCCAGGGGGCCTGCCTCACTGCCCTGTACAAGGACCCGGAGGGCGTCCGGATCACCAGCGATCTGGAACGCGGAGTGGTGTCCCAGCGCGAGTGGAACGAGTTCGCCGGCAGGATGCTGAATGTGCCTACGGACGGGCTGATGGGGAGGATCTTCGGCGACCTCCGCCCTGAGCCGCTGCTGATCGACGCTGCCGCCGCAGCCCGCCGGGCCGGGATCAAGGTCGGCATCCTGTCGAATTCCGTGGGCCTGGAGCCGTGGGACCTGTATGCCGGCTACGAGCTGGAGAAGCTGTACGACGTCGTTGTCATCAGCGAGCACCACATGATGCGCAAGCCCGACGCCCAGCTCTTCGAGGCCACGCTGAAGCTGATGGGCCTGCCTGCCGAAGAGTGCGTCTTCGTCGATGACACCGAGGCGTACGTCCAGGCGGCGGAGCAGCTCGGCCTCGCGGGAGTGCACAACCAGGATCCGAAGCAGACGGTCGCAGCCCTGTCCGAGCTGTTCGACGTCGACCTGACCGCTTCGTAGATCGGCGTCGATTCCGTCCGTATGAAGGGACTACGGCTCGGCCTCCCTGGAGGCCGAGCCGTAGTCCCTTCGTGCATCCGGTCCGAGAAGTGGGCTGGCCCGGTCAGAGCCGAGGGGCGATAGGCGGTCAGGGGTCCTCGGTCGCGCCCGCAAGGCGGCGGTACCGCAACTGATCTCCACCCGCCCGCTACTAGCTAGCGGGGTTACTCTTTGTCCTGAACCTCGGACAGAGCGTGCCGCAGCTCTCCTACGAGCCTGTTGATGTCGGCCATCGATCTCCGGGAGAGGACCTCGCTGCCGCGTGCGGCCAGGCCGAGGATGTGTCCCTGGTGAATCGAGCCGATGAAGCGAACAGCCTCTAGGAACTCCTGGACCATGGGGCTTAGTTCGGCGTCATCGCCGAACAGCCAGGCCGGGACCTGGAAGGCGTGTGCCAGGCCGGCGCGCACTTCATCCGATGCCGCGGTCTCGGTTCCGTCGCGCAGCTCGCCGATGCCCTCGGCGGTGACGGCTGCGGTCGGCGCATGCTCGTTGACGAGTCGCGCGATCTCCGCGTCGGAAAGCGCCTCCTCGCCGGTGGAACCGTACTGCAGGAGAAAGTTGATCTTTTCTCCGATCGTGCGAGGCGCGGCCTCTTGATCGCCATGTGGGGCGGTGGTGCGAATGCCGAACGAGCGATCCTGCGCCGCGAGCAGCTCCTCCTCGGTCACCCTGTACGCCGCCGCCAGCGGCTTCACATAGCTGTCGTTGAGCCTGCGCCGCCCGGACTCGGCGTTGCTCACCGGCCCCCGGCTTGCCCCGATGATTTCGGTGGCCTCCGCCACGCTGAGACCGGCGTCACAGCGTAGGAGCTGTAGGTCCGGCGGCCCGTCGTGGGGGAACAGGTCGTCGAGCGGTTCGTTGAGCGCCTTGGCGATCGCCGGCAGCTTCTCGCCCTTGGGAAAATCCTTCCCGGATTCCCACCGTGCGACGGTGGCACCGCTGACGCCCACCAGTTCGCCCAGCTGCCTCTGGTGCATGTCCCTGCGTCGGCGGACAGCACGCACGCGGCTGCCGTCGAACTGACGAGGGGGCACGGGGACTCCTGGTGCGAGGTGGCGATGGGGTCGGTGTCGGGGTCAACTGTAAGCCAGGGTTGATGCATTTTCGAAACTGACGTACGTTTCCGTATCGCACCTGTTGATCAGGCCCGATTCTACGGTGCCGAGCCCTGGGGGACCTCTGTGCATATTCGTATGCCATAACCGCTCACGCGACAAGCGCTTGCAGTGCTTGCCGGGCGGCACGGATCCACGTCGGCATCGCCCTCCTGAGAGCGGCCGACACGGAGTAAGACGACCGCAAACGATCTTCCGGACAACGGGATGGACTTGTCCGCGGGGTCTACGTATGTTCGTCGTCCCACGCCGGGCAGCGCCCCGGAAAGGGGCCGATGACCAGCGAAAAGGAGGCGGGACGGATGCCAGCATACGACCCGTGATCTGACCCCGAAACTGAAACCGGCGCCGAGGAGCTACCAACTCCCAAGCGCCGGGCTGGCACCCCGAGGGCGCCAATTACACATCACGCGGGCGGCAGGGCTTCTTGCACGAGACCGCCGCACCGCGCTCCTTCGAACAACGGAGTATCGCATGCTCGCCACGCCGAGCGGAAGCCCGGCCTGCGCGGACGACGGCCGTCCGCGCCGCCTCGCCGCACAGCTCGCCGACATGATCCCGGGGGCGGCCACGATCCGGGTCAGCCTCACAGACCCGACACAGACGTGGCCTCATCTGCACGCCGTCGTCAAGGACGAGGCCGGAAGGACCCTGGAGCTGGGCCGCCCGACCGCCAGGGTCGCGGCACGCTGGATCCTGCGGGTCTGGCCGGAGGTGGACTGGATGCGCCCGCACACCTTCTGCCTCGCCGACGCCACCCTGACCCGCAGCGACCTGGTCGCCGCTGAGCGGGGCCGCTGAGATGGCCCGGATCCGAACCGTCAAGCCGGAGGCGTTCACGTCCGAGTCGCTCGCCGAAGTGACCGTGGCGGCCGAGCGGACCTTCTTCGGCCTGCTCACCCAGGCCGACGACCATGGCCGCCACCGGGACAACGCCGCGATCATCGCGGGGCTTCTCTGGCCCCTGCGCGCCGAGCACACCTCGGTCCACGTCGAAGACGACCTCCACCAGCTCGCGAACGCCGAACTGATCTGCCGATACACCGGATGCGACGGCCGCCTCTACCTCCACATCGTGACCTGGTCCGAGCATCAGAAGATCGACAAGCCGAGCCAGTCGCGCCTGCCCTCGTGCCCGCAGCACCAGGCTGCCGACCGGTGTGCCCCCTGCAAGGGCTCCTGCTCCCGGAGGGGGAACGGCTCGCCCACCACTTCCCGAGGACTCGCTGAGACCTCGGCGAGGGCACCCCGAGCCCTCGATCTGCCCGCCGCACCCTCCTCGACGGTGTCGGAACAGGCAGACGGGCCAAGCGCCGACCGGCAGGACGCCGCCGATGGAGCCAGCAGCGCACCCGGGCGGACCGGAGTTAAAAGTGCAGGTCAGAGGGTTGCCTCTGGCGGCTCCCCGAACCTTCCCCGAAGCCTCCCCGAAGGCTCGGCGCCTGGATCTAGGATCTTGGATCCTGGATCTCTTGTCCCTACGGGGCGCACAGCGCCCGCAGCCGGCATCTCCGCCAAGGACCTCGTCGGGGAGTACGTCGCCGGGTGCGACCAGCGTCCCCCGAGCGACGTGATCGGGCACCTCGGCCGGATCATCAAGAAGCTCCTGGACGAGGGCATCGCACCGGCGCACATACGAGCCGGGCTGGCGAACTTCACGGCCAACCCCAAGCACCCGAGCGTGCTGACCAGCATGGTCAACGAGGCGATGAACGCTCGCCCCGGCGGTTTGGCGCGGCCGGGAATCCGGCCTAACGTGCCCGCCCACCAGGCGTGGACCAACCCGGCCAACGCTTCTGCCGCCTACGCCGAGGAGCTGTGATGCACACCCGTCACCGCGAACCCCAGCTCCTCGGCAACGAAGCCACGCTGGAGCGCATGGCCCGGATCCTGGCCGCCCGCAACATCGACCCGGTGGACGCCGCGCTGCCGGACGACGCCGAGCCCTTCTCACCGCTGGACGCTCTGCTCGCCGGGATGCCCCCGCGCTATCAAGCGGCTGTCGCCGACCACCCCACGGTCCTGGAGTGGGTCCGGAGGGTCACCGACGCGGCCGTCGCCCCCAGCCGAGGAGCCCGACGACAGGTCACCACCGGCCCTAGCTTGCTGATGGCCGGGGTCGTCGGCGCGGGCAAGACGCACCAGGCGTACGGCGCGGTCCGAGCGCTGGTGCAGAGCGGGGTCGGCGCGCGCTGGCGGGCGACCACCGCCGCCGACCTCTACGCCGATCTCCGCCCCCGGCCCGGGGTGGACAGCGAGCGGGAGCTGGCGGCCGTCAGCCGGTGCCCGCTGCTGATCATTGACGACCTCGGCGCGGCCAAGGCCAGCGAGTGGGTCGAGGAAGTGACGTACCGGCTGATCAACCGGCGGTACAACTACGAACTCCCCACGCTGATCACGACCAACCTGGCGATCAAGGACCTGCGTTCCTACCTCGGGGACCGAGTCGCCAGCAGGCTCGCGCAGATGACCACCCGAGTCGAGTTCGAGGCCGTCGACCGCAGACGCCACAGCACCGCCGCCTGACCCTCCACAGGCCACCCCGCCGGACCGCGCCCTCGCACCGCCGTCCCCCCGGGCACCTACCGCCAGCGCACCTCTCCGCCGACGCCCCTGCGCGCGGAGAGCGATCGGAGCACCCCGCATGACCAGCACGATGAACGGCCCCGCCCAGCACCGTCAGCTCGGCGACCAGAGCTGGCAGGCCGACGCCGTCTGCCAGAGCACCGAGTACAACCCGGTGGACCCCGAAGTCTTCTTCCCCGAACCCGACGAGACCGCCAAGATCGCCACGGCCAAGGCCCTGTGCGGCCAGTGCCCGGTCCGGCGCACCTGCCTGGACGCCGCTCTCGAGGGGGGTGACACCGACGGGATCCGTGGCGGCCTGACGGAAGAGGAGCGCGGGCCGCTGCACGACAAGCTCGCCAGCCGCCTCGACTACAGCCGCGTCAATGCCACCATCGCCGGACGCGACGTGCACCTCACCCATACGGAGCGCCGCGCGGTCGAGTACGCGGCCTACCGCCACGGGGTGAGCGAGCAGCGCCTGGCCTGGCTTCTGAAGGTCACCGAGGAGCACGCCAAGAAGCGGTACCGCGAGATCCGCCGGGCCGAGCGCAACCGAACCCTGAACCAGCCCACCACGAACACCACACCCCCCGAAACCAGCGGCGAGCGCCTGATCCGCGACGACTTCGGGACGGCGGCATGAACATCGCAAGCGCGTCGAAGACGGCGCACATATCCGGGTGGGACCGCGCGGCTGTCGTGGCGCTCGGGGGCGCGGGGTGCGCGCTGTCGTACGACGCCCTGCAGCAGATGGCCGTGGCCATCCACATCCGAGGCTTCCTTACCTACCTGTTCCCCCTGGTGATCGACGGCTTCATCGCCTACGGCATCCGAGCCCTCCTGGTCCTGCGCAACGCACCACTGCGCGCCCGGCTCTACGTCTGGACGCTCTTCGGCACGGCCACCGCCGCCAGCATCTGGGCCAACGCACTCCACGCGGTGCGGATCAACCAGGACGCGGTCGCCGGCACCGGTCTCCGGCTCGGGGACGCGGTGGTCGCGGTGCTCTCCACCATCGCCCCGCTCGCACTGGCCGGAGCGGTCCACCTCTACATCCTCATTGCCCGGGGCCCGGTCGAGGACTCTGGCCGGCAGAACCTCGGTCAGCCCGGTCACCTCGGTGAGACCGACCGCAGCGACGCCATCGAGGTCACCCGGACCGACCGAGCCGGTCAGCAGCGGTCAGCGGCCGGTCAGGTCAAGTCCGGTCAGTCGGTCACCGCTCTGACCGACCGGCTGCCGCTGTCCCCGACCGACGAGAACACCGCCGCCCGGTCAGTGACCGGAGACTCGACCCCGGCGACCAGCGGCCAGTCGGTCACCGACCACCACAACCGCAGCCACGGTGCCCCTGACCTGCCGGGACAGGCGGACAAGGGCCGGACGGTCACTGACCGCCCCAGCAGTACGGCCCCGGTCGGTGATGACCAGGACAGCCCGGCGGCGGTCAGTGCCCGGCCGGTCACCTCGCCGCCGGTCACTGACCGGGCCGCTCGGTCGACTGGTGACCGGCGTCCTGACCCGGACACCGAGGAGCTGCTGGCGATCGCCCGGTCGGCGGTCAGGGCCGAGGACAAACTGACCCGCAAGGTGGTCGCCCAGGCGATCCGAGGTCAGCAGATCCCGCTGTCCAGCGACACCCTGACCGCGCTGATGGCTCAGCTGCGCGAGCAGCACCGCCAGCCGGTCACTTCCTCCCGGCCCTGACCGAACCTCCACGGGGTGGGTGACCGAACCGGTCAACCCGGCCGGTCACCCACTCCGCATGTCACCGACACACCCCGCCACAGCAGAAGCGGAGAGCACCCGATGCGCACTCACCCGGCCACGCCCGCCGAAGTCGACTCCTGGCTGACCGTCCTGCACCAGCACGGACACCTCCACCGCGCCCAGTCCGGCCCCGACACCACCTGGATCGTGCAACGCGAGCAGCATGACCGGCCCTGGACCCTGCACCACCCCGTCCTGGCCATGGACTGGATCGAGGAACTCGTCCGCGAAATCCAGCAGCAGGACCCGGAGACGAGCCGGTGAACACCAACGACCCGGTGGCCACCTCCGCTGGACAGCAGCGTGACCCCACCACGGCTCCTGGCGGAGCAAGCTATCGCGTACGACGGTCCTACGGCCCGACGTACGCACTTGCCCCCGCCCAGGAGGGCGGGGGAAGTCCGGCTGGTCCCCGAGCGAGGGCGCACGGGGACCAGCCGGGCAACCGGCACCAGGGGGCGCCGGTCACCGGGGGAGAAGCCGACCGCGACGACCACCGCGAGCAGCCGCGCCCGAGCACGCCCGCCTACCCCGACCGCAAACCGCGCCGCCGCACCCGCAACCCCAGCGAGCGCACCCGCAAGACGACCACCCGCCTCTCCGACACCGAGAAGACCGAGATCGCCGAGGCCGCCACCAAGCGCGGCGTCACCGTCGCCCGCTTCCTCGCCGTCTCCGGCCTGAGCGCCGCCCGCGGATGCGCCGCCGTGCACAGCAACGACCAGCTTGACACCGCCATCGACGAACTCGCCGCTCTGCGCACCGCGCTGGCCCGCATCGGCAACAACATCAACCAGATCGCCTTCGTCCTCAACAGCGGTGGCCAGCCGCGCGTCGGTGAACTCGAACACGCGCTGGGCGCGCTGACCGGACTTCTCGCCCGCGTTGATGACGCGGCGAACGACCTGGTGACCCGGCGGCTGTGATGGTTCCCGACATCGGACGCGGCTCCCGCACCCACGGCCTCCTCGTCTACCTGTACGGCCCCGGACGGCGCGAGGAGCACACCGACGCACACCTCGTCGGCTCCTGGGACGGCTTCGCCCCCGACCCCGGCCGCGACACCGGCCTCGACCCCGACCCGAAGGTCACCCTCGCCCGGCTCACCGCCGCCCTGGACCTGCGGGTCAAGCAGGCCGGCGACCGCGCACCCGCCAAGCACGTCTGGCACTGCTCGGTACGTACCGCCCCCGGGGACCGGCGGCTGGACGACGAGGAGTGGAACGCCGTCGCCCAGCGCATCGTCCACGCCACTGGCATCGCCCCGGCTGGAGACCCCGACGGCTGCCGGTGGATCGCCGTCCGCCACGCGGAAGACCACATCCACATCGTCGCCACCCTCGTACGCGGCGACCTGCGCAACCCGCGCCTGAACTACGACTTCAACAAGGCCCAGGCCGAATGCCGCCACATCGAGAAGGAGATGGGCCTGCGGCGCCTGAACGCGGGCGACGGAACCGCAGCGAAGAATCCCAGCAGCGCCGAGAAGTTCAAGGCCGAGCGCACCGGCCGCCCGGAGACCTCGCGCGAGACGCTCCGCGAGGCCGTTCGTCGAGCCGTGGCGGGAGCGGATTCGGAAGAGGAGTTCTTCACGCGGCTCCGAGAAGCGGGGGTACGGGTGAAGCTGCGACACGCACCGTCCGGTGACGCGCTCGGCTACAACGTGGCCCTGCCCGGCGACCGCAACCGCGACGGAGCCCCGGTCTGGTACCCCGGCTCCAAACTGGCCCCCGACCTCTCCCTTCCGAAGATCCGCCTACGCCTCACCGACGGGGCCGCCGAGCCGAGCGCGCCCGCGGTCGGCGCTGACCGGACGAACTGGTCACCGCCCGCCCGTCAACGACGCAACGCCACCGTCATCGCAGAGCGCTCGGCCACGCTCCTGGAACGCGACGAGGACGGCGAGGCCGCCCCCCAGCTCGTCGGCGTCGGAGAACTCCTCGACGCAGTGGCCCAGACCTCACCGGCCACCACCCGCACCGAGCTGGCCGCCGCAGCTCGCGCCTTCGAGCGGGCGACCCGCAGTCATGTCCGCGCCGAACGCGCCGACACCCGGGCCCTCCGCTCGGCCGCCCGAGGCATTGTCCAGGCCGGCGGGGCGCTCGGCCGAGGCGAGGACGGCGGCACCACCGCCATGCTCGTCTCCACCCTCGTCCTCGTGACCCTCGCCGCCGCCCGCTGGCACTCCGCCCGCGGACACGCCCAGCAGGCCCACGCCTCCCGACAAGCCGCCGCGCACCTACGCACCGCCTACCGCCAGGCCGCCGCCACCCCGATGCGCATGCTGCACGACCAAGGCCGCGCCCTTCCTGACGCCCAGCGCCTCATGCACGAGGCCACCCTTCGCGCCGTCCTGCCGGAGAATGTCGTACGGGCAGGAGGCACGGAAGCGAGGACCGACGCCTTGTTCGCCACCCTCGCCCAGGCCGAGCGGGCAGGCCACGACTCCGAAGCCCTCCTGCGCCAGGCCATCGACATGCGCGAACTCGACAGTGCCGATGACGTGAACGACGTCCTGGTCTGGCGTCTGCGGCGCATCGCCCAGCTCCCGGCACACCCGGGCGAAGGTGCCCGTCGTCCGCAGGCCGCCACCCGCCAGGCCACCACGCCGAGCAGCCGCACCAGTGAACGCAACGCGACGGCAGCCGTACCGCTCGGAACTGATCAAGACCTCAACCGCCGCTCGCCACGTCGCTGACCACGTCGAACCGGACGTAGACCACCGGCCGAGCGGACGCCACGAAATGTATGGACAGCCGGTTCCACCGGCTGTTACGGATGAAGACAGGACCGACAACCGGGAGATGACGCTCGTGCTCAGAACCACCACCCGCACCACGGAGCCGGCATCCGTCCTACCCGTCCTGCCCACTGGTACCGACCCCCTGCTGCAGCTCCAGGCCGAGACGCGGTCGGCCGACGGCCCCGGGGCAATCCGCTGCGTCGGCCACTCACGCGAACTCGCTCTCGGCGGCATCCCCGTGATGTGCTCCGCCTGCCGTGCTCGACGCGACTGGCTGCTAATCAACCACGGGCGCAACGTCTGGGTCCGCTGCCGGTGCGGCAACCAGTGGCTCGAGCCCGAGATCAGGCGCGCCGACTTCGATGCCCTGGTCGGCGGCCCCCACGGGACGACCTACCCGAGTGTCGAGGCGGGCTTGACCGCGCTCGGGTTCGACGGCGTATTCGCCGGCATCTACCTGGAGTAGGCGAGCACCAGTCGGCGTGCAGGTGAGGTTCAGCCGCGTGCGCTGTCCTTCGCCAGCCCACCCCGGAAGTCGCACCCCGGGCATTCGTCTTCACCCTGGACGTGTCCCTCGTACCAGCCGTGGACCGCCGCATGCAGGATGGCCTCCTCCACGGTGGCCTCGCCGCTACGGACTGACTCGATGGCTCCGCCGACGATCAGCCCGAGTACGGCGTTGTCGGTCGAGGGGAACGGGGGCGAGGGCATCTGCGAGTCGGGCGTCATGCCCGCAGCCTACGGGCGAGCACCCGCTCGGTCAGTCGGTCGGGGTGGTCTCCTGTCGTGGGGAGCTGTGCAGGTCGCTGCGAAATCCCCGGCCGACCGGCCTCCAGTTCTGGAACGTGGACGGCTTCCAGCGGGGACGGTCCGGAACGCTGTCGTCGTCGGGCGAAGGCAGGCTGCCCCGGCTCTTGCGGCTGCGGGTCGCGCCGACGCTGATACCCAGGTGGGCGGCGACCTCCGGGTATCCCCAGAGCCTCTGGTCGTCGGCCATAGTGTTCTCCTTCGTCAGGTCGAGCGTACGCAACGAACGGGTAGACGCACGACGAGGCCGCCCCTGCCTGAGCGGCATGGGGCGGCCTTCGGCGGTCCTCGGTCAGACTCCGGAGAGCCGGTTGGAGAGGTCGAGTGCGTCGGTCGCGAATGAGAGGGCGGCGCACAGGCCGGTCACCTCGTACAGGGTCGGACGGACCAGGCGCGGCCAGTCGTCCGGGGCGGCGGGCCAAGAACCGAGGAGCACCTCGGCCGTGGTCAGCCCCAGGTACGCCGTGACGTCCCAGCCGCTGCGCGAGGCGGGCTCCCAGCGCAGCCGGATGCGCCCGAGGGGAAGTTGGGGGGTTTCGGCAGCGAGCCAGGTGATGTCGAGGGGGCCGTTGGGGCGGGCGGAGATGCGCTGGAGAAGCGCGCTGTGCACGCCGAACGGCATGGGGCGCACGGCGACATCGTGCAGCACGCGTCGCGAGAGGGACGAGATGGAAGCCTCCGTGGTGGTAGGGAAGCGATCAAGCCCAGGTGAGGGCATCGCGCGCCCCCACCGAGAGGTAGTCCTCCTGACCGTCATCGGCGATGTACGCCTTGCCGTCGCGGACGACGACCTTGGCCCCCACGAAGTGGGCGAAGGGGAAGTCCGGGTTGACGGCGAGACGGACCGGCAGGTTGGGGTCGAGTTCCAGGAGCTGGCGAAGCAGGTGGCCGACGGTCAGATACTGGGGCACGGAAACCTCCGAGAGCGGTATGGGCGGACGGGGCAGGAGCGGCGGGGACATCGTCAGGGGGCGTCGAGGCGGAGCAGGTCGCGTAGGGCCTTCGGGCCCTTGGTGTGGTCTGCGAGATGCTGCCGACGGTGGAGCCACTAGGTCAGCCGGTAGCGAGGTGGGAGGGGAACCGTGCCTTCCTCCGAGACGACCAGGCCGTCGGCGTGCAGGCGCTGCAGCGAGCTGGCGACCCGTTCCTGGCTCAGCCCCGTGGCGGCGCTGATCTTGGAGAGGGGCGCGTCGGGGTTGCCAGACAGGTAGGCGACGACACGGGTGTCGCGGCGGCGGAGGTGGTCCTGGAAGATCCCGGCGGTGTACAGCAGCAGCACCCCGCAGCAGACCTGGGGGATGCCGCGCGAGGCCATGCCGGACCCCGTGATGGCGTCGTAGGCCGCGAACACGGCGGTGCCGGAGCCGACGACGTGGTTCGCGATTCTCACGAGGTCATCGGAGTAGATGGTCATTTCAATGCCTTTCGGTCAGGAAGAAGAGGAGCGGTCGGTCCGCCGGGACGGGCGCGGTGAACGGGACGGGCCGTCGTCGGCCCGCTCCCGTAGTTCGGCGGTCAGCGCGAGGAGTGGGTGACGAGGGCCGCGAGGAATCCGGCGACGGCCTCGGAGGGGGTGTGGATGCCGAATTCCTGGACCCACACCTCGCCGTCGGCGGGCAGCACCTGGACGCGCCAGACGATCTCGCGCGCCCAGGCAGAGGGCTCTTCGGGGAGCCAGCCGACGTAGACGCCGCCGTCCGGGCTGGTCGCGTGGACGTTGGCCTCCGGGGTCTCGGCGATCGTCCAGCCGAGAGCGTCCAGGAGGTCGAGCACCGGAGCGGCGCAGTGGTCGGAGGAGAGCCAGTTGCGGTCTTCCACCTCGGGGCGGACGACGGCGGGCAGGAGGGTGGCGGAGGTGTTCACGGTTGGGCGATCCCTTCGTTGAACTGCGGTTTTTCCTAACACCCGTACGTTGGCATGCGGCATGCCGAAGTGCGTGGTCGTTTCCCGGGGATGCCGTCTGCCGTGGGCGAACTGGAGACCACAGCCGAGCGGTCGGCTGGCCGGGAATGGATCTGCGACCGCGGTTGTCGTACCTGGGTTGCGGTGAGGGACCGCACGTCGGTGAAGGGGAGCAGGGGATGGCCGAGGCGAGCAGACACTGGGACGGCGCCGGACTGGAACGCAAGATCCGCGCCGCCGGACGGCCCTGGACCGTGGGCGACATCGCGATGGTCGCCGACGGCCAGTGGGGAGTCGGCGCACAGCCCGACCGGTGGCCGGACGAGGAGACGGTGGAGCGCCGGGTCGCCGAAGGCCGGCGCGTGGAGCTGACGGTGGAGGAGCTGGCCCGCGCGGTGGGCCCCCGGGCCGAAGAGGGCCACCGCGACGAGAATCGGAGCTAAGCCTTTAACGTCGGGGCCCCGTTGTGGGCGCTGACGGCCCTACGACCGCCGCCGGAGAGGACGGTTCGGGCGCGGCCCCCGGGGCGTGCCGCGTATTCCCGGAGCGGGCGACAGCGGCCTGAGCCAGCCGAACCGCCGGTGCCGCAACCTCGGGTGCGGCGGCCTCCCGAGCCTCCACCACGCGCCGGATCGCCTGGAGATACGCACGGCTCTCCGCGTGGGCGACGCGGAGCTTGACCGCCGTTTCGGTGATCCGGTCGAGTTCGTAGAAGTCAGGCACGTACCCATGCCGCGACAGGGCGTGAAGACGGTCCTGGTGAACGGTTACCGCGCTGTCCGTGATGGCCAGGGCCGCGCGGGTGTGCATGGCGCAGCGCAGGAGCGGGTCCTCGCTGGGGCGGCGGACCCCTAGGACCTCAAGAGCTTCGATGGGCTGGCCCCAGGCGTTCTCGATCATGGCCGTGGCCTGGTCGAGCATGGTGGTGGTGGGCATGGTGGAACTCCTGTTGGGCGGGGACGGTCGCGAGTGGAGTGCGGCCTGGGGTGGGAGTCAGCGTCCGCGCCGGGGCGTCGGCGAGCTGGCCGGCAGCCGGGCAGAGGTCGCGGGCGCGGAGTGTCCCGTCCGTTTCTGCACCGCCCCCGTGGAGCGGCTCTGCGCGGCCATCACCCGGAGGTCGGCTGCTGTGCGTGGTGCCCGCGCGGCACGGTGTACGGCCTGGGTGACCGCGGTACGGCGTACGTCCAGCGGAGTCGGAGCGCGCGAAACCTGAGCCTCGGCGATCGGCGTGGCCGAAGCGACAGGGGTCATCGTGACAAGGTGTTGCATCCGCCGGTCGACTTGGTGGCGTTCACGGACCACCGGGGTCGACTTCGCCATCACAGCGGCGGTTGCGGCGATCAAGTGGGACGGGGTGCGGGCCGTGAACGTCGCTTCGGCACGAGTGCCCCAGCCCGGCGGGCCAGCCCACAGCTCGACGGTCGTGCGGTCGGAGCCGTAGCCGCGCCGATCGATGAGGATGCCCGCTTGGTTGTCAGGAGCGATGATCTCGACGGTGCCGAGTTCAGCAGCTCCGTCAAGGTTCCAGCCGGCATCGGTCAGCGGCCGGACGGTGTCCCTCCAGGGGACGGTTGGTCCTGTCAAGAAGCGGCCGGGGGTGTCGGAGGCGAGGGCTTCGTCGTAGTCCTGGACCAGTGCGGCGGTGAGGCCGGCGACCATCTCGGCCGGGGTGACGTGGTTGAACGTCGCCGTCCAGCGAGGCGCCGAGAAGGCGTCCTCGGCTGCGCTGATCTTCCACAGTTCGAAGTCGTCGCCGAACCAGCCGATCCGAATCCGTTGGTCGGGAGAGGTCACGAGGAGCTGGCAGGGGCCCTCATCGAGGTACTGATGGGGCCAGTGGGCGACGGGCGCGAAGCCAGCCTCGCCGGTCCCGTTGGAACCAGCTAGATACATGGGGCTGACCAGTACCTCTTGGTACCGGGTCGGGTCATCAGGGGCGTACATGGTCGAGTCTCCGGAAGCGAAGGAGGAGAACGGATCCGCGTATGCAGCGGCGGGAGCCGCCGGAGCGCACGCGGATGCCGTAGTGGCGGCGAGTGGCCTCTCGTTCTCATCCCCGTCACCGGCCCCGGCCCGGTGCCGACTGAGCGGTCACGGCCGTCGGCACCCGCGGTTCCGGCTGGGGCGCGTGGCTGAACATGACGTTCGACGCGGCGGCGCTCCGTCGTAGGGCCGCCGCAGTCCGGGCGCTGTCGGCTCCCGCCCCCAGCGGAATGCTGGCGTGGGTGCGCGTGTTGGCCGCTGCCGGAAGCGGTGCCGCTGTTCCACCTCGCAGCGCGAAGGGCTGGCTCCAGTGCTCGACACTCGCGTAGACGGCCCCCAGCGCCTGGCCGGCATCGGTGAGCACGTACGGGTCTCCGTGCCGGGAGCCCGTCCGCGTGACCAGGCCATCGGCCTGAAGCCGGACAAGTCGCTGCCGTGCGAGGCCGTTGTCCAGACCGGCCGCCTCGGCGATGTGAACGAACCGCATCTGGCCATCAGCCGAATCGAGGGCCTGAATCACGGCAGTTGAGTGCCGAAGATGCAGGCGGCGCAGCGCGTCCTCGACACGCTCGGCTTCGGCCATCGGTTCTTGTGTCAGGTGGGTGCGGGACCAGTCCGAGACCGTGCGGAGGACGGGGGCCAGTGACGTGCCGAGCGCGCTGAGCCGGTACGGCGCACCCCGCCGGTCGTCATCGCGGATCACCAATCCGTCAGCGTGCATCGTGGCCAGACGTTTGCCGACGAACTGCTCACTGACGAAGGGGAGCTGCGCAGCAACGTCGCGAACGCGCACGGGGCCGTTCACCTGGGCCAGGGTCATCGCGGTCCAGGTGGTCCACTTGGGCCCGATCCGGGCGAGAGCCTCCTCGACGCGCTGGGCGTCGATGGAAGCGATGGAGAAGGTGGGAGGCAGGCCGGGGGTAGCCATGGTGGGGTCCTTATCGGGGTGAGGTCAGCGTGAGCGGGGGGTCGCGAGAGAGGTCCTGGCGACGGGCACGGCGGCCGGGTCGGAGGGCGCGCCTGACGTGGTCCGCGTGGTGGTGCGGCCGAGGGCGGCGGACACCCGGGAGGTCGTCGCGCGACCATCACGCAGGGCGGCTTCCCCCTGCGCAGTGAGCGAGAGGAGCTGGCCGGGCCGGTACACGTTCTCGGTGATGTCCTGATGCAGTAGCTCGTCGGCGACCAGCCGCTGCACGGTCTGCGGGAAGACCGCCGGGTCCTGCCACTGGGCCTTCTCCCGCGAGATGTACGGGTCCTCGCCGATCGCGTTGCGGCGAAAGCGAACACCTCCGGCCGCAACCGCTTCGAGGGCTACCAGCCCGCGCTCCCCGGCGACGGCCCAGTCGTCGTCCCGGTGGGGCGGCCTCGTCTTCTGGCCCTGCCCGTGGCTCTTGTTGCTCGCGTGTTGAGCAGGGGGCGAGGAAAGAAGCCGGCGGTAGGCGGACAGGGACTCGACGAGCTGGCTGTATGCCCGGTCCTGCTGGGCCAGGCCGTCTCCGAGGTCCGGGAGAGCTGTGCGCAGCAGCGCGTACGAGACCTGGGCTCGGCCGACTTCACCCCGACCAGTGCCTTCGAGCAGCCGCTGAGCGCGCTGGACCGCGTCGAGCACGCTCTCGTGTCGCTCGTCCAACGCCGCTGCGGCTTCGATGACGCGTGTAGCGGCCTGGTGCAGCGGCTCCTCCGGACCATGTGCGAGGGCGTGCACGCTGACATCCCCGACACCGAGCACTTCGACGACGAGATACGGCCCAGGGTGTGTGTCTGCGTCGTACGGGTTCACTCCGTCGTCTCCATCCGGGCGAGCAGGGAGCGGACCAGAGCGGGCAGGCTCCCGGGATCGTTGTCGAGCCGAGGGCGGTCGCTTACTTCGCTGAGGAGATCGGCGTCATCGAGCAGGCCGCTGGAGATCTCCATGCAGGCGTCGGTGATCCGGGCGGCGGCGAGCAGCGACTGGGAGAGAACCTCGACGTAGTCGTCCGGCGCGAGGCCGGCGGCCTCGGCTGCGTTGCGGACCGCCTCCAACTCAATTGCGTTGAAGGCGAAGTCGAACTCGTCGTCCTGCTCCGTACCACCGGGCGCGGCGGCGATCGGGGCGCGTGGCTCCATGGGTATGCCCACGCGGGTACAGATCTCGTCGACCGAGGAGGTCAGCTCGGCGAACGACTCGGTGAGCCACCCCAGCGCGGAGGCGTAGGAGGCCAGAGCGAACAGGCCCGCCGAACCAGCAGGGCGTGGCTCGGTGGCCACGAAGCCCTCGAACCGGTCGTTCAGCTCGGTGATCACGCGGGGCCCAGCGGCCAGCGGACCCAAGACGGGATGCAGGTAAGAGCGGGCGGCGGCCGTCGGGTACTCGGCGGCAGGGATGCCGCCGACGTTCTGAGCGGCATCGGTGAGCAGATCCGCCAGCTCTGAACGGGTCAGCGCAGTACGGTCGTTGGTCATCGCTGGGTGGCCTTTCGAGAAGCAGTGGCCGAGGGCGGCGCTGGTGACGGGGCAGCCGCGCGGCCCGTTGTCGGCCGTTCGGTGGTGAGCGTCGAGCGAGACCGGGCGGCCTGCACGCGGGCCTCCGTGGCGGAGTCCGGGCCGACCCCTTGCTGGGGCTCGGTCCGCAGGTGGGCCGCGCGGTAGACCGCGTAGTCCTTCCGGCTGCCAGCCGCCACGAGGTAGACCTCGCGCTTGTGGGTCGAGGTCGGTGGCGCTTGGCGGAACTGGATGACCAGCCGGTAAGAGACCGCCGGGTCGACGTACACCTTGTGGAAGCCGGCGAGACGGCCCTTCAACGGCAAGCAGTCGTCGCTTCCGTGGACCAGGTTCTGCAGCTCCAGCAAGGCCAAATCGCGCATCTCAGACGGGAGTTCCCGCAGGTCGGCGATGGCGTCAGGGTGCGCGGCGAAGGCGAAGCGGGCGCGGCTCACAGCAGCCTCCCCTGGACCGCGCGCTGGACCGGTACCGCCGCTGACGCGCGGGGCGCGTCGAGCCCGGTCTGCGGTGTCGGAGAGGTTCCGGCGGACCGGGAAAGGGCGATCCGGGCGATGCGGGCCCGGACGACAGCACCGTTGTGGTCGCTGTACTCCGGAGGCTCGGGCAGCGGTTCACTGCGCTCGTCCAGCCAGGTCTGGGCGACGCCGACGTCGGGGAAGGCGCCCTCGCGCATCGTGTACGTGCCGGCACCGTGGTTCCACTCCTCGTAGAAGAGGCGAACCGGTGCCTGGGTGGCCTGGGAGTCGTTGACGAGTGTCCACGCCTCGCTGGGGTTGTCGTCAGAGGTGTAGGTGTCGAGGACCTCGTAGCGGGTGCCCGATTTCTGGATCTGCTGTTCCACCTGGAGGGTGAGGTCGTCGGCGGGCTTGATGTAGTCGCCACCGTGCAGTGCGATCCGTTCGAGCGGGCAGCCGCGTTCTGCCAGCCAGTTCTGTGCGAAGGACGCCGTGGCGTGGTGACTCGTTTCGAACGTGAACGTGGACTGCCGCAGATCCCGAGCGACCGCGATCGCAACGAGCTGTGGCTCGCCGGGTATCCCCCAGGTGACCGATCGGTCGTGGGCGAGGACGAAGCTGTGCGAACCGTTGGGTGTGGTGTGGTGCTGGGACAGCACCGTCAGGTCGCCAGCCCAGAGAGCCTCCATCGCCTCCTCGGAGTCGTCGTCGACCGGCGATAGATCGGCGAGGCCGAAGTCGAGAATGTCGTTCACGCCGCCACCCCCGCCTGCTCGGGCGCCGGGGTGGCCAGCACCCGGTGATTGGGGCGAGTTGCGCTGGTCGTGCAGGCCGCGAAGGGTCCGTCGGGCGCACGCAGGTGTGCCAGGGTCTGGTCCAGGTGGTCGCGGTGCCAGGTCGAGGGGCCGGACAGGCCGGCCTCCGTGTCGGTGAACTGCTGCCAGGCGAGCCAGAGTGCGTGGAGCCGGGCGACGGCCTCGGGGTGTTCGTGCCAGTGCGCGCACCAGGGACGGCTCGTGCTGATCTCCCGGCCGTACACCGGCAGGAAGAGGTAGTTCACCCAGTCGCTGAGGGCAGCGAGTTCGACGGCGTACTCCTTGCTGCCCAGGGCGAGGATGAACACCGAGGCGGGGCCGTCGGGCTTCTTCCCGTCAGCCGCCTCGGCTTCCGGAGCGCCGTCCGGCGGCTGGACGGCGCCGGGGTCGGGCTCGGAGCCGAGGCGGTCGAGGATGACGCCGTGCTGCCTGACCTCGGCCATGGTCTTGGCGAGGGTGCTGGCGAGGTCGTCGAGGTCTGCGTCGGGGACGCGGTACGGCTCGGGGCCGGGGGAGGTCGGGCTGGTGTCGGCCATGGGGGTGTGCTCCATCTGTGAGACGGCGACATGCCCGAGAGGATCCGGAGAATCAGCGGTTTGGTCCGGCCGGAAAAACGCGGTAGTGGAGCGCTATCGGTCGGCGCGGCGGGGACAGCAGGGGAAGGGTGGCGCCAGCAACTGCAAGGCGCGCGAAGCCTGTTGTGGGACGACGCCGTTGCCGAGCGCGGTGAGTTGCGCTGGACGGCCGAGCCCCGGAGTCGCGGTGACCCAGCCGGCGTCGAGGCCCTGCATCCACTCCACGAAGTCCGCGCGGAGCCGACCGGCGCCGTCCGTGGGGGCCGGGGCCGGGCGGGTGAGGCTCTCCCATCGGGTGATGGCGGATCCGTACGCTCCCCATCGCCGGTCCGCGCCCCCGCCTCCGGCGTCTCCTCCGCCCAGAGGGGCAGGACCACCGCCGACAAGGGAGGCCGCCATCCCTCCCCGGGGCGGCGGCCCGGGGTGCCCGTGTCGCTGGCCCTCGGCGTCGGCAACAGAGACGCAGCCGCACTGGGCAGGGTCATGTCGCCATTGCCGTGCCGCTGGTTCGGCGAACCCTTGATTCCGTCCGTCGCCTTCGGGGTCGGCAGCAGCAGCCACTCGACCTCGTCGGCCAGGTTCGGACCGTGCCCCCCGCTCTTCCGCTTCGATGGAGGCTGGCTGCCGCCGTTCTTCCCGATGTTGCTGGTCGGCGTCTTCAGCAGGGTGCCCGGCGGGCCATGCGGCGAGGAAGGTCCGCTCGCGGCGGTGCGGGGCCCCGACGTCGGAGGCGCGAAGCACGAGCCACTTCGCGTCGTACCGAAGGTCGGCCAGGGATCCGAGTACGGCACCGAGTGCCCGCAGAGCAGGCTGACCTGCGGTGTCTCCCAGACACCACGGGCAGGGTTCCACGTCGCCAGGGGAACCGGCGGGGGAGGTGAGGAGGCCGCGCACATTCTCGATCACAACCAGGCAGGGTCGGAGGGCTGCGACCGCACGGGCGACGTGCAGCCAGAGCCCGGAGCGGGTCTGGGCGTTGAGTCCGGCCCGGCGGCCGGCGACCGAGACGTCTTTGACAGGGGAAGCCAGCCGTCAGGACGCACACCCGGGGGACGGTGGACCAGTCGACGGCGGTGATATCGCCCAGGTTCGGGACGCCGGGCCAGTGGCGGGCCAGGATGCGTGAGGCGTTCGGGTCGACCTCGGCATGCCAGGCGAGCGTGCCGCCGAGCGCGGACTGCACACCCAGGTCGAGGCCGCCGTACCCCGAGCAGAGAGACCCGATCAACGGGGTGGCGAGGCTCGGGGTCGTGGCACGTAGGTCCGGCGCGGCTGCGGAGATGGGGTAGATCAAGGCGAGTTCCAGGGGCAGAAGAGGCTGGTGGGGAGGGGGCCTCACGGGTGGCCGCGCGAGGGTGGTCGGGCTGCTGACAGCGTGGGGAGACGGCTGGCCGGGGCTGGGGGTGACGCGCCTGGGCGGGGTGTGCTGCGGGCGCGGGCGGCCTTCACTCGGTCGGGCGGCGGCTCGGCCGCCGACGGAGCGGATGCCGTGGTCTTCGGAGCCGGACTGCTGTTCGCGGTGGCCCAGCGGGCACGTACCTCGTCGAGCGGACCCAGTTCGTGCAGGGCGTGGTTGATCAGCCGGCCGGGCCCCAGAGCCTCGTCCTGGGCCAGGGTCCGGATGGCTCGCGCGGAGGCGGCGGCGGTGCGGGTGACGGAGGAGCGCATCACCCGCTGTCCGAACCAGTCAGCGCTGCCGGGGACCATGCCTTCGCAGACGGCGGTCAGCTGCTCGCTCGACACAGTGCCGTCGGCCAGCAGACCGCGTCGCTGGGCCTCCCAGAGCAGGGTGATCCGGTCGATGGGTTCGCCTCGGTGGTGCAGCGCGCCAAGGCACCGGTAGAGCTGCCCATGGGTCGGGTCGGCGAAGTCTCCCGGCCGCAGCCAGGCCACCACCTCGCCCATGGCCCCCGGCTGTTCGGCGAGGACGGCCAAGAGGAACCGCTCGTCCTCGGCGACCTGGCCGCTCTGCGCCGGAGGCGGGATGTGCGTGGCGGCAGAGGGCCCAGCGGTGGGTGGGACCGGTCGAGGGTCGGTTCCCCAGCGTCGTGCAAGGTCGGTGAGTACGCCGGTCAGGACGTCCGCCGTGCGCAAGGCTCCCTCGACCTCGCCCTGGACGGCGTCGGCTCGAGCCGCCTGGTGGAGACGGATCGCGTGCTGGGCGACGGTGCGGTGAATCGCCCCCTCCAGCACCATGCGTCCGTACACGGGGGCGTGCTCTGTTCGGGGACACGCCTGGATCAGGGTGTGGGCGTACGCCGCGGTCAGCCCGCGCACGTGCTGTCCGGCCTCCTCGACCGCGTCGGTCACCCACGACAGCGGCAACGGACCATCGGCCGAGAGCGCGGGATGCCCGTCGTTGTGCAGCTTGCGGAGGGCGTCGAACAGCGCCTGGTGGACGGGCCGATAGAAGTGGTCCGCAGCGAGCCACTCCAGGTGCGTGAGCTGCTCGGGGTTGAGGAGTGCGGCACCGAGGACCGCCTGCTCGGCGCTCATCAGCGGGTTCACCGCCGGCCTCCGGGATCAACGCAGGGCGCCTCGTCCTGCCGGATGAGGAGGTTGGCGACTGCCTGGTCGGCAGCGGCCATCGACAGCGCGAGGTCGTCCAAGACGGCGGTGAAGGCGGGATCGGAGGCGGGAACCGAGCCTGCCCCGCCGTCAAGCCACCACCGGCCACCGCGCAGGACGACCGGAGCGTGGGCCAACCGCCCCTGCTGTGGTGTGGGCGCGCTCATGCCGACAGTCCAAGATCGTCCTGGCCGATGCTCTTCGCGAGGGCACGCTCGGTGATGGCCTTCGTGGCGCGAGCGGAAGCCGGGCCGACCACCTTGGCGGAGGGCTCCTTGTACCAGGGCTTGAGGTTGAGCATGGCGACCCGGATGCCGGTGGCCAGCAGCAGAACCTTGCCCTTGGGCAGGGCGCGGATGGCGTCCGGCGGAAGGATCCGTTCCGTGCGCATGCTCACCGAGGTGGACTTGCCGCCCTCGCTGGTCGACACCGAGGTGGTCTGGACGTCGTGATCGCCGACCTGACGGCTGAGCCGGTCGGCGAAGTCCGCGTCGTCGATGCCAGATCCGATGATCTTGATGGTGGCGGCGGAGTACAGGGCGTCCATACCGGCCTCGCCCCAGCACCGCTGGCCCTGACGGTAGGACTGCAGGATCGTCATCGGGATGACGCCTCGGCTGCCCAGGTGGCTGTAGAGATCAGGGAGGTCCGAGATGCGGCAGACGTTCGCTGCCTCGTCGAGGACGCACAGGGCGGGCGGGTCGAGTCGCCCGCCGGAGCGCTCGGCCACGATCACGGCCGCGCGCATCACGGCGTCGGCCGCTGCAGCGATGATCGCGGACGCGCTGCCGCCGCCGTCCTTGCTCAGCAGGTACAAGGTGTCGCGGGACGTGGCGAAGGCGAACGGCTGGAACTCGGGAAGGTCGTCGTTGGGGGTGACCCAGGCGGCGACGTCCGGGTCGAGCAGGCAGCTCGCGTACTGCCTCGCGGTCTCATAGATGCCGTCGCGCGTTTCGGTCGCGCCGGAGACGGTGCCTTGGAGCTGGGCGGCGACCGCATGGTGGCCGGCGTCGGTGAGCAGGTCCACCGGGGTGCGGTCGGCCGGCATCGCGAGCCAGGCCAGGACGTCGGTGATCGGCCGCCGGTGGGACGCGGCGGCGAGGAAGAGGGCACCGAGGGTGTTGCTCGCGGCGGTGGACCAGAAGTCGGAGCCGCTGGACTCGTCCACGCTCGCGGTCACGAAGTGCCCCGCCAACCTCTTAGCCCCGGCGAGATCGCGGGCGTCAGCGAGGATGTCCCACCACATCTCGCGCGGGTGGTGGGCGATCTGCTGCGGATCGAGGGTCCAGATCGTGCCGACCTCGGAACGGGCGTCCACCGTGGTGGTGAAGGCGTCGTTCGCGGCTTTGTTACTGGTGAGCAGGACCGGGCCCGGTGCCGAGAGGATCGCGGGGATCGCCAGCCCGGACGTCTTGCCGGAACGCGGGGCCATGATCGCGACAATCACGTCCTCCCAGGACGCGCGGACCTCCGCACGACCGGGATCGAGGGTGCCGAGCAGGATGCCGCGGTCAGCGGGCAGGACCTCTTTTACTCTCCCGGCCGCCCAGGCTCGGGCGCAGGCTCTTCGCCTTGGCGACGATCTCCTTGTCCAGCAGCGGCGCCAGGTCCGCCTTCCGGGCGAGGCCGGACTTGGACCCGGCACGCCACCGCATCCACAGCACGGCAGCGGTGACGACCAGGGCAACGGTGAACAGGGCGGGGACGACGCGGGCGCCGACCATCAGCATGCTGGTGCTCAGGGCTGGCCACAGCACCTCCGGGTGCAGCAGCGCGTCCGCTATGCGGAAGGGGGCCCATGTCCCGCTTCCGACGAAGGTGTTGGTGAGATTTCCGGTCAGCCAGGCCAGGGAGCCGAAGGCCATGGCGGCGCCGAGGATGCCGAACAGGAGGTAGAGGAGCGCGTCCGACCCGGTGGTGGTCGAGGGCGCGCTGGTGCGCGAGGAAGGCACGGCGGTTCCTTGGGTGTGCGAGCGGGCGGGGGCGGGGCGCGCTCGGCTCTCGTGCAGCTCATGGGGATACTCCTGGACGTCTGAGGCGGAACGTTTCAGCGGGATCGGCCTGCAGAACGAGGCGCGGGCGGAGGTGCTGCGGTGGCCGGCGGACTGCCGGTCGACGGCGATGTTCCGGCGCGCGGCGAGGAGGCGCGGGCCGCCCGCTGCCGGTCTGAATCGACGTTCCGGGCAGCGGACGGCACAGGAGCAGCCTCGGCACCGAGGACATCGTCGAGCAACTCCCGGCTGCGCAAGACGTTGACCATCTGGTGGTGCCGAGGGTCCGTGCGCTCTGCGGGACAGGCAGCGAGACCGTCTTCGGCGACTTCCAACTGCTCACGGACGTCCTGGAGCATCCCGTACGCGGCTGCCAGTCGGGTCCACGTCTCGAAAGTCGGATGGTGATGCGGGTCGTCGAAGTCGAGACGGGCGCGAGTCCAGTCGGCGGCAGAGGCGACGAGTTCGGTCAGCTCGGGCAGAGCCCCGACCAGTGCGCCGTTGACCTCCTCGATGATGCCCGCCACCTCATCGGGCGAGGCGTCCTCTTGGAGGCGAGAGATCATCCCGCGGACCGAGTACGGATCGGCGGAAGCGCTGGGCAGGTGCCTGGCCTGCAGCGGCTTGTCGGAGGCCGGTGCCGTGCTGCGGTGGGCGAGCCGGATGTTGTGCTGCATGGCCGCACCGACGGCCTCGCCAATGCTGGAGTAGTACTCGGGCACGTTTGCCTCTTCGGGTGAGTGGTCTTTGACAGGTGGGTCGAGCGGTGGCGCGCGACGTGCTGGTGGCCGACGGCGAAGAGAGCCGCCGGGGTCACCGTCGGGGCGTTGCGGCGCGCGGCGGGTGACCCGTCGGAGTGAGCGGCGCCGTCTGGGAACCGGACGCCGACGAGACCTTGGCCTGGTTCGCCGCAGGAGAAGTGGCGAGAGCGGCACCACGGTGATCACGGACGGTCCGTGCTGGGGAGTAGCTCGTCGAAGCGTCGCCGACGCGGCGTAGCTCGGCCTCGGAGTCGACGAGTTCGGACTGGGCCGAGCTGACGAACTCCGAGGCGAAGCCGAACCGGTCGGCGAGCGCATACGCGTCGTCGTCCAGGTCGTTGACCTGTTCTCCCGCTGCTTCCAGCGCCTCCCGGACACGCTCCAGCGCACCGTGCTCGGGGTGAAGGAGGTGGTCGACTGCCCGCTGAAGGCTGGCTCCGTCTTCGGCCGCACGGATCTGGTCCGTGATGCTGAGGAGTTCAGCTCCGGCGGCGTGGGGCCCCAGCGCATGCACCGGAGGGCTCATCCGGGCCGTGTCGAGGGACGGCGGAAGGGTGACGTCATAGCGAGCGGCTCGAAGCATCTCGGCCGCATGGCTGGCGATGGCGACCTGGTCGGCGAGCGGAGTGGTGGTGGGCAGGCGATGGCGTCGGCCGTGCCAGTCGTCGATCTGCTTGAAACCGGCGTGACGGAGGAGCTGCGCGGAGAGGTCATCAGTAGCGCCCTTGGCAACGACGCTGCCGCTGAACTCGGACGTGATGGTGATCGAGGTAGGCACGGAAGTCTCCGGGGCAGAGGGAGCGAAGGACCCGTTGGAGGTGGGCCAGTGGGCAGAGCGTCCGGCAAATCCGGGGTTTGGTCCGGCCGAGAATCGCTGGTAGAAGCCGCACAGTGGCGGCCAGCCGGGTGCCCCGCCGCAGTAGGGCACCCGGTCGGTCAAAAGAAGGGATTCTCCGTCGGCCGGTCGGCCCCGGTGGCGGCTCGGAGCAGTTCGGTGAGGTCTTCAGGCTCGGACGACCTCTGGTCTATCCACCACCCGGCACGGGTCACCGTACGAGCGTTCTCCTCGATCTCCGCCCACTCCGCTTCGCTGGTCGTGCCTTCGGTGACCAGTGCGGTGTAGGCGTTGGTCAGGATCTGGTGACGACAGCGCACGCCCCAGGGAACGGCCCGCTCGGTCCCCTCCAGGGGAGGCATCCGGTACTGCTCGGACCAGGCTTCGGACGCCGTCTGCTCCTCGGCGCGCTTCGCCTTGAGCCAGGCGGCCTTGTCCTGCTCGTCGCCCTCGTTCGAGGCGCGCCAGCAGTCCGTGCACTCCTGCCTGGCGAGCCACTCGGCGAAGCCGGCGCGGCGGTCGGCCGGTCGGTCGGACAAGTCGCGGTCGGCATGGTGACCGCAGGTGTGGTCGATAGGCCAGATCGTCTTCACGGCCATGGAAGGGCCTCCTTGAGGAGTTGGATCAGCGTTCGCGGGAGTACGCGATGCAAGGGTCAACCGGCCGGACCGCCGGTGTGGTGACGGCGGCGGCGGGTACCGGTGCCCTGCCCGGGATACCGGCACGGGCCGGGCTGGCGGCGAGCGCGGCGGCGCTCAACGGAGACGCGCGAGCGGGACCACGGCCGCGCTCACGTCCGGCGGTCGGCGTGGCAGCAGGGCGCGGCCGAGCCGGCACCTCTTGAGCGAGGCGGGGCTGCACTGCGACCTGGAGCCCCGAACGGTGCAGGGCCACCGTGGCGTCGGCGACTTTCCCCAACGCCTCGACGCGATTGGTGGTCGCGGGGAGCGTGTAGATGTCCAGGCTCGAGTTGTGCCGCCAGCCGTCCTCCACCAGCGCCAGCCCGCTGAGGCCGGAGACACGGTCATCGAGGGCTGCGACGATGCCGAGCTGCGGGTGATCGGCGAAGGCGACGTCTGGTTCACCGAGCGGACCGCGGTCGCGTCCCTGTGCCGTTTCGGACGCCAGCGCAGGGTCAAGTGCGGCGTCCACATCGACCTGGTAGCCGGCCTTGCGCAGCAGCTCGATGGCCCGGCTCGTACGGCCGTGCCCGTCACGGTTCTGGTCGGCCAGCGCGTACAACGTCGGCTGGTCGGGGACGGGATGGAAGTCGAATCCCTTGAGCATCCAGGTGCTGGCCGCGAGGTTCTTCGGGTTCGCGGCGACGATGCCGTGGACGGGGTGGTGGCCGAAGGCCAGGTCGGGCAGCACGTCGTAGTGGCTGGGCATGGCAGATCCATCCGAGGCGGGTGCGGTTGCAGGTGCGGGCGACGGGCGGATCAGTTCTGAGGGTGCGGTGCACGGAGAACTCCTGGATCGCGGTCGGTCAGAGCCGGGGAGCGGATGAGGAACTGGCCGACGGCGGCCCGGCCCGCGTGGAAGATTCCGGCGGCGGACCGGTCGGGAGCACGCGCTGGCCGACCGACGGCGAAGAGGCGAGAGCGACACTCGCCCGGGATGGAGCGGAGTTGGGCGGGAGCACGGTGGCGGCGCGCGCCTTGCCGGAACGTTCCTGCTCCTGGCGTGGTGGTACGCCAAGCTGGTCCAGGCGGGCGTCGACAGCGGAGAGGACGTCCGGCACGCTGCCGCCGTGGCGCGCATGCGGACCGTCCGGCTCGGAGTCGTAGATCACCTCGTAGACGGCGGGCTCGGCGGACCGGTGGCGGGTGACCATCCAGCTTTCCGGGGACTCGGGGTGCTCGGAGGGTGGCTCCTGCGGCGGCGAGATGATCAATGAACTGCCGTCGGGAAGCTCGGCGTGGACGATGTAGTCGCTGAGGCCGTACTCGACGGTGCCCTCCAGGCCGCGCTGACCGAGCGCGGAACAGAGAGCAGCCTGAAGGCGACGCGGATCGGACGTGGCGGTCGGGGGCGAGGTTTCGTGGTGCATGGAGTTCTCCGTTGCGAACACCCCGCCGCACGGCGGGAGCCGACGGGGTGTGGAGCTTGAAGGAGTGCGGTGGTCCATGAGGATCCGGTGATCGGGCAGTTTGGCGCTGCCGTGACTGCGTGCTAGGGATCACCGCGAGCGACCGGGAGCCGGCGGATGCGATGCCGGCGGGACCTGGGGCGAAGCAGGTGCTACGGCAGGAGCGTTGTGCGTCGAGCGGGTCAGCGCGACGCGAGCCCGCTCGGTCTGCGCCGGCCGTTCGGTGTCTGCCCGGTGAACTAGGTATTCACCGACACGCACCAACGCCGGTCCCTTGGAACCCAGTTCATGTGAGTAGTGCCAGCCCTCGGTGTTGCGGTGCTCCTCGGCACGCTCCTTGTAGAGGTGGAGCACGCTCGGCTGCGAACCGTCCATAAGCGCCATGACGCCGTCCCATTCGTGTCGCAGCTCCTCCGCCCGGAACAGGATGGTGTCGATCCCGCGTATCCGACGGAGGTCGTCACTGATCGGCCCCTCGACGTAGTCGGGGCCGTCGGCGGCGGCGCGGACCCCGGCCAGCACCTCGGGTCCGTGGTCGAGGAACACCTCGGCGTGCTTCCACGCTTCGGCGTCCCGCTTGACCTTCCCGTCCCCGTAGATCTTGTCGTCCAGCGGCCAGCCGTCCGCGTCGCAGAGCGAGTCCGAAACCGCGTCCCAGGCGTCGCACGCCTCGTTGATCCCGGCGGCGGCCGAGGCCAGTGCCGGGAGGTGCCGTCGCCACGCCAAAGGGTCGGTGGCCTGCGACGGCTGGTTGTCACCGGAGGAAGGAGTGGAAGAAGCAGACATGATCGATTCCCGTTGCTGTGCTGGTCGTTGGGCTAGGCGGCCATGCGGGCGTCTGTGTCGAACAGCTCCCGCTCAGCCGGGTGGAGGATGTGCTGGGTGATGAACGAGCGGCCGGCGACCTTCCACAGACCTCGGCCCTTAGTCAGGGCGGACACCGCCTGGGTCTCGACGCCGGTCAGGCCGAGCAGAGAGGCAGCGGCGGCGAGCTGGTCGGGCTCCTGGCGGTAGATGATGCGCGTGCTGCAGTCCGCGAGGAGCCCCTCGGCCAGGACTCGGCCGCGTGAACCGGCGTCGCCCGCCGAGAGCAAGTCGCTGAGCCGGTGGATCACCATGAGGTTCGCGATGCCCAGCCCTCGGGAGAGCTTCCACTGGCTCTGCATCCGCTCCAGCAGCCCGACGTGCCGCATCAGCCGCCACGCCTCGTCGTAGATCACCCAGCGCCGACCGCCATCGGGATCACTGAGGGCTGACTCCATCCACGCGCTCGCGCACGTCATCGCGAGCACCAGTGCCGTGTCGTCACCGGAGCCGCCGAGACGGGAGAGGTCGATGGACAGCATCGGTGTGGTCGGGTCGAACGACACGGTGCTCGGCGCGTCGAACATGCCGCTCAAGTCGCCGTGCACGAGACGTCGCAGGGCGTGGGCGAGGTCCTGGGCGGCCGAACCGAGGTGCCCCGCCTGGTGGCCGAGGGCGTGGTCGAGGCGTTCGGGGGAGCCGAGTACGTGCGCGATCTCGCCGAGCAGCGGCACCGTGCCCCGGGCGGCGGCGTCAGCGACGACCAGATCCAGGGCCAGGTCGAGGGCGGTGTGCTCCATCGGCAGCAGGTCGCGCTTCAGCACGGTGCGGGCGAGGCTGGCCAGCAGCAGCAGACGGCGCTTGCGAACCTCCGTAAACCAGTCCTCCTCGCTCACGGAGGCGGGCCGGGCCGGGGCGTCCAGCGGATTCAACCGTCCAGGGAGCCCCGGGCCCAGGGCGATGCTGTATCCGCCGAGGGCCTGCGAGACACCGGTCCACTCCCCCTTGGGATCGCAGGGAATGTAGATCCGGTAGCCGTGGGCGATCGACCGGGTGGCGATCGACTTCGCCAGCGCCGACTTGCCCATGCCGATGATCCCGGCCAGGACCGCGTTGGGGTTGGTGAAGCCCTCCACCCTGCCGCTGTTGTAGAGCGAGAACGGGTCGAAGCAGAAGGCCGCCTCCGCGTGCACATCGCGGCCGATGAACACCCCTTCGGCGCCCAGGCCGCCCTCGGCCACGAACGGGTAGGCGCCGCTGGCTGTCGCGGTGGTCATCCGATGGGCGGGAAGGGCGAGCTTGCCGCCGCGGGCGGAGGCCGGACCGGGGCGACCGGCGAGCGGGTAGGTGGGCCGCAGATCCGGGTCGAGGGTTTGCTCGGCCCGGTGCTTGGGCGGGTTTCCGGCGAGGCGCGCCTGGCGGCGGGCTTCGGTGAAACCGGCTCGGGCGGCCCGCTGTTCGGCGCGTGTCGTCTTACGGGGCACGAACAGAGGGGAGGCGCTGGCGCGGGTACGGGGCATGAGCGTTTCTCCAGATGAGGGGTGGGTCAGCGGCGGACGAGGCCGGTGAACGGGGCGTGCAGGTCGGCTGGGGTGGTGCGCCGCCGGACGAGATGAGCGGTGCGCTGGTGGCGCTGGCAGATGGTCAGTTCCGGTGCTCCCTCCGGAAGGCCGGCCTGGCACGCCTCCGGTGCGGGGATCTCGCCGGAGTCCGGCCGGGGCGCCGCGTGGTAGGCGGCGTGGAGGTGCTCGGCGGCCTGCCAGATGCGAGTGCGGGCGGTACGGAGCTGGTCGCCCTCGACCGCGACGAGCTGCCCGGTGCGACCGGTGTGGGCGTCGAGCAGCCCGTACAGCGAGACGAGGTGGGCGTGCAGGGCGTCCAGCTCGGCCCGGGTGGTGACCAGCGGGCCGCCCGGGATGTTGAGAGCCCGGTGGAAGTCGAGCGCGGCGGTGGCGAAGGGCACGAAGTCCTGCGCGGTCGGGCTGGCGGTGCGGGACATGAGGGTGCTCTTTCGAAGGGAAGGGTCAGGCAGCGAGCGCGAGCGGCAGGGCGGCGGCGGTGAACGCCTCGGCCTGCTGCCAGGTCAGCGGCCGGAGATCGAGCTGGGCGCCGACAGCGGCGGTCTCCACGACGGCGCAGGCGGTGCGCAGCTCGTCCTCGGTGTCGGCAGAGACGGTCAGCAGACCGGTCAGGGCGACGTCGGCGTGCCCGGCGATGAGCTGGCGTTCGCGGGACTTGATGTCCTGGTATTCGATCGAGTCCGCCTCGGAGTCGACCTGGCCGCGCCGGGCCCGTTCGGCGGCGTCGGCGATCACGCTGGACTTCTTGCGCTGCACGTCGCGCAGGGCGGCGTCGAGGTTCTTCGGCTCGTAGGAGAGCGACAGCGTGCGCCGGACGCCGCCGGTGAACAGGAGCTGGTGCAGGAAGCCGGCGCTGGTCTCGGTGCGCGGCCAGTTCTCCACCCAGTAGGTGGCGTGCACGGCGGAGTCGGTGGCGATGTGGTCCGCCTTCTCGACGACCACGACGGGGCCGGCAGCGGCGGGTTCGGCCTCGGGGCGACCGGCCGTGGACCAGCGGTCGAGTGTTGCCAGCGCCTTCGGGTCGTAGGAGGTGCGCACCACGGCGGCGATCTCGCGGGCGGTGAGCCAGCCCGTCGGGGTGAGACCGGCGGTCCGCGCCGCCTGGTCGAACGTGGAGGTGAGCTGGGCGAGGACGCTGAAGGCACCGGTGAGACCGCCGCCGGCCTGGTTGATCAGCCGACGGGCCGCCTTGGTGTCCAGGGACACCGCGACGTACGCCTCGTGCGGGGCGGCTGCGGGACCGGCGCTCTGGATCAGCTCGTTGTAGATCGCGCCGGCCATCGGGGTGTCGGGGCGGCCGTGCTCTTCCCAGTAGCGGCGCAGCGCGTCGCCGGAGTCGGGGATGGTGCGCTCGATCACCTGGATGCGGGCGATCTGCGCGGTACGGGCGAGAGCTGCCAGCGCGCGTCCCCAGCCGCCGACGTTGGCCTGCTGGGTGCCGGGGTCGAGCAGGGCGTAGGCGCGGGAGGAGACCTTGACCACCGCGGTCAGCGTCCCGGTGTGCGGGTTGTGGACGGCGCCGTACTTGCCGTCGGGAGCAGTGGTCACGCGCAGGCTGGCAGCGGTGCCGGGAAGGTGGAGCAGTCCCTCGCGGGTCGGCCGGCGGGAGGGCCGGGTGAGCCAGACGAGCTGGCCTCGCATCCGGCGCAGCGCGTACCGGACGACGATCGGGGCGCAGTCCGCCAGAGCACGGCCTCGGTGGCGGACGAAGACGAGCAGGGCGATCACGGCCCACAGCGGGATGAGCTGGAGGGCGCCGACCACACCGCGGGCGAGGATCACGGCGAGAAGGAGAAGGCCGGTGAGCCCGGCGACGACCAACTGCGGGACGGACAGGCCGAGCAGGACGCCGCGCCTGCTGCGGTGCGGGAACTTCACGGTGGGCGTAGAGGACTGGTGCTTGCCGGACATGGTGGTTCCAGACGGTGGGAGCGGGCGGAGGACGGGGCGCGCGGCGCTCTTCTGGACGTCATGGCGAAACCTTCCTGCTGTTGGGGAGGCGGGGGCGGGCCGTGGAGTGCGGCCCGCCCCCGGGGATGTGGGTCAGGAACCCGACGGCGGCTGGGTGGGATACACCCAGTTCGTCGGCGTCGCGGAGCCGGTGGCCGACGGACCGGACCCGGACGCCGGAGTGCCCGAGGCCGAGGGTCCGGGGTCGGCTGGCGGCATGGAGGTCATGTCGCCGCCCGGAGCCGATGCGGCTGCGAGGTGACCGGAGCCGCCCGCAACGCCTTGGGCAGTCGGCTCGGAACCTTCCGGTTCGTCCTCGCCAGGACGTGTGATCAGCGGCGGGATCCCGGGGCGCTGGATCAGAGCCCGGCCCTTGTCGCCGCTCGCGTCCTGGTCTTCGCCGTACCGGAAGCGGGTCTGCTGCTTGGGCGGCCCGGCGTCGATGCCCTCCTTGCTGAGGTTGCCGCCGGAGGGGTTGATGCCGGAGGCGACGCCATCGGTGCCCGCGCCCGGGACCTGGTTCGGACCCTGCGGAGCGGGGGCGCCGGTACCGGCCCGCAGCGCGAGGCTGCCTGCGGTCTTCGCGGCTCCTGCGGCGACCGCCATGCCGGCGACACCGGTGCGGTGCATGTCGTCGTGGCCGCCGCCGTCGCTGGCCCAGTGGACGAACTTGTACGTCGCGTAGGGGCAGAGCAACACCAAGACCATCACGACGATGCCGGCCATCGCGTCGGACAGGGCCGCCATTCCGTCGCTGGCGTCGGTCTTGCCCATGGCGGAGACGCCGATCAGGAAGACCACGGTCATCAACAGCTTGGAGACGATCAGGGTGCCGGTGGCCTCGATCCAGCCGCGCCGCCACCGTTTGGCGACTTCCCAGCCGCCGCCCGCCCCGGCGAACACCGCGAGCGCGACCATGATCAGGACGCCGACCTTGCGGGCCACCATCACGCCCCAGTAGAGGAAGGCACCGATCGCACAGCCGAAGGCCACCAGCGCGGGCACACCCCAGCCGAGGCCGTACATGGCCCCCATCTGATCAACCTTGATCACACGACGGATCGCGTCGTCGATCGAGGTGTTGGCGGCTTTGAAGAGGCCGTCGGACAGTGCGTCCACCACGGTGATGGCGACGGTCGTGAAAGCGATGGCGGAGAAGCTGAAGAGGACTCCGGTCATGGTGCCGAACGCCGCCTTGGCGAGGGCACGTTCGTCTCGGCGCCAGGCCGCGGTCATGAGCTGGATGCAGAAGATGCCGACGGTCAGGGCGAGGCCGATGGGCAGCAGCAGCTCGTAGTTGTCGCGGAACCATCCGGCGTTGAGGTCGATGGCCGTCGTCTTGTTGACGGCCTTGGCGGCCAGGTCGGCCGCGCTGGACGCCAGCTCGCCCGCCGACTTCGCGATCCACGCGCCGAGGCCGTCGGTGACGGTGCCGGCGGGGTTGGTGGCGAAGTCGACAGCGCCGCACACCTTGTCCATCAGCGGGAAGTCGCAGACTCCCATGGGTCGTACCTCCGTTCTGGGGCGAGGGTCAGGGCGCAACGGACGGCATGACGCCGACCAGGGCGCAGGGGTGGTTGGGTCGGCACTGGACCGCGAGGGTGGTGGAGCGGCTCTCCGCGCCGCCGGCGGCCGAGCCCTTCCAGCGAATCGACTGCTTGCCGGAGACCGTGACGGCGTAGACGTACGCCTGGGTGATCGCCCCGGGGTCGTCCTGGAGAGCCTGGGTGAAGGCGTGCGGGAAGTGCCCCTCGTTGATCTTGGCGGTGGCGACCTGCTTGTTGGCCGCCATCTCCTTCCACAGCACGGCCGAGGGGACCGCCTGGTCGACGGAGGCCGGGTCGGCGTACTTCGACTCCGTGGTCAGCCAGCCGCGCAGCGCCTTGCGCAGCTCGGGCTGCGAGTACGCACGGGTGTCGTACGACCACAGCGCTGCGGCGGCGGCCTTCCCGTACGTGATCGGGTCGTGGGTTTTCGGCGGAATGGGCAGAGCGCGGGGCCGGGTGTGCGGCCCGGACGGCGCCGCGGTCGACGAGGACGCGGTGGGCGAACTCGGCGGTGGGGAAGCAGGATCGGAGGGGCTTCGGCCCTCGCGGGTGAGGTAGGCGGCCAGGCCGGCGAGGGCGACGAGCACCGCCAGGACGGCGGTGCCGAGCAGCGCCCGGCGGCGCACGCGAGATGCGCCGCCGGGGTGGGTGGAGTGCTGAGCCATCAGTGGACCTGCGTCCCGAGCGTCGAGAAGAACGCCACTACACCGTTGGCCGCACCGAGAAGAAGGGCCGCGCCCGCGCTTACCAGCACGCCCTTCTTCCCGTTCGCCTCGGCCTGGTGACCACCGGAGTGGTGCCCCCAGGCCCACACGCCCGCACTGACGGCGAGGGCTCCGACCACGGCGATGAGTCCGAACAAGTTGATCGAGCCCATCACCTGCTTGAGGACGTTGAGGCCAGGGAGCCCGCCCTCGTTGGGCTTGATTCCGGGGTCGTAGGCGAGCTGTATGACCTTGTCGGCGAGATACACGGGAACTCCAGTTCGAATGAGTGCACGCCAAAGCCCGGTGGGGCGGACCAGCGGTGCGAGGGGAGGTGAGGAGGGGGAGGAGCGCCGGTCAGACGACTCGGCGGGCCGCGAGAATCCGCGATTTCCAGGACGCGACGGTGGTGATCCGTACAACGTCACCGGTGTGCGGGGCGTGGACGATCAGGCCCTGCCCGATCGCCATCCCGACGTGTTCCGGTACGGCGGCCGTCCCCTCGGTGAAGAGGAGGTCGCCCGGCTTGAGGGCATCGACCGAGACGGCCTTGCCGTCCTTGACCTGCGTATACGTGGTCCGCGTCAGGGTGACCCCGGCGGCCTTGTACGCGCCCTGCATCAGGGAGGAGCAGTCGCAGCGGCCCATCGGGTTTTTGCCGTGGGAGTCGGTGCACGTGCCGCCCCACTGATACGGGGTGCCGAGCTGGCCGAGCGCCCACCGGATTGCCGTCTGTACCTTCGGCGGCGCGGAGGCGGGAATCTTGTACTCCTTCGGCAGGGCGCCCGCCGGGATGGTGCCGAAGTCCGTTCCGTCGCCGTCCGCCGAACAACCCCCCGCGGAATCGGGAGAGGGGCTGCCGGTGTCGGCAGAGCCGGACGGCGACGGGCTCGGCGATGCGCCGCCGGCCTTCTGCAGCAGGGGCTCGATGGCCTTCTGCAGGGCGGTGGCCAGCGGCTCCCATTTGGCGTACGCCTCCGGGAAGCCCGACTTCTGTACCGCCTGGGCGGCCTGGGTGACAGAGAGGGACTGCCAGCCGGAGACCTTCTTGAGCCCCTCGTAGAACTTCGTCGAGGCGTGCACCGGGTCGAGGATCTGGCTGGCCGTACCCCAGCCCATCGACGGCCGCTGCTGGAAGAGACCCAGCGAATCGCGGTCGCCGTAGGTCAGGTTCCGCAGGCCGCTCTCCTGCAGCGCGGTCGCCAGGGCGACGACCTGCCCTCGGGCGGGGATGTTCATCGCGACGCCGGTGGCCTGGATCGTCTTGGCGTTGGGCACTTGGTCGGCAGGCGCGTCCAGCCCCGGCACGGAGACCGAGCCCTTGTCGCCGCCGTCCAGGATGGCCTTCACCTGCTTGGCGACGGCGGAGGCGTCCACACTCTGTGCACCGTCGGTCGAGCACGAAGCCGAGGCGGTCCCGGCCCCGATGCCAAGGATCGGCAGTGCCAGCAGGAGTGGTCCGGTGGCGCACAGACCGACGAGGGCTCCCGTCGTCTTCTTCACGGCCGCCGCCGTTCAGCGCGACGGCGGTGCGGACCGGTCGAGGGAGGTGGGTCGGGGCGCGGGTGTGTCAGGGCATGCTGCATCGCAGCGGCTCCTCGGTGTTCGAAGGAGACGCGGTGCCGACTTCTCGTGCAAAGCCGTCGGCACCGCGCCGATGTGCATCCGCCTCTCGGCGGGCCCGGGTCAGAGGAGTTGGTAGCTCCAGGACGCCGGTTTCAGGTCACGCGCGGCAGCCAGCCGCGCTCGTAATCTCAGGCAGTGCACAGGGGCCTCCTCACGGCGCTCGCGGGCAGATGGGCAACATGCCTCCGACGCTGCTCGATTGGACGAGACAGCACGGATAAGCACAGCTCAACGGGGGTGGAGCAGTGCTCCTTCCCGGTGGTACGGCGAGACAGTAGACCGGGATTCCGGCCGCGCCAAACGACTGCCATCCAGGGGCCCGAAGCAGGGAGCCACCTCGTTGGGCGCGGCCGGAATTCGCCGTTAACCTCCGCTGCAACCTCGCACCGGATGCACGCCGTTGAGCGCTGTCCGGAGCAGGTCCAGACTCCGCCGCGCCCGAAGAGAGGCCCTCCCCATGAGCTACACGCTGCACCGAGGCGACGCCCTGACCGTCCTGAAGTCCCTCCCGGACGAGAGCGTCCAGGCGGTGATCACCGATCCGCCGTACAACTCCGGGGGCCGCACCAGCTCCGACCGGACCGGCCGTACCGCACGTGCCAAGTACGTCACGAGCAACTCGGCGCACGACCTCGCCAACTTCCCGGGCGAGAACCGCGACCAGCGCTCCTACCGCTCCTGGCTCACCGAACTGCTCACCGAGGCGTACCGGGCCTCGACCGAGCACGCGGTCGCCATGGTCTTCACCGACTGGCGGCAGGAGCCGACCACCTCCGACGCCCTTCAGATGGCGGGATGGACCTGGAGCGGCACGATCCCGTGGATCAAGCCGTCCAGCCGCCCCCGCAAGGGCGGGCCGAAGCAGGACTCGGAGTTCATCATCTGGGGCGTCAAGGGCTCCCTCGACAACACCCGCGACCTCTACCTGCCGGGGCACTACATCGCCTCCCAGCCCCGCAAGGGCCGAGTTCACATCACCCAGAAGCCCGTCGAGGTCATGCAGCAGCTCGTCCAGGTCTGCCCCGAGGGCGGCACCGTCCTCGACCCGTTCACCGGCAGCGGCTCCACCGGGGTCGCGGCCCTGCGCGAGGGACGCCGCTTCGTAGGCGTCGAGCTGTCCGCGCACTACGCCGACGTCGCCGAGGAGCGGCTGCGGGCCGAACTGACGAAGGACGACTTCGAGCTGGCCGGACCGGAGGCATGATCGTGAGAGCGAAGAGAGACCAGGGCCGGCGGCCCACAGACGCCAGAGGGGCGGCTGGAGCATCGACTAACCGATGCACCAGCCGCCCTTCCTGTTACGTCAGGCCGCCTCGAACGCCCGCCGGATCAGCGGCGCCGCCTTCTCCAAGTCGGCTGCCGAGACGACGCGGACCTCCAGGTCGCCGGTCCCGAGGTGTCCGATACCGCGCATGTCCCGGGTGAAGCCCTCCTCCAGCTCGACCGTGTCCGGGTCGAGTCTGAGGTACACCAGGATCGCCTCGTGCTTCGGACGGAAGATCACCGACGCCACGTTCACCAACCGCCGGTAGGCGATGTAGTGCCGCAGGGACGCCACCTCCACCTCGCCCCATGCCGTGAGCGCCTCGTCCAGTTCCGCGTACAGGTCCCGCAGGCACTCCGGCACCACTCCTCCGCCCGCAGGCGGAGAGACCGCCGAAGCCGTCGGCACGCTGTCCGCCACGGGTGCCCGCTCCCGGCCCCGGCGAGACGAGGCAGCGCTCGGGAAGCCGGTCGCGGAGTCCACGAGCAGCAGCCCCAGCAGGCCACCGTCGAAGATCCGGTAGCGCACCAGGTCGATCCGCTCGGGCAACCTCTGCACCGCCACCCGGTCGTGGTGCGAGAAGCCCGCCGCGATGCAGATCATCCGCGGACGACGCCAGTCGACGGACTCGGCGGCCTCCGCCCCCAGCACCTTCCGCACGAGCGCCTCGAACTCGTGGTGCGCCGACTCCAGCCAGGACAGGTAGGAGACAGCCTGGGACATCACCCCGCTGTCCGAGCCCTTCTTGAACTCGACATTACCGACCGCAGGAGCTCGTGCACCGGCTCTGAACTGCGACTTCTCATAGACTACATGTCCGACGGGGAGTTGGGGGCATTGCTGTAACTCGTCGAGCGATCTCGGTGTTGGTGGTGGTCCTGCAAGTCTCCTGCAGTGTCCTTCGAGGATCTGCCGGTGACGCTGTCCTGCCACTTTGGCTCGCCGCGGGACTCTGTTGCTCAATTCGTCTGGGCTCGGAGACCGCTGATGTACGAGGGCGACTTGCCTGGTTCTTGACGTTCTGGTGGTAAGGCTACTGGCACGGGAGCTGCTGACGAACCAGATGCTCAGGAATACGGAGTTGCGGGCGGCGGCCCGGCTGACCGAAGCGCTTGGACCCGTTGCCGCGTTGCAGGCCGTTAGCCTGTCGGTATGTCAGAGCGTGTCATGCCCGGTCGCACGCACGGCCTGATCACCCTGGGTGCCGCGGACGCTCTGTGGGTCGATTTGACGGCCGACAGTGCTGTGCCGACGGCTTCTGGGGCATTCACCTGCTCTCCTGCCCGTGCCCGGGTGGGGTACGTCCTGCTCGGCGGCCATGTGGTGGCAACGGTGAGGGCGAGCGGCGGGCAGTGGAGTGTTCCGGAGGCTGAGGTGCGCCGGGCGGCCGCGGAACTGAACGCGGTTGGGATGGATCGGCAGGACCTGGTCCGTATCGGTCCGTTCCGTGGGGCGCCGAGGCAGGAGTGCAACGAGGAAACGCCGCTGCGTTGGCGCCGACGCATCACGGGGGAACTGCAGGAGCTGGGCGGCCGCGAGCCGGCAGCACGACGTGAAGTCGGCTGGCCGTACCATCTGGCGGGGATCGACTGGCGACAGATACTCGTGGAGCAGATCCGCAACGGGACGCAGCGCACTTGGTGGCTGCCGCGCGCTGCGGTCAGGCTGCTGGACGCGGCCGAGCACGCCGAAACGCATTGGGTGCAAGCCGCGCGAACCCGCCTGGCAAGCGCAGCCGTCACCGAGCCGCCCTCCCACCCCCGGCAGGCCCGAGACGCCGGCGGTCGGCAGGAGACGAGCCCTGAGGTTCCCACCGCCTCACTGCGTTCGTACGACAAAGAGCTGGAAGGCCAGCTGTATTCGGTGCTCAGCAGGAAGCCCGGTACCTCCCGCAGGGTGGCCGGGTGGGCGTGCGCCGTCTGCCGCACTGCGCCCGCCACCGTGCTCGACCACTGCCACGAACACGGCTACGTCCGCGCCCCCGTTTGTCAGTCCTGCAACACACAGGAACGCCCCGACCACCTGTACAGCAACGACATCCGCGTGGCGAACCGCTACACACGCCTCTTCCACACCGACACCGACGACTGGCTCCGCCACTGGCACCGCTGCCCCGGCTGCCGCGCACGCACCACCCTGCCCCTGCCGCACCTCGCCGCATGGACCGCCCACATAGCCTGCCGATCGCTGCGCCCGACCCACCGTGCCGCCCGCGGGCGCAGGCCCTGCGGTGTCCTGCGCGTGTCCTGGACGGGCAGTCAGAACGCGCCACGTTCCTGCCTGCTCACTGTCGCCGTCGACTTCTGCCCCTCCGGCGAGCACCGTGTCCTGGCGCGAGTCCCCTACCGCGAGGCCACCGAGCGGTTTCGTGCTTGGTTGGCCGAGACGGCCCCTGCCGTGGCCGCCGCGGCCGGTCCTGACCGCCTGGACGGCCTCCCTGCCGAGTTCCGGCCGGTCATCGCGGACACCAGCGGCAAGGACCTGGAACTGTTTTGAGCGGGCACGGGAGACCTGACACCCGACCGTCACCTCGCAGCTCCTGGCTCCCGACACGGTCACCTCGCACGCCCAGCGAAATGCGCGGCAGAGTTCCGCGGCGCAGTGTGCGTTACGAGATCGGCGCGCTGCTTGTCACCAAGGGTGCCGGGAACGGGTCACTGCAACGGACCGTCGCGTTCTGTCCGATCAGCCTTCGCTGTCGGTTTGTTGATCGATACGGTGAGAGGTGATTGTCGTCTCGGGGACGGGGAGCTGATGGATCTCGCAGACAGATATCAGGCTTTGGCGCGTGGTGCGCTGTTGGTTGCTGAGTCTGCCGAGGACGCCTACCGGCTGGTTGCCCTTGATCGCTTCCTCAAGCCATGGGTCCGGGGCAGACTGCACTCACTGGCCGGTCTGCTCGACAGTTGCGACACCAGACGTCAGCTGGCCGAGGACACAAGAGCGTTGGCCCAGACGGCCGCTGAGTACTCGGAGCTGCGGGACCAGCTCTTTTCGGACGTTCACCACACGCGCCCGGAGCCACCATGGCGGATCGTGGGACAGAAGACGATGGCAATCCGGGCGCAGTCCGGAGTACTGCTGCGACAGCCGACGTTCGTCCTGCGGCGCCTGGATGCTGGCTCGGACGTCCCCGGCGCAGCAACCTGGGACTTCACGGTGATCGCTAATCCATCTGACCCAGCAGACGAGGGCACGTCGTTCGTCGTCATGGTGTCGACCGGCGACCACACCGGCGGAGTACCCATTCAGGTGTCCAAGGAGCTTGAGAGCGAACGAGCGTGGTACCAGCAACTGGAGTACGGCTTCTATGCCCTGGGAATCACGCCGTTTCTCACCGCGATCTACGACCCTGATCGTCACCGGAAGCAGGCGACCGATGACGGCTACGGCGGCTGACCTGTCAGGCGTCACAAATGCGCGGAGTCTGCCATGATGTCCGGCCCGAGACCACGGTATCCCCGTGGCCACCGGGCCGGACGTAGTGGCCCTGCACCGGGTCGTCAGGTGCCCGTGATTTGGGCTTCGAGGTCGGCGACCCGCCGGTCCTGGAAGCGGAGGTTGGACCGGGCGGCCTTCAGCCGCTCGTCGAGGTTGCGGTTGTCGGCCGTGAGCTGGCGGACGCGCTGCTTGAGGGCGGTGTTCTCGGCGGTGATCCGTTGGATGGTCTCCTCGGTCCATTCGGCTTCCAAGCCACGGACCTGGCCGAGGAGTTCACCGATGCGGGTCCGCTGAGCGAGTATCTCGGTGTGCGCTGCCTTGAGGCCCTCCTCGGCGTTCAGCGCGCGTTCGCGCCAGGTTGCCTCGCGTTCGTCGTCCTGCTCGACGAGCATCCCCGTTCGTCGTTCGCCGGCCTCTGTCATCGCCGCAGCGATGGCCGCCCGGGCATCGGGGTTGTCATAGAGGAAGGTACGCGAGACGTCCGCGCGGCGGGCGACGGCGGCGACGCTGACCTGGGCCTTCTCACGCCGCAGTCGGGCGATGGCCTGGTGGACGCGCTGGAGGGCGGCTTCGGTCTTCTGACGGCGGGCCGCCAGGGCCGCGGCCGTGCGCGGTGCGGGAACCGTGGCGATGGTCATGCGACGTCCTGTTCCGGCTCGGTGTCGTCGGTTGTGCACGTATCGTTGTACTCGCCCTCCTCGTCGCTGCCCGCGTCGGCGAGGTCGGCGGCTCGGAAGGCGGTGGACCACACGCGGTGGAAGTAGTCCTGGGGTTTGCGCAGGTCCAGGGCGAGGGCGTCGTCGAGGAGGCCGAGGCCCGCCAGGGCCTTTTCCAGGCCGTCGATGGCACGGGCGGTGGGCTCGAAGTAGCGGTGGAGGTAGTCGGCGGTGGCGTCATCGGGGGCGCCTTCGGCCAGTAGCCGCCACTGCTCGCGCTTGCGCCGCCAATAGAGCAGGTCGGCGCCGGACAGGACGAACTTGTCGCAGTTGTGGCAGTCGAGGCTCCAGGGGCAGGCGCCGCCGTCGACGACGGGCTGGAAGGTGCAGAACCCGCCCTCGGCGGGGGTGCTGCGGCGTGACAGGTCGATGGCCAGGACCTGGGCCTGCTCGCGGGTGAGCGGGGTGGTGTCACTGGCGAGGAGGTCGCCGGGGTTGGCGGTGCCCGGTCCGGTGACCCACACGTGCTGGAGGACGTTCTCCAGGTCCGACTGGGTCAGGTGGACGTAGTGCTCGGCCATGCGGTCGGAGACCTGGCCGAGGTAGCGGCGGATGTGGGTCAGGGTCGCACCATGTCGCAGCAGCCGGGTGGCCAGCGTGTGCCGGGCCTGGTGGGCGACGTAGTGACCGCCGAGGTCGAGGTCGGTGAGCCAGCTGCGGAAGCCGGTGTGGAACCAAGTGTAGGACAGGGCGCGGCGGCCGTCGGGGTTGAGGATGTCGGTGGGGAAGAGCGCCAGGTGGGCGCGCTCGGCGGGAGTGGGCTGGCGGCCGGCGTGGCGGTCGGCGAAGTGGGCCAGGGTCTTGCGGCGGCGTTCTTCGAGCCGGTCCAGGAGCTGGTCGGGAATGCGGACGGCCGCGTTCAGGTTGCCGACCTTGGTCTGGTCGTGCCAGAGCAGGGGCAGCCCGCCGTAGCGGCCGATGCAGTCCAGGCGGAGCTGGATGACCTCGCTGGCGCGCCGGCCGGTGACGATGATGGTCTCCCACATATCCCTCAGGCCCCGGTCGTGCGGGTCGTAGCAGTCTGCGAGCTGCTGCAGGTTGGCCTCGTCCGCAAGCGCCCGGGCGACTTCGTCGGGGAAGGGGTTGCGGCTGCGGGGCGTGCCCGGGCCGCCGACCGGCATGGCGGCGATGAAGGTGCGGTCCAGGCCGATTCTCTCGGCGCTGCCCCTGTCCAGCGCGCCGCGCAGAAGGGCTCGGCCGTAGTTGAACACCATGCGGCGCGAGTTCTCGGTGACCTTCGCCCTTTTGCGGTCCAGGCGGGCCTGGCCGCGGAAGGCGAGGCCGAGGCGTTCGCGGTTGCGCAGGTCCGCGACGAAGCGGTGGACGTGCTCGCCGCGCAGCACGGTGGGGTCGTGGCCGCCGCCCGGCGCCTCCGCCTCCAAAAACGCGGACAGTTCGGCGCCGGCGCGGCGCACGAAGTCCACCGGCTGCGCGCTGCGCGGGCAGGTGGGCGAGCGCAGCACGTCGGCGATGTGATCCCACAGCATGTTGCGCAGCCACCGCTGGGAGACGCAGGTCAGGTCGACGTAGCTGGAGCGGCCCGGGAACCGCACCCCGAAGTGCTCGGTCTCGATGTAGCCGGCATCCCGGGTCTCGGAGGGGGTGAAGTAGATCTTCCGCAGGGCCTGTTGTATCTCCTGGACCATGCGCTGGTGGTAGGCGCGGCGGAAAGTGGACGGCTCCAGGCCGGCCAGGGACGCCACGTCGCGGCGCTGGCACTCGTCCGCGAGTGACTGCACCCACGTCAGGTGCCACACGGCGACGGGCTGCAGGCCGTGGACATACATGCCCCACTGGAACTCGGCCCTCAGCAGGGGCCGCAGTCCGCGCAGGTTAACCGTTCCGGTGCGGTGCACCGGCAGCTGTGCGCGGCACCAGGCACGGAAGGCTACTTCGTCCTCGCAGGTCACTGGGACAGGGCGATCACGGCGCTCGTAGGTAGCGAAGAAGTTCTTCGGCGGCTTCGCCCCGCCCGGCCGCCCGTCCCGGATGTAGCCGCGCTCGTGCGCGCCGCACAACCCCAGCGGCGAGGCGGCCAGTTCGTCGCACACGTCCGCGCGGCACTCACCGTAGCCCGGCAGCGACGGCTGGTCGGCCAGCCACCGCTCGAACTCCCCCTCGTTCACACGTCCTTCGGGGTGCCGCTTCAGGTGGCTCAGCCACCGGTTGCGGTGCCGGAAGCACAGCACCAGTTGCAGGCTGAACGCCGGACGCTCGGGGCAGATCCGGCACATCATCGCCTCCGGCATCTCCGTGGCCGGCAGCGGCTCCGCGGTCCGTAGGAACTGAGCCCGGCTCATGCCGCGCGCCTCCGCCTCCTGCCACTGCCCGGCGTGCACCGAGCACATCGCGTAGCGCCGCCAGCGGGGCCGCTCGCAGTCGACGACCGTGCAGCTCCACGGATAGACCGGGTGCGTCGGCGGGATCTTCAGCACCCCGCCGCGCAGCACCGGGTCGAACTCGGGCCCGTTGATCAGCGCGGTGAGCACCTCCAGCCGGTCCCGTCGCGTGCGCGCATCCTGCTGCGGCAGCAGCGACGGCGCTGTCACTTCGTCTCACCCCAGACCGTGCGCAGCGCGGCGTCGAAGACCGGGTCGTGGACATCGACGTGTCCGTAGACCTCATCCACCATCGCGGCCGAGGCCCAGCCGCCGGCGTCCCGGGCTATGAGCAGGTTGCCGTCGGCGGCGTCGAGAACCGCGGAGGTAAACGAGTGCCGGAAGGCATGGGGTTTCACGATCCCGAGTCCGGCTCGCTTCCCGGCCCGGCCGAGCATCCGACGGGCGCCGACCGGCGCCCACGGCTGTCCGGTAGCGGCGCCGTGCAGCTGGACCAGGAGCATGCCGTGCCCGGCGCCGCGCGGGTACTCGGTGGTGAGGTACTCGAAGTAGGTGTGCACCATCGCGGGGCTGACCCGTTTGATCAGCCCGCCGGTCACGATGCCGTGCTCGACCCGCCAGGGGTGCTTGCTCTTGGCCTCGGCGCGGTTCGGATTGCCGGGCCGGTGGCAGACGTGCAGGTGAGGGGTACGGCACTCGCCGCATGCAGCGTTCTCGCGAAGGTGCAGGTCGACCAGGTGAAGTCCGCAGAGCTCTCCGATGCGCAGCCCGCCGTCGGCGAGCCAGGTGACCACCAGCCGGTCCCGGGCGGCGTTCACCGTCTCCAGCAGCCTCTCCCGGGCGCCGTCCGGAAGCATCTTCGGGTGCCGGCGGTGCGGTCCCTTCGGCGCCAGCGGGTTTGTGGGCAGCGACGGCTTCACATGCCCGAGGAACGAACGGCGTCGGTCTACCCGCGACGGCAGCCGCGACCTATCGAGTTTCTTGCCGAGTTCGCCGTTGATGCCGAGGGAGTACTGATGCAGGTAGAAGCCCTTCAGACAAGCAGCCGCAGTCGACAGCGCGGAGCGGCCGTAGGGGCGTTTTCCGACCCGCCACGGCTCGCCGAGCGGCATACGGACCTCGGCACCGACCATGCCCATGTACCGTTCCAGATCCCGCAGTTGGACTGCGGCGAAGGCCAGGCACTCCCGCTCCAGCCACCGCAGATGGTCCACCAGCAGATACGCGTACGTCCTCTGCGTTCCCGAACCATCATGCAGACGCAGGAACCGGTCCGCCTCCGTGTGCACCGTCCCCTCGGGCCACACGATCGTCCACGACCGCCGCCCGTCCTTCCGCTCGATCTGCTGGACCCGCAAGTCCCCGACCACCACGTGCCGTACCACTCGTCCTCCGTACCGACTCCAGAACATGACAGACGTCCCGGACACGGTCGGTAAACAAGCCTGGGACGTGCTGGTCACAGTCCCAGACGGACATCACGGGCAGGACTACCTGCGGTCGGTAAACTCGATCACCACCGGGCTGCCGTTCTCATCGAGTCCCAGGGTGTCGATCCGCCCCCGGTGCCAAGGCCCGGTCGGATACTCCGAGGCCAGGAAACGGACGCCCAGCATCTGCTCCAGGCCGGCCTCGACCCGCCGCTGCAGCTCCACCTCCAGCGCAACCGTCGAGCCGGCCAGCTCGACGTCCCGTCCGTTCGCGTCCTGCCGGAACATCATCAGCTCGGCCACCAGCGCCCCCTCCCGCGATCTCTGCAAGGAAGCCAATCGAACGAACGCCCTGGTTATTCCTCGGTCATCGCGGCGACTCCTAGTCCATCATTGCCGTCATGGACCTAGCTGGAATCGCCGCGATCCTCGCCCTCGCGGGAATACCGGTGAGTGTGCTTCTGGGGCGATGGCAGATGCGTACAGCCCTGGCCCAGGCGAGAGAGAACCACCGCACAGCTATGGAAGTAGCGGAGGCGAACCACCGGAGCGCGTTGGAGCTGGCTCGCCGCGGGCTCGCGGTTGAACGCGATCGGTGGCTGCTGGAAGCCCGACGCGCTGAGTACCGGTATTTTCAGAACGCGTTGGGGCAACTTCGACGGGTCCTGGCCACGCAAGCCACGACCGAAGCGGAACTGCGGACGGCTTACGAGGACGTCCACGACAGCAGTCATCGCATCGCGGAGGTCGGTCCGGACGAGGTCCACTCCATCGCCACCGTCATTCGTGACCAGTGCTACACGATTCCAACCTCATGGCCGGCGTCGGTAGCGCAGCGGATGGATCTGTGGACCGAGACCATCACACCCCTGCGTGTCGAACTCGATACGGCCATACGCACCTCCGTGGGCAACCCGACCTTGCTGGTCCAGCGGGACAGCTTGCACCTACCTCGCTCTTGATCCGGGCGCGGAGCGTCTCGGCGGCGGGTGGCCGACGAGTCACGGTTCACCGCCGAGGCCGTGACGAGATCCTGTCCGCCCAACGGGCGCTGATTCGGTTGCGTACGAGGGCACCGTCGACGGGGGGCTCGCGTGCCACACCACCCCCACCGGCTGAGGCCCGTCATCGGGCGAGGTGGTCGCCGGGAGCGCGTGCAGCAGTTGTGAGACCTTGACAACGCGTCGGACGGAGGGCCCCATGTCGGTCCTGGTCGGCCCACGCGCACGACTGAATGGTCACTGGAAACCGCCCGGAAGGGCGCTCCGGTGGACAGCCGGTGGACAGACGCCTTTGGACGAGCCAGAACGAGGCCGCACGGGGAAGCCTGGCGCACGTGGTCTGATCTGGGAAAACGTCATCAGGAAGCATGGTGCGGCACCACCCGGCACGATCGCTCTCGGTCTCGTAATGCGTAGGTCTCGGGTTCGAATCCCGAAAGCGGCTCCACTGAAACCCAGCTCGGACAGCGTCTGAGCTGGGCTTTTTTGTGTCAGCGGGCGCGGCGACGGCGCTTGGCGCGGGCGGCGCGACTGTCGACGGTCTCAGTTCTGGTCTCAGTCGGGGGTTCCGGATCTTCTTGGCCTTGGGGCGGGTGAAGACGGCCCGAACCGGTGGAACTTCGCCCCGCACGTGTGGGGGGCCTTGCAGCCGTGCCGCCACGTGAGCCGTTGAAGCTGCCACCGGGGACGGAACAGCTCGTTGTCGAAGTCGACGTAGGGCCACCTCAGGCCAGAGCGCGTGGATGCCCTTGCCCTTCGGTATCCCGCTGCATGAGAGTCGGATCCCCTCGCTCCGTTGCCGCGGGGCTTCCGTTCGCCGCCCCTCTTTCGCCATTCTGCTGGCCAAGAGGTGGCGACTGAACAGCTTTCAGCGAGACCAAGGAGCAGGTTAGAGGCCAACTGCCCGACTGAATCCGACTGGTTTTGAAAAACGTTGTGGCTCACGTCGCCGGGGGTTTGAATGACGAGTTCGGTGCCTGCGGTGGTCTCTGTCTCGCTACGCTCGCTGTATACGGAGGGGGCGGTATGACGGGTGTGGAGATCGCGGTCGGGTATGTGTTCGCGTGGGCGGTGCGTAAGGCCCGCCGGGTGGCGGGGCGGGCGGATGCCGAGGTGGATCTGGCTCTCGACGGGGCGATGGACCGTGTGCATGGCGTGGTGGCCCGCCGGCTGGGCAATGATCCGGAGCTGGAGCGGCTGGAGGCTGAGGCGGAGGCCGGTCAGGATGAGCCGAGTCCTCTGACCCGGCAGCGTGTCGAGGCCGCTGTTTCCCAGGCTGTGGAAGAGGACGCTGGTTTCGCGCGGGAGCTGGATGAGGCGGTGTCCGCGGTGCAGGACGCGGCGCGGGCTGCCGGCGGTGCGGTGGCCGGGGCCTACGGGCTGGCTGTGAGCGGTGATCTGTCGGTGAAGGCGGAGGGGGGCTCCTTCGCGGCGGGTGTGGCCAACATCCGCGACGGGGTGCGGCTGGGAAACCCTCAGCAGCCGGGTACGGACCGGCCCTGACCGAACCCGGCGAACCAGACGCCTCCCAGCCGGGCGTACGGGCGAACAACGGATCACTCGCCGCGCGCGAATTTCGAGCTGCCAACGTCTACTTCGGCGCTGCCCTGCCTGCGCCTGTGCCTGCGCCTGCGCCTGCGCCTGTCGCGGTCACTGTGGCGCCGCCGTTGGGTCTGCGCGATCAACGGCGTCCCGTACGGGGCCGCGATGCGCTGTTCGGGCGGGTGGAGACGGCGCTGTCCGCTCCGGGAACCCGACTGGTGCAGGTGCTGTGCGGGCTGGGGGGCTCGGGGAAGACCACGGTCGCTCTGGAGCTGGTTTCCCGGCGCCTCGCCCACGCGGAGCAGGTGTGGTGGGTCGATGCACGGCATGAGACCACCCTTGAGGCGGGTCTGCGGGCCGTCGCCAGGCAGGCCGGTGCTCCCGAGGAACAGTTGCGGGGCGGGGACACGGCGGATGTGCTGTGGTCGTATCTGGCCCAGTACGAGCGGCCCTGGCTGTTGGTGGTGGACAACGCGGACGATCCAGCACTGCTGGACGGTCCTGGGAAGCTGAGCGAAGGTACCGGCTGGATCCGGCTCCCTGCCGACAGCCGTGGCGGCGTCCTGGTCACCACCCGCGACAGCGCCCCACAGACATGGGGTGGCGTCTGTGCCCTGCATCCGGTGCGACCCCTGACCGGCGACGACATCACGGACGCCGTACAGATCCTGCGCGACCATGCGGGCGAAATGGCAGGATCCTCGGACGACGCGCGGCTGCTGGCCCGACGCCTGGGCGGTCTTCCCCTGGCCCTGAGCCTTGCCGGCACCTACCTCGCTGACGCCAACACCGTGCCGGCCCCCTACCGCGAGCCGGACACGCCCGTGGATTTCCGCTCCTACCAGGCCGCGCTGGACCGAGGCCTTGAGCATGTGGACCGGGACAACGTCATCACCCAGACCTGGGCCATGTCCTTGAAGCTGCTGGATCAGCGAGGTCTGCCCCTTGCGCGGCCTCTGCTACGGCTGATCGCCACCTTCGCTGACGCGCCACTGCCGTACACCCTGCTCCTGACCCCCCACGCGCTGGCCGCCGCCGGGGAACTCGCTCATCTCGACGGGCCTGCCGTGTGGAGGTTGCTCACGGCCTTGGCCGGCCTCGGCCTGATCGACCTCCAACCTGCCGACTCTGGTGCGCTGCCCACATTGCGCGTCCATCCGCTGGTCCGCGACGCAAGCATCGACGAAGCGACACTCGGCACAGCCGTCAGCGCACTGCACAACGCGGCGTTCGCGGACGAAACAGGAGTGCCTGAAGAGCCGGACTACTGGGATCACTGGCGGCTCCTGCAGCCCCATGTCGTGGACCTCTTTCACCGCGCCGCAGCCTCTGAACTGCCCGTTCAAAGAATCGACGATGCCGCGAGCGCAGCCCATTTCGCAGCCCGGTATTTACGGGTCAAGGGCCTGTATGGGCAGGCCCGCAGCCTGTTCGAGGCGGTCCTCGCCCACGAACGTGCCCTCCTCGGCGACACCCACCCGGAGACTCTCGCCACCCGGCACACCCTCGCCCGGGTTGTGCACGACTTGGGGGAGTTGGAGCAGGCTCGCAGTGAGTTCGAGGCGGTCCTCGCCCACGAGCGTGCCATCTACGGCGACACCCACCCGGACACTCTCACCACCCGGCACCAACTCGCCCGGGTTGTGCACGACTTGGGGGAGTTGGAGCAGGCTCGCGGTGAGTTCGAGGCGGTCCTCGCCCACGAGCGTGCCCTCCTCGGTGAAACTCACCCGGAGACGCTCGCCACGCGGCATGAACTCGCCGGGGTTCTGCGCGACTTGGGGGAGTTGGAGCAGGCTCGCGGTGAGTACGAGGCGGTCCTCGCCCACGAGCGTGCCATCCTCGGCGACACCCACCCGGAGACCCTCGCCACGTGGCACAACCTTGCCGGTGTTGTGCGCGACTTGGGGGAGTTGGAGCAGGCTCGCGGTGAGTACGAGGCGGTCCTCGCCCACGAGCGTGCCATCCTCGGCGACACCCACCCGCACACCCTCGCCACGTGGCACAACCTTGCCGGTGTTGTGCGCGACTTGGGGGAGCTGGAGCAGGCTCGCGGTGAGTTCGAGGCGGTCCTCGCCCACGAGCGTGCCATCCTCGGCGACACTCACCCGTACACCCTCGCCACCCAGCACGAACTCGCCAACCTTCGACAGCCTCGTGCAGTCGACTGAAAGGGTCAGTTCGGCTGTCCGATCGAGGCTTGTGGTTAGGAGGGGGACGGGGATTCCGGCGAGTTGAGGAGGAGTCCCCATTCCCTCAGTGGCGTCGAGCGGGTAGAGAACCGCAGGCTATGGATGGTGGATGAAGCCCGCTGGGAATCTGCCGACTCACTCAAGGATCAGTCACGCCGGGCGGTGGCGCGCTGCGCTTCCGGCCGGTAGCCCGTGATCCTAGAATCGAACACATGGCCGAACTGTCTTCCGTTGACCGTCTGGCCAAGTTGCGTGTCCTTGAAGAGTGTCGGCTGCCTGCGGCGCCATGAGGCGCCGGACGATCTGCACCGGGCGAAGCTGGCCTTCGTGGAGGAGGCGTAGCGGGCCGCCCACAGCGGCACGGTGGCCGACTGACGGCCGGGCCGGCCGGTGGGAACCACGGCCGGGGAGCGAGCGGGGCTGAGCAGGATTGAGCGGGGCCGTCTTCATGCTGCGCGACGGCGACGCCACCGCCGCGACGATCACGCTGACCCCGGAAGCGGAGGACGGGCTGTGGTCCGAGCGGGAACTCGGCGAGCCGTCCCTCTTCGTCAACAAACTCACCGTGGCACGCACCCACGCCGGCCGGAACCTCGGCGGCCGGCTCCTGGACTGGGCCGGGGACCGGGCCTTCCACGGCGGCGCGAAGTGGCTCCGCCTGGACGCCTGGACGACCAACGAGGGTCTGCAGGAGTACTACCGGCGCCAGGGATTCGAGCATGTGCGGACCGTACGGGAGGGCACCGCGGTCAACGGCGGCCCGCGCGTCTCGGGGTGGCTCGCCCAGCGGGCGACACGGATGGCGTGGCCCGCCGAGCACGGCTTCATCGACGAGGCGCCGGCGCCACAGCCTGTTCTGTGAGGCGTGAGGCGTGAGGCGTCAGACGTGAATCGTCAGGTGTGAGGCGTGGTTCCCCATGAGCGCCGCGTCCTCCCCTGGCCTCCAGTAGTTCTGGACCTTTCCCGCGCCCCGCAAGGAATGGCGCGGACAAAACCTCAGCAAAGGGGCGCCCAAGTGAATGGGCGTCAGATGAATCGGCGCACTTGAGGCAACATCTTGGTGAACGGTGGGCGCCTCGCGGTCAGGGCGGGATGCCGCCGTCGGCCGGATGGGGTGAGGGGTGTGGCACAGCCGAGGATCGCCGTCGCCGTGGTGACCATGGGCAACCGTCCCGACGAGGTCGACGCCCTGCTGGAGTCCGTGGCCAAACAGGACGTGGCCCCCGCCCGGATCGTGATCGTCGGCAACGGCTGCCGCCTGCCCGAGTTCGCGCGGCGGCTCTCCCTGCCCGGCGAGGTCACCACCGTCGACGTCGAGGAGAACCTGGGCTGTCCCGGCGGCCGGAACGTCGCCCTGGCCCGGCTTCGCGCGTACGGCGACATCGACGTCGTCGTGGAACTGGACGACGACGGACTGCTCGTCGACGCCGACGTGCTGCGCCGGGTGGCCGAGCTGTACGCGGCCGATCCGCGCCTCGGCATCGTCGGCTTCCGCATCGCCGACGAGCACGGCGAGACCCAGCGGCGGCACGTGCCGAGGGTGGGCAGGTCCGACCCACTGCGCGGTGGCTACGTCACCGGGTTCCTCGGCGGCGGGCACGCCTTCCGCATGGAGATGCTGGCCGAGACCGGGGACTGGCCCGAGGCGTTCTTCTTCGCGCACGAGGAGACCGACCTCGCCTGGCGCGCCGCCGACGCCGGCTGGAAGATCCGCTACGCCCCCGAGCTGCTCCTCCAGCACCCCAAGACCTCGCCGGCCCGGCACGCCATCTACTACCGCGTCAACGCCCGCAACCGCGTCTGGCTCGTCCGGCGCCGGCTGCCTCTGCCGCTCGTCCCGGTCCACCTCGCGGTGTGGATCCTGCTCACCCTCGCCCGTACCCGGTCCGTGGCGGGGCTGCGCGCATGGTTCGGCGGATTCGCGGAAGGGCTGCGGGAACCGGCCGGCGAACGCCGCCCCATGCGCTGGCGGACGGTGTGGCACCTCACTCGCCTGGGACGCCCGCCTGTCATCTGACGGGCGAAGGGCGAAGGGCGAACGGTGAGGCGGGCATGGGACGGGGTGGAGTACGACGACCTGAGCGTCCGCCGCTCCCTCGCCGCCGCCCATGACGACCTCGCCGCCGCCGCACGCGAGGCCGACCGGGACGCCGCCCTCGCCCTGCGCCACATCGGCGCGCTCGACCTGCCGACCTACGGCGCACCGCTGGTCGCCCGCCTCACCGGCACCGACGACCGCCGCGCCGAGGCCGCCCTGGACCGCCTGGTCGACGTGGCCCTGCTGGAGGAAACGGCGTACGGCCGCTACACCCCCCCACGACCTGGTCCGCGACTTCGCCCGCGAACTGCCCGCCACCACCCCGAAACCCCCACCACCCCGAAACCCCCACCACCCCGAAGCCTCCCACCGCCACCTCCACCCTGACGCTCTCCACCATGGCAACCGCCATCAACTTGCCCACTACCTCACCCTCACCCACACCCACACCCACGTCCGACCCCGACCCCGACCCCGAACTGGCCGCCCTCCGCTGGTTCGCCGCCGTTGCCGAGCGCGCCCTGGTCGCCCTCCTGGAACCCGGCCTCGACCTGGACGACCGCCGCCGTCCCACCTCCGCCCAGTTGCCCGAGCCCGCCGTGGACGTGGCCGCCACCGAGCAGCACCGGCGTTCGCTGGCGATCGGGGACGTGATCGGCGCGGTCATCGTGCAGCACTCGGCGTGCCGCGACATCGGCTACGCCCACCTCACCCTCGGCGAACCGGCCGCCGCCGCCCGGCACTTCGAGGAGAGCCTGCGCATCCTCGGCGGCCACGGCGACTGGCACGGCGAGTCCCAGACCCGGCTCGGCCTGGTCCGCGCGCTGCGGCGGCTGGGCGAGGCGGAGCGGGCCGCCCGCGAGTGCGCCGAACCGCTGCGCCGGGCCGACGCCCGCGCCGACCGCTACATGGGCGGTCTCGCCCGCCACCAGCACGGTCTTCTGCTGTGCGAGCAGGGCCGCCGGACGGACGCGTGCGACGCCTGACGCGCGGCCCTCGCCGCGCTGGACGGCACGGACGAGCAGGCTTTCCAGGAGGAACTGCGCGCCCTCCTGGACAGCTGAACTCCACACGACCGAACCTCACTTGGCGTCTGCATAACACTCCACCACCGCCGTCGTGAACGGAAACCGCACCGGCGTCTCACCGAACGTCAGCCGCCCGGCGAGTTCGGCGGCCTCCTTTATGGCCCGTACGACCGTGTCGGCCTCCTCGGCCGGGCAGTGCACGATCACCTCGTCGTGCTGGAAGAAGACCAGCTCGGCCGCGAGATCCGCGCAGGCCCGGCGCAGCGCGGCGAGCACGAGCAGGGCCCAGTCGGCGGCGCTGCCCTGCACGACGAAGTTCCGCGTGAAGCGGCCCCGCGCGCGGGAGTTGGTGGACGCGTAACCCGGGACCCACGCCTGTCCGTCCCCTTGCCCGTCTCCCTGTCTCTCCCCTCCCTGCGCGTCCCCGTGTCCGGCCCGGCCGTCCGAGTCGTCCATGCCGACGGGGATGCCCGCCTCCTCCGCCGCGTCCTCGCCCGCCCCGGCGGCGGGCGGGCAGGTCCGGCCCAGCCAGGTGCGCACCAGCCGGCCCTCCTCGCCGGCGCGCGCGGCCTCGTCCACGTAGGCCACCGCTCTGGGGAAGCGGCGGCGCAGCGCGGCGAGGTTCTTCAGACCGTCGCCCGAGGTCTGGCCGTAGACCGCGCTGAGCACGGCGATCTTCGCCTGGTCGCGGTCGCCGGAGAAGGCGCGCTCGGAGACGGACTGGTAGAGGTCGCTCTCGCGGCCCGCGACCTCCATCAGACCGGGGTCGCGGGAGATCGCCGCCAGGACGCGCGGTTCCATCTGGTCCGCGTCGGCCACCACCAGCCGCCAGCCGGGGTCGGCGACCACGGCCCGCCGGATCACCTTGGGGATCTGCAGCGCGCCCCCGCCGTTGGTCACCCAGCGGCCGGTGACCGTGCCGCCGGCGAGGAACTCCGGCCGGAAGCGGCCGTCGCGCACCCAGTCCTGCAGCCAGGACCAGCCGTGCGCCACCCAGATGCGGTACAGCGTCTTGTACTCCAGCAGCGGTGCGACCGCCGGATGGTCGACCGACTGGATCTCCCAGCGGCGGGTGGACCTGACCTTGATCCCGGCCTGCGCGAAGGCCTTGATCACGTCGGCGGGCAGGTCGGGCCGCACGCGCCGGCCGAAGGCCGCCGAGACCTCGTCCGCCAGCTCGGCCAGGCGGCGCGGCTCGCCACCGCCCGCGTACCGCTCGCCGAGCAGGTCGCGCAGTACCTCGCGGTGGACCTCGGCGCTCCAGGGCAGTCCCGCGCGGTTCATCTCGGCGGCCACCAGCATGCCCGCCGACTCGGTCGCGGTGAGCAGCCGCATCCGGTCGGGGTGGGCCGTCTTCTCGTGCCGCCGCATCTGGTCGGCGTAGACCGCGAGGAGGTCCTCCAGGGGCAGGCGGGTGCCGGTCGGTTCGAACAGCGGGGACTGGGCGCCCGGTTCGGCCGAGCGCTGTGGCGGGTCGGGCGGTACGGGGCCGCCGCGGAGGCGGGCCAGGGCGGCGGCGGCCGAGCGCGGCTCGCCGTGCCGGCCCTCGTGGCCCAGCAGGAGTGTCTCGGCGTCCTCGATGTCGTAGCACCGCTCCACTCGCACCCCCGTGGCGAGCAGACGCGGGTAGACGTCGGCGGTCGACCGCCACACCCAGCGCGTCACCTCCGGACGGCTCCGCACCGCCCCGGCGAGATCGCTCTCCCGCCGCACCGGACCGGCGGGCAGCCCGTCCGGACCGAGGGGGGCGACGTCCACGCCACCGTCCTCGGCCGGAGCGAGTGCCCATCGGTCGGCCATGTCTGCGAGTGTCGCAGGCCCCACTGACAACGCATCCGACCTGCGGTTTCACCGCCCCGACCGCCCCGACCGCCCCGACCGCCCCGACCGCCCCGACCGCCCCGACCGCCCCGACCGCCCGACCGCCCCGACCGCCCGACCGCCCGTCCGCCCGTCCGCAACTCCCAACCGCGACCCGCGCCCCCCCCAAGCGCGACCCGCGACTCGGGACCTGCGCCCTACTTCGCCTCCCCTTCCCCTTCCTCGTCCCCCTCCGCATCCCCTTCCGCCCCCGCGCCCGCGTTCTTCTGCTCCAGCAGCAGCGCCAGCACCTTGCCGAGGTACTCCTCGGTCGCCGCCTTGGAGATGCCGAGGCCGTTGAGGACGCCCTCGCCGTTCTCGTGCTCCAGCAGGGCCAGCAGCAGGTGCTCGGTGCCGATGTAGTTGTGGCCGAGCCGGAGCGCCTCGCGGAAGGTGAGTTCCAGGACCTTCTTGGCCTCGGGCCCGTAAGGGACCAGTTCGGGGACGTCCTCGGCGGCCGGCGGAAGGGCGGCGGTCGCGGCCTGGCGTACGGAGTCCAGCGGGACGCCCTGCGCGGTGACCGCCTTCGCGGCCAGGCCCTCCGGCTCGGCGAGCAGTCCGAGGACCAGGTGCTCGGGGCGGCCCTCCGGGTTGCGGGCGGCCAGGGCCTCGTTGTGCGCGGCCATGACCACGTTCCGCGCGCGGGGGGTGTAGCGGCTGAAGCCCTGGCTGGGATCGAGGTCGGCCGACTCCTTCGGCACGAACCGCTTCTGCGCCGCCTGCCGGGTCACGCCCATGCTCTTGCCGATCTCGGTCCAGGACGCGCCCGAGCGACGGGCCTGGTCGACGAAGTGGCCGATCAGGTGGTCGGCCACGTCACCGAGGTGATCGCCGGCGATCACCGCGTCCTGGAGCTGTTCGAGGGGCTCGGAGTGGGCCTTCTTGATGGCCTCGATGAGGTCGTCGAGGCGTACGGATGCCGTGATGTTCGGGTTGGTCGCCATGTGTCAACCGTAAGTTGACACCCCGCTAGTGTCAACCCGTGGTTGACAGTCCAGTTCTCCCGCTTCAGCCCCGATCCCGCGCGCCCAGCCGCCCAGGCCCGTTATCCACAGCCTGTGGACACCGCCTCCGGGCTTGTCAGTACCCCATGGCACGATCGACGACGTGACCAGCACTGCCAGCACCGTCGCGCGCGCCTTCCGGGCCGCCCTCTACGACGACACCGACTCCGGACTCGACACCGGCGCGTCCCTGCTCGCCGCGGACCTTGGCACGGACGCCGAACTCACCCGGCGCGGCGAGGAGTTCGTGGCGACGGCGTGGCAGCGCGGCTGGCAGCCCGCCGATGTCGTGCGGCTGGTGCGGCGGGAGCTGGACGACGTCCACGTGGGTCTGTCCGCCGTGCTGATCCGCGCGCAGGCGGGCCGGGACCGTCCGCGTGGGCACCGCTGGGCCGCTCAGATCGAGGCCCTGGAGGAGTACGCGGCGCACGCACGCGTGGGCGACCGGTTCTCCTACGCCACCGCCGTCCTGGAGCTGTACCGCCTGCTGCTGCGCCTTCCCGGCCTCGAACCCCTGGAGGAGACCCGCAAGGCCCCCGGTGCCGGAGCCTCCCGCATGCTCACGCGCATCCGCGCGCTGCTCGCCAAGGCGGAGGCCACCGGTTACCCGGAGGAGGCCGAGGCTCTCACCGCCAAGGCGCAGGAACTGATGGCCCGGCACAGCGTGGACGAGGCGCTGCTCGCGGCGTCGGCCCCCGCACCGGACGCGCCCGGTGCCTGCCGGATCGGTGTCGAGCCGCCGTACGAGCAGGCCAAGGCCGTGCTGCTGGACGCGGTCGCCCGCGCCAACCACTGCCGCGCGGTGTGGAACGAACCGCTGGCCTTCTCCACGGTCGTCGGCTTCGAGGCCGACCTGGAGGCCGTCGAGCTGCTCTACACCTCACTGCTGGTGCAGGCCACGCACGCGATGACCAAGGCCGAGGCCGCCCAGAGAGCAGGCGGCCGCAAGCGCACCAAGACCTTCCGCCAGTCGTTCCTCGCGGCCTACGCCCACCGCGTCGGCGACCGGCTCGCAGTCGCCGCAGAGACCCAGGTGACCCAGGACCTGCTGCCGGTGCTGGCCACGCGCGAGATAGCCGTCACCGACCGGCTGGAGGAGATGTTCCCGCAGACCACCACGACCCGGCTGCGCGGTGTGAGCGACGCGGCCGGCTGGACCGAGGGGGCAAGGGCGGCGGACGAGGCCCAGGTCAGGGCCCGGCCCAGGCTGCCGTGAGGATCAGTCCCCGACCTGCTGGAAGGCGGTGACGGAGGCGTCCGGGGTCTGCCCGCCGCCCTTGGTGGCGACGGGTCCGTACGACCACGGGAAGCTGCGGGTGGCCGTGGAGCCCGGCAGGGCGATCTTCACGGACTTCGCCTCCAGGCTGCTCTTGTCACCCGCCTTGCCGCGCACGTAGCCGATGGTGAAGGTCGCCGAGTCGCCCTTGGCGAGCTTCAGCTTCTGGGCCTTCGCGCCCGGCAGTACGGGCACCTCGGCCTCGGTGCCGCCCGCGCCCAACCGTGCGCTCGGGAACTTGTCCAGGGTGCAGGGGGTGCTCTGGTTGGTGATGCTGACGGGCACCTCGCCCGTGTCGCCGGCGGCAGGGGCCACGCTCGCCGACCCGATCTGTACCGACACCCCGCCGATCTCGCAGGCGGAGTCGTTCTTTCCGTTCTTGGCACCGCCGCCGTCGTTGCAGGCGGTCAGCACCAGGGCGGCGGCAAGAGCGGTGACGGTGAGCGGAATGGCGCGCATGAGCAGGTCCCATCGAGGTCGTGACGATCTCCCCGCATCATGGCGCCTGCACCCGGGACCCGATCACGCGCCCCTCCCGAATCACCGGTTCGGATGTGCGGCGTCTCGGAGAGCTGACCGCCTCCGGCGCACCGGCACCCCACCGACCTCACCGGGCCGACCGCCCCCGGCGTACCGGCGCCTCACCGACCCGACCGCCCCACGCGCACCGGCACCTCACCGGCCCGACCGCTCCCGGCGCGCGCCGGCCCCACCGATTCACTGCTTCAGTTCGCTGCTGAGTTCACTGCGCGGGGGATCGTCCCCGCACTGCGCGGGGGATCGTCCCCGCACTGCGCGGGGGATCGTCGCCGCACTGCGCGGGGGACCGTCGCCTCACTGCGCCGGGATCGTCGCCGCACTGCACGGGGACCCTCCCCTCACTGCGCCGGGATCGTCGCCAGCCCGGACGGCAGCTTCCCGCCCTCCGCCTTCGTGTACGTCTCCTCGCCGAGCCCGCCCGACCAGATCACCTTCAGGTCCTTCGCGGTGACCGACTCGACCATGCCGCCGGCCCGGTCCTTGTTGCCGTCCGTGCAGTTCAGATGGATCATCCGCATGCCCGACTCCTCGCCCGCGGTACCGCTGCACACGGTCCCGCCGGTGGCGAAGAGCCCGGCCTGCTTCTCGGTGATCACCAGGGCGACGATCTTGCCGCCGCTGGTGGTGACCCAGCTGCCCTGGAGCTTGTCGGAGGCGCCCGTCACGGTGCCGGACGCGTCGCCCGGACCCGCGGTCGACGTCGGGGTCGCGGAGGGCGAGGAGCCCTTCTCGGCGTCACTGCCACTGCCACCGTCACCGCCACCACTGCACGCGGTCAGCGTCAGCACGCCCACCAGACCCGCGGCCGCGGCAGCGGTCCGCACCCTTGCAGTCGCCGTCGTCACGTCACGCTCCCAAGCTGTAGCCGTTCCCCCTGGGGCGGAGGATCCGCAGCAAGCTACCAGCCGTCACCAGGAGGACTTTCGAACTCCTGGCAGGAAACCGGCGTGAGCCTGTTCGCGCAGGTTCACCCGGGACAGCCCGAAGGTGCGCAGATAACCGCGCGGGCGGCCGTCGACCTGGTCGCGGTTGCGGACCCGCGTGGCGCTGGCGTCGCGCGGCTGCCTGCGCAACTCCCGCTGGGCGGCGAGCCGTTCGGCCTCCGTGGAGGAGGGGCGGCGGATGATCTCCTTCAGTTCGGCGCGGCGCTCGGCGTACCGGGCGACGATCTCCTTGCGCTGCTCGTTCTTCGCGATGCTGCTCTTCTTGGCCATCAGATCTTCACTCCTCGGGCGCGGATGCGCGCCACGGCCGCCTCGACGCCGATCGTGTCCACGGTCTTGATCGCCTTCGCGCTCAGCCGCAGCCGTACGTGCCGGCCCTCGCCGGGCAGCCAGTAGCGCCTGGTCTGGATGTTCGGGTCGAAGCGGCGGGACGTGCGCCGGTGGGAGTGGGAGATGCGGTTGCCGAAGCCGGGCCGGGCTCCGGTGAGCATGCAGTGGGCGGACATGGTGACGTACCTCTCGTACTCAGGGCTTGGTAATGGGATTCATTTTCAGTAAGATAGCAGCATGGCACGCAACGAACTCCGCCCGGTCACCAAGCTCCGGTCCACGGCCGGAACCGGCTTCACCTACGTGACCCGCAAGAACCGCCGTAACGACCCCGACCGCATGACCCTGCGCAAGTACGACCCGGTCGCCGGTCGGCACGTCGACTTCCGAGAGGAGCGCTGAGGTATCGCCATGCGCAACGCAATCCACCCCGAGTACCGGCCCGTCGTGTTCCGTGACCGTGCCGCGAACTACACCTTCCTCACCCGCTCCACCATGACGAGCGCCAAGACGATCGCGTGGGAGGACGGCAACACCTACCCCGTCGTGGACGTCGAGATCTCCGACGCGAGTCACCCCTTCTACACCGGCACCGCGCGCGTCCTGGACACGGCCGGGCGCGTGGAGCGCTTCGAGCGCCGGTACGGGAAGCGGGGCGCCGCGTGAGCATGGCCGTGGCCGTCGTCGGCGGGCTTCATGCCGAGGCCCGCGCGGCGGCCGTGGCACGGCTGCTCACCGACGTGCCCGGAAGCGTCGTACTCCACCACGACCTGGCGACGGCCGCCGACGGCACGGTCGTGCGCACGGTCCGGGACCGCCACGGTGTCCTGTCGACCGCGCGGACGCCCCTGGTCAACGACTGCGCGTGCTGCGCCCTGCGCGAGGACCTGGTGCCCGAGCTGCGCCGCCTCGCCGGTGACGGCACGACCCGGCTCGCGATCGTCGAGCTGTGGGACTCCGTCGAGCCCAAGGCCATGACCGAGGTGATCACGGCCGGCGGCCTCGCCGTCACGGGCGTGATCACCGCCGTCGACCCCGCTCTGGTGCTGCCGTACCTCGGCAACGGCGACGACCTCGCCGACGTCGGGCTCGCCGCGGCGGCCACCGACCAGCGCACGGTCGCCGACACCTTCGCCCGGCAGCTGGAGTACGCCCCCGTCCTCGCCGTCGCCGACTCCCCGGACGCCGACGACGAGGACCGCGAGCTGCTCGCGCAACTCCATCCGACAGCCCGCCGGGTCCCGATCGGCCACGGCGACCCGGCGGGCGCCACACCCGCACCCGCGCCCGGTGCCACACCCGCACCCGCGCCCGGTGCCACACCCGCGCCCGGTGCCACACCCGCACCCGGTGCCACACCCGCACCCGCGCCCCCGGCCGGTGCCGCACCCGCACCCGCACCCGAGGCGGGCGCCGCATCCGCACGCGCCCGCAGCCCCCTCGCCGCAGCCGCGCTCGCCGGCTTCGACGTGGAGGCCGCCGCGGCCGCCCAGCACCCGGCCTGCGCCCTGCTGCCCGCCGAGGCCGACGACCACGGCGTCACCACGCTGGTCTGGCACCGGCGCCGCCCCTTCCACCCGGAGCGGCTGTACGAGGCCCTGGAGAACCTGACCTGTGCCGCGGCCCGCAGCCGGGGGCGGTTCTGGCTCGCCGACAAGCCCGATGTGCTGCTCCACTGGGACGCGGCCGGCGGCGCGCTGTGCGTCGAGAGCGCCGGGCCCTGGCTCGCCGCCCTGCCCGACGCCGCCTGGGAGATGGTCCCGCCGGTCCGCCGGGCCGCCGCCGCGCTGGACTGGCACCCGGAGCACGGTGACCGCGGCACCCACCTCGTGTTCACCTCGCCGGGCCTGGACCGCGACGGACTCGCGCACCTGCTGGAGTCCTGCCTGCTCACCGACGCCGAGTACGCCGGCGGGCGCGACGCCTGGCAGAAGCTGCCGCCCGCCTTCGACACCCTCTTGGAGGTCTGATGCCCCGCAACAGCGATCGCAACAGTGACCGCGACAGCGACCGCACCAGAGGCCGCAAGGGCGACCGCAAGCCCGACCGGAACCGCCCCAACCCGCTCGACCAGGCAGGGGTGACCTTCATCGACTACAAGGACACCGACCTGCTGCGGAAGTTCATCTCCGACCGCGGCAAGATCCGCAGCCGCCGGGTCACCCGGGTCACCGCCCAGCAGCAGCGACTGCTGGCGCGGGCCGTCAAGAACGCGCGGGAGATGGCACTGCTGCCGTACTCCAGCAGGTGAACGCCTATGGGTAGGCGATCCCCTACGGTTGACTCGTAGGGGATCGCCTACCTATTTTTGGGGCATGACCATCACGCACGCCTCATTCGTCACGCTTCCCGTCTCCGACCAGGACCGCGCCCTGCGCTTCTACCGGGACGTCCTGGGCATGGAGGTCACCGCGGACCGGGACATGCCCCAGGGCCGCTGGCTCCAGGTGGCCCCGGCGGGGGCCCGGACCGTCTTCACGCTCTCCGGGCCCGGCATGGGGGATTTCGAGCCGGGTTCGGCTCGGGGGATCATGTTGGTGACGACCGATGTCGACGCGGACTGCGCGCGGCTCGCCGAGGCGGGCGCCGAGGTGCGCGGGCCGGACGACCTCCCCTGGGGGCGGATGGCCTCCTTCACGGACCCCGACGGCAACGGTCTGATGCTGCTGACCCAGAAGGAAGGCTTCTGACCGCTCCATGAACGGAACGGGTACGGGTACGGGTACCGCCGCCGAGGACCGCGTCTTCGCCGCGCTCGCCAACGCCACCCGGCGCGAGGTGCTGCGGTTGCTGCGCGAGCGCGGGCCGCAGCCCGTACAGGCACTCGCCGACCACTTCGACATACGCCGCCCGAGCCTCTCGGAACACCTCAAGGTGCTCCGGGAGGCCGCTCTCGTCTCCGAGCGGCGCTCCGGCCGGCAGCGGATCTACCAGCTGGAGGCGGCCCCGCTCGCCGAGGTGCAGGACTGGCTCCATCCGTACGAGCGGTTCTGGCGCGGCCGGCTGAAGGGGCTCGGCGCCCTGCTGGACGCCATGCCCGACGATGAAGGGCCATGAGCACACCACCGCGGCCCGGGGCGGACGGCGACGACCTGACCACCGTCCGCGTCGACCAGTTCTTCCCGCACCCTCCCGCCAAGGTCTGGCGCGCCCTGACCGAGCCCGGACTGCTCGCCCAATGGCAGATGCCCGGGTCCGAGGACTTCCGGCTCGAGGTCGGGCACACGTACCGGATGACCTCGCTCCCGCGCCCCAGCTCCCGCTTCTCGGGCGTCGTCGAGGTCCGCGTCCTCGCGTACGACACCGGGCGGATGCTGTCGCTGCGGTGGGCCGACGCCGATCCGGCCGGTCCCACGGAATGGACCATCACGTGGACGCTGGAACAGGAAGGGCGCGGAACGCGTCTCTTCCTGGTACACGAAGGATTCGATCCGGACGATCCGGCGCAGATGATGGCGCGGAAGATCATGAACGGGGGATGGCGGGGGCATGTGCTCCCTGCTCTGGGGCAGACGCTGGAAGGGCTCCGCTAGACGGCCGTCCCGGCTGTAACCGCAGGATAACCCCCCGTGCACGTGCATCTGCTCATGCATCTGCACATGAACAAGGTTATGATCCGCTTCAGTTGTCCAGAGCATCCATGGCCACATCAGCCAGTGCACACCGGGGAGCGACCTGTGAACCGCGACGTTGACAGCGTGTACGGGGGGTTCGACGTGTACAACGGCATGGCTGCCACGCAGCTGGACGGAGTGGCCTGGCAGAAGAGCCGGCACAGCAACTCGCAGGGCTCCTGCGTGGAGTTCGCGCGGCTGCCCGGCGGCGAGGTGGCCGTACGCAACTCGCGCTTCCCGGACGGACCCGCGCTCGTGTACACGCGCGCGGAGATCGAGGCCATGCTCCTCGGCGTCAAGGACGGCGAGTTCGACCACCTGATAGTGAGCTGACGCCCGCGAGCGAGCCGACGCCCGCGCGGCGGCGGTGACATCCACGTGACGGGTGGACCGACGGATCGACGCGCGTAGAAACAGCGCGTGCGCGTGTGCCGTACGTCCTCAGTCGGCCGGCCCGATCCGGAACAGCGCCCAGACGACCTTGCCGCTGAGGGTCCCCGCGAGCGGGTGCCAGCCCCAGCTGTCGGCGAAGGAGTCGACCAGGAACAGGCCGCGCCCGGACTCGGCGGAGAAGTCGTCGGAGTCGCGCGGTACCGGCGTCTCGTTGCTGGGGTCGCGCACCGCGCACACCAGCCGCCCGGTCCAGCGCATCAGATGCAGTCGCACGCGGGGCGGATCCTCGGCGCCGCGCGCCGTGCCGTCGGGCAGCGCGTGCCGCAGGGCGTTGGTGACGAGCTCGGAGACGACCAGGCATATGTCGTCGAAGTGGTCGCCGACGTCCCATCGTTCCAGGGTGTCCCGGGTGAAGCGCCGTGCGTCGCCCACCGCCTCGTAGCGGGCGGGCAGGGCGCAGGAGGCGGCATCGGAGACGGCCGAGGGGTCCAGCGGCGGAAGGCCCTGCCGTAACGGCTTGAGCATGGTCGATCCATTCGTTCCCATGCGAGGCACTCCCCCGGGAATTCGCGGTCGTTGCGATGCAGCGGTGGCGCCGGACCATGGTTTCGGATGCGCAGGGCAGATGCAAGGGCAGATGCACGTGCACGAGACCGAATTGGACCCTCCCGTACCGCTTGTTGGCCATTTTTTCCGCCATCTGCGGGGTGTTCCCCGTCAGTGGTCAGGACCTCTCGCAGGCAGAACCGGCCGTCCTCTTTCCGTTTCCGTAACCGGACGAGTACTGCTTGAAGTGTTTTAGTGGCAGACTTCGGGCCCTGAAGACGGTTGGGGAGGCTGGCGAACGTGAGCGCGGGAGAGCCCGGATCGGTGGTGCGGCGCATGCTGCTCGGCTCGCAACTCAGGCGACTGCGCGAGGCGCGCGGCATCACGCGTGAGGCGGCGGGGTACTCCATCCGCGCCTCGGAGTCGAAGATCAGCCGGATGGAGCTGGGCCGGGTGAGCTTCAAGACCAGGGATGTGGAAGACCTGCTGACGCTGTACGGCATCACCGACGAGGCCGAGCGCGAGTCCCTGCTCTCCCTCGCGCGCGAGGCCAACGTGGCGGGCTGGTGGCACAGTTACACGGACGTCCTGCCCAGCTGGTTCCCCACCTATGTGGGCCTGGAGGGCGCCGCCTCCCTGATCCGCGCCTACGAGGTGCAGTTCGTGCACGGCCTGCTCCAGACGGCGGACTACGCGCGCGCGGTGGTCAAGCGCGGCATGAAGGGCGCGAGCGCGGACGACGTGGAGCGGCGGGTGGCGCTGCGCATGGAGCGGCAGAAGCACCTGCTCGCCTCCGACGCGCCGGAGTTCCACATCGTCCTCGACGAGGCCGCCCTGCGCCGCCCCTACGGCGACCGCGAGGTGATGCGCGGTCAGCTCCAGCATCTGATCGACGTCTCCGAGCGGCCGAACGTACGGCTGCAGATCATGCCGTTCGGCTTCGGCGGGCACTCCGGCGAGAGCGGCGCCTTCACCCTCCTCAGCTTCCCCGAGTCCGACCTGTCCGACGTCGTCTACGTGGAACAACTGACGAGCGCGCTCTATCTGGACAAGCGCGAGGACGTCGCCCAGTACGAGCAGGCGCTGAAGGAGCTCCAGCAGGACAGCCCGGGGCCCGGCGAGAGCCGCGATCTCCTCCGGGGTCTCCTCCAACTCTCCTGAAACACAAGTACGATGACGCGTGATCAGCACTGGCGTGGATCTGGTGTCCGCTAGCGATTGAGGGATCACATGTCGTCCTACTTCAGCGACCTGGCCCAGCAGTACATCGACGGTGAGTGGCGTCCGGGCACCGGTTCCTGGGACGTCATCGACTTCAATCCGTACGACGACGAGAAGCTGGCCTCGATCACGGTCGCCACGGTCGACGAGGTCGACCAGGCCTACCGGGCAGCCGCCCGCGCGCAGAAGCAGTGGGCCGCGACCAACCCCTACGCCCGGCGCGCCGTCTTCGAGAAGGCCCTCAGGCTGATCGAGGACCGCGAGCAGGAGATAGCCGACCTGATCATCGCGGAGCTGGGCGGCACGCGCGTGAAGGCGGGCTTCGAGCTGCACCTCGCCAAGGAGTTCCTGCGTGAGGCGGTCCACCTGGCGCTGCGCCCCGAGGGCAGGATCCTGCCCTCCCCGATCGACGGCAAGGAGAACCGCGTCTACCGCCTGCCGGTCGGCGTCGTGGGCGTGATCAGCCCGTTCAACTTCCCGTTCCTGCTGTCGATCAAGTCGGTGGCCCCGGCGCTGGCCCTCGGCAACGCCGTGGTCCTCAAGCCGCACCAGAACACCCCCATCGCCGGCGGCACCCTGGTCGCGAAGATCTTCGAGGAGGCCGGCCTGCCCGGCGGCCTGCTCAACGTCGTCGTCACCGACATAGCCGAGATCGGTGACGCCTTCATCGAGCACCCGGTCCCCAAGGTCATCTCCTTCACCGGGTCCGACAAGGTCGGCCGACACGTGGCCACCGTGTGCGCCAGGAACTTCAAACGCTCGGTGCTGGAACTGGGCGGCAACAGCGCGCTGGTCGTCCTGGACGACGCCGACGTCGACTACGCGGTCGACGCGGCGGTCTTCAGCCGGTACGTCCACCAGGGCCAGGTGTGCATGGCCGCCAACCGGGTGCTCGTGGACCGCTCGGTCGCCGACGAGTTCACCGAGAAGTTCGTCGCCAAGGTCAGGTCCCTCAAGGTCGGCGACCCGCGCGACCCGGAGACCGTCATCGGCCCGGTGATCAACTCCCAGCAGGCGAACGCGATCTCGGGCACGGTCGAGCAGGCGCTCGCCGAGGGCGCCACGGCACTGCTGCGCGGCGCCACCGAGGGCAACCTGGTCGGGCCCAGCGTGCTCACCGGCATCCCCGCCGGCTCCCCCCTGCTCGAACAGGAGGTCTTCGGCCCGGTCGTCTTCCTCGTCCCGTTCGACGGCGAGGAGGAGGCGGTGCGGATCGTCAACGGCACCCCGTACGGCCTCAGCGGCGCCGTCCACACGGGCGACGTCGAGCGCGGCGTGGAGTTCGCCAAGCGGATCGAGACCGGCATGTTCCACGTGAACGACGGGACCGTGCACGACGAGCCGATCGTCCCCTTCGGCGGTGAGAAGCACTCCGGTCTCGGCCGCCTGAACGGCGAGACGACCATGGAGGCCTTCACCACGATCAAGTGGATCTCGGTGCAGCACGGCCGCAGCCGCTTCCCGTTCTAGGGGTTCCGGCCCGGAGTTCCGGGTTCCACGGACCATGTGTTCCAGGGACTCTTTCGGGGGTTCCTTCGCGTGCCGGGCCCATGCGGACAGAATCTGACCTCATGGGCTCGTAGCGTCGTCGAAGTCAGGGGAAAGCCCCTGGAAGATCCGACGAAAGGCGGCCGACCGTGGTGACGCACGTGGCGGCAGAGGAACAGCGCGAAGAATGTGAAGAACGCGAAGAACACGGAGCGCTGCTGGCGTTCCTGGAGGAGGAGCGGGGCGGCGTCCGCCGCGCGGTACTGGGTCTGACGGACGCGCAGGCGTCCGCCCGGACCACCGCGAGCGAGCTGTCCCTGGCAGGACTGATCAAGCACGTCGCGGAGGTCGAGCAGGGCTGGATCGCCCGCGCCCGGCACGAGCCGCCGGCGCACAAGCGCGACCCATCGAACTGGCACGAGTCGTTCGTCCTCGTCGGGGACGAGACCGTGGCCGGACAGCTCGCGTACTGGGAGCAGGTCGCCGCCGAGACGGAGAAGTTCATCCGCTCCGCGCCCGATCTGAATGAGACCTTCCCGCTGCCGCCCGACCCCTGGTTCCCGCCGGAGGGCCGCGCCTCCCTGCGCTGGCTGTGCCTGCACCTGATCCGCGAGACGGCCCGGCACGCCGGACACGCCGACATCATCCGCGAGTCCCTCGACGGGAAGAAGTCGTACGAGCTGATGGCCCTGGAACACGCGGGCTAGAAGCGCGGCCATAATCTGGACCGCATGTCAACCATCCGCCTCCTCGTGCTGGGCGCGGTCCGCCAGCACGGGAGGGCCCACGGTTACCAGGTCCGCGGCGACCTGGAGTACTGGGGCGCGCACGAGTGGTCCAACGCCAAGCCGGGCTCGATCTACCACGCCCTGAAGCAGATGGCGAAGCAGGGACTGCTCCACGCGCACGAGATCGCTCCGTCCACGGCCGGGGGGCCGCCGCGCACCGAGTACGAGATGACGGACCGGGGGACCGAGGAGTACTTCCGGCTGCTGCGCGAGGCCCTCGTCTCCTACGACCAGAAGACGGACGCGACGTCGGCCGCCATCGGCTTCATGGTCGACCTGCCGCGCGCCGAGGCGGTGACGCTCCTGAAGGAGCGGATCCGGCGGTCCGAGCGGTGGCGCTCCGCCGTCACCGAGCACTACGTGCCCGAGGACGGCCCGGAGCGGCTCGGACACATCGGCGAGATCATGAACCTCTGGGTCCACACGGCCGACGCCGAGGCCGAGTGGACCCAGAGTCTGATCGGGCGGATCGAGGGCGGGGCGTACACCTTCGCGGGCGAGGGCGAGCCGTTCGTCGGCGTGCTGCGCGAGGGCGAGGAGAACCCGTACGCGACGGGGGAGCGGCACCCGCAGGACGACCACTGACCGCGTTCGCCCCGGCACCCCTCACACGCCCCGGCACCCTCATGCGCCCCAGCACTCTCATGCGCCCCGGCACCCTCATACGACCGGGCACCCCTCAGTGGTGGAACCCGGTGGCCGCTTCCTTGTCGCGGGTCAGCGGGTGCGGCTGGCGGCGCAGTTCCGGCAGCAGCCGGGCGAGGTCCTCGACGAACAGGGCGGCCAGGTCGTGCGTGAAGCCGTTGCGGCACACCACACGCAGCACGGAGAGGTCCTCCCGGTTGGGCGGGAAGGTGTACGCCGGGATCAGCCAGCCGTGCTCGCGCATGCGCCGGGAGACGTCGAAGACGTCGTACGACGACACGTGGTCGGCCGTGGTGAAGGCGAACACGGGGAGTTCGTCGCCCCGGGTGAGCAGCTTGAAGTCGCCGAGCGCCTCGACCTGCCGCGCGAGGGACATCGCCACGTCCCGGGTCGACTGCTGCACCGCGCGGTAGCCCTCGCGGCCCAGGCGCAGGAACGTATAGTACTGGGCGACCACCTGCGCCCCGGGGCGGGAGAAGTTGAGCGCGAAGGTCGGCATGTCGCCGCCCAGGTAGTTGACCCGGAAGACCAGTTCCTCGGGCAGCGCCTCGGTGTTCCGCCACAGCGCCCAGCCCACGCCGGGGTAGACCAGCCCGTACTTGTGCCCCGAGGTGTTGATGGACGCGACCCTCGGCAGCCGGAAGTCCCACACCAGGTCCTCGTCCAGGAAGGGCGCGATCATCGCCCCGGAGGCGCCGTCGACGTGGACGGGGATGTCGAGGCCGGTGCGCTCCTGGAGGGCGTCCAGGGCCGCGCACAGCTCCGCTATCGGCTCGTAGGAGCCGTCGAAGGTGGAGCCCAGGATGCCGACGACCCCGATGGTGTTCTCGTCGCACAGCTCGGCGGCGGCCTGCGGGTCGAGGTGGTAGCGCTCGCCCTCCATCGGGACCAGCCGGGCCTCCACCTCCCAGAAGTTGCAGAACTTCTCCCAGCAGACCTGGACGTTGACGCCCATGACCAGGTTCGGGCGGGCCCCCGGGTAGCGGTCGGCGTTGCGCTTGGTCCAGCGCCGCTTGAGCGCCATGCCGGCGAGCATGCAGGCCTCGCTCGACCCGGTCGTCGAACAGCCCACCGTGGTGGCGGGATCGGGCGCGTTCCACAGGTCGGCGAGCATCGCCACACAGCGCCGCTCCAGCTCGGCGGTGCGCGGGTACTCGTCCTTGTCGATCATGTTCTTGTCGCGGCACTCCGACAGCAGCACCCCGGCCTGCGGTTCCATCCAGGTGGTGACGAAGGTGGCGAGGTTCAGCCGCGCGTTGCCGTCCAGCATCAGCTCGTCGTGCACCAGCTGGTACGCCGTCGACGGCGGCAGCGGCGCGTCCGGGAGCCGGTGGGTGGGCGGGGCCTCGGTCATCCCGCCGACCGGGTTCGCCTCACCGAAGAACGGGTTGACGGACATCGTTCGCTCGTCGGTCTTCGAGGGGCCTTTGTGCAATGCCATGTACGTGCCTCCAGAGAGATGTCAGTTGACAGGATGTCAGCGGACAGGGTGTCAGCGGACAGGGTGTCAGCGGACCGGGGTGCCGTCCGCGCGCAACTGCATCTGAGGCCGCCCGGTCACCAGCAGCCAGGCCGGCAGCGAGCCGATGCACAGCAGTGCCAGGACGGCGGGCGAGGAGACCAGGACGGCGGCGGTGAACAGACTCACCCAGCCCTGCCGGGTGATCGCCAGGAGCATGCCCAGGACTCCTGTCGACACGCCCACCGCGGGGTGGACGCCGGGCACCAGCGCGTGGGCGCACAGGCCCAGCGCGGCACCGACGAACACGGCCGGGAAGATACGCCCGCCCCGGAAGCCGCAGGAGGCCGCGACGAGCAGTGCCGCGAGCTTCACCACCGCCAGCGCGGCGAAGCCGCCCGCCGACCGGCCCTCGGGGGCACGGGCCAGCTCCGCGACCTCGTCCAGCCCCTTGAACAGCGTCAGCTGACCGCCGGCAGCCGCCAGCGCGCCGAGGACGACCCCGCCCGCCGGAAGCATCAGCATCGGGTGCCGCAGCCGCCGGAAGGCCGCGTGGACGTACGGGAAGCCGTACACGGCGCACATGCCGAGCAGCGCGGACGCCGGGGCGATCACCAGGGCCGCCGCCACGTCGCCCCAGCGGGGGTGGCCGAAGGGCGGCAGGCCCAGGTCGAACGACGGTCGGGAGACCAGGGTGGTCGTGAGGGCGCCGCACGCGCCGGCCGTCAGCGAGGCGAACAGGTTGTCCCACAGCCGTCCCCGCATCGGCCGCCCGGCCAGCGCCTCGGAGATGACCAGCGCCGCCGCCACCGGCGTCCCGAACATCGCCCCGATCGTGCCCGCCTCGGCCAGCGCGGGCCACATGCCGTCCTCCGCGCGGGGAACCAGCCGCCCGCCCAGCCAGGCCGCGAGGGCGATGTTCACGGCGATGATCGGGTTCTCCGGGCCCAGGCTCGGCCCGCCGGCCAGCATCAGCCCGACCGCCAGCACCAGACCCGGCAGCACGAACGGCGCCAGGACCGGCGCGTCGAGCCCGAGGGTGGCCGGTTCGGGTCCGGCGTGCCCCGGCGCTTTCCAGACCACCAGGCCGACGGCCAGGCCGGTCGCGGTCAGCATCACGAACATCCACGGCACGGAGTACCGGCCGACGCCCAGCGCGTCCGGCAGGGGCCCCCACAGCACGTGCTGGAGTTGTTCCGCGGCCCGGCTCACCCCGACGAAGACCAGGGCGGCAGCCACCCCCACGACGGCGGCGGGCAGGATCAGCGGGAGCAGCGCCCGCGCCGGGGCCGGGGGAGCGGTCGGGGGCGGCTGCCGCACCATGTCGTGGGCCACGGGCTCACCATAAGCGGACAAAAGGATCTCAACATCCGGGACGAAACGACCGTCCGGCCGGGAAAGCCGCTTGCACCTCACGTGACGTGAGGCTGCAGCGTGGAGCCCGTACGGACGACGAATCCGCATGGACGACGAAACCTGACGGACGACGAAGGAGCGGGAAGTGAGCTACTCCGTGGGACAGGTCGCGGGGTTCGCCGGGGTCACGGTGCGCACCCTGCACCACTACGACGAGATCGGGCTGCTCGTGCCCAGCGAGCGCACCCGCGCCGGCCACCGGCGCTACGCCGACGCCGACCTCGACAGGCTCCAGCAGATCCTGTTCTACCGGGAGCTCGGCTTTCCGCTCGACGAGGTCGCGGCCCTGCTCGACGACCAGGCCACCGGAAAGGCGGACGCGCGCGTACACCTGCGCCGCCAGCACGAACTGCTGACCGCCCGGATCGAGAAGCTGCAGAAGATGGCCGCGGCCGTGGAGCACGCCATGGAGGCACGCACGATGGGTATCAACCTCACCCCCGAGGAGCGGTTCGAGGTCTTCGGGGACAAGGATCCCGAGCAGTACGCCGAGGAGGCGGAGCAGCGCTGGGGCGGCACCGAGGCCTACGCGGAGTCGCAGCGCCGGGCCGCCCGCTACACCAAGGAGGACTGGAAGCGCCTCCAGGCCGAGGTCGACGACTGGACCGAGCGCTACGTCGCCCTCATGGACGAGGGCGGGGAGCCGACCGGCGAGGCGGCCATGGCCCTGGCCGAGGAGCACCGCCTGCACATCAGCACGTGGTTCTACGAGTGCCCGCACGGCATGCACCGCTGCCTGGGTGCGATGTACGTGGCCGACGAGCGCTTCAAGGCGTTCTACGACTCCATGCGGCCCGGTCTCGCCGACCACCTGAGCGAGGCGATCACCGCGAACGCCGACCGGCACACCGCCTGAGCCCCGGCCCCCGGGAGCAGTCCCGGGGCTCACCGGTGCGCCCCGGTTGTCGCGCGGTGCATCCTGGAGCCACCGGTGGAACCCGGAGCGGTCACCTGGCGTTGATAGCTTTGTGCGCCCGCACATGCGCGCGACACCGCCGCCCTCGTCCCTCAGGAGCCCGGACCCGTGATGACACTCGCCCTCGGCCCGAGCTGGCTGGATCCCAACTACCTGCTCGACACGTACAGCATCTGGGGTCTGCTGCTCATAGTCTTCGCCGAGTCCGGCCTGCTCATCGGGTTCTTCCTGCCGGGCGACTCGCTGCTGTTCACGTGCGGCCTGCTGATCACGTCCCACCAGCTCGACTTCCCGCTCTGGGGCGCGATCGGCCTGATCTGCCTCGCCGCGGTCCTCGGCGACCAGGCGGGCTACATGTTCGGCAAGAAGGTCGGCCCGTCGCTCTTCAACCGCCCGGACTCCCGCCTCTTCAAGCAGGAGAACGTCACCAAGGCGCACGAGTTCTTCGAGAAGTACGGCCCGAAGTCCCTGATCCTGGCCCGCTTCGTGCCGGTCGTGCGCACGTTCACGCCGATCATCGCGGGCGTCAGCGGCATGAAGTACCGCTCGTTCCTGATCTTCAACGTCATCGGCGGCTGCCTGTGGGGCGCGGGCGTCACCCTGCTCGGCTCCTGGCTCGGCAACATCGAGTTCGTCACGAAGAACATCGAGGCGATCCTCATCCTGATCGTCCTCGTCTCGGTGATCCCGATCGCCATCGAGTTCCTCCGCGCGCGCGGCAAGAACAAGCGGGCTGCCCAGGAGGCGCCCCTGCCCGCCGACCCGGAGCCCACCTACCAGCGGCTGGACGACCCGACGACCCAGCTGCGCCGCTTCGACCTGGACCAGCAGCAGCACCAGAACCAGCCCCAGCCCCAGCAGTACGACCCGTCGGGCCGGCAGCAGCACCGGCACCAGCCGCAGCCGTACCAGCAGGAGGAGCAGCACTGGAACCAGGGGAACCAGGGCTCCGCCAACCAGTACTACGACCACCCGCAGAACCCGCAGCACCCGCAGAGCCCGCAGCACCCGCAGCAGCCGTACGACCAGGGCGGGTACCCCCAGGGTTACTGAGAGGCGGCGCAGTCCGGGAGCTTTCCGGGAGCGCCGGCCGGCTCAGAAGCCCCTGGTCCGCTTGGCGGCCCGGCGCTTGCCGGCGGAGCCGACCCGCAGGAACAGCCGGGAGATCTCCGACCCCAGGTTCACCCCGATGGCGATGGCCATGGCCAGTGACGCGGCCTTGGCCAGCGACACCAGCCCCTTGTCCACGTCGTTCTGGGCGATGGACAGCAGCCCGAAGTACGTCGCCGAACCGGGCAGCAGCGGCCCGATCGCGGCGGTCGTGTACGGCAGCGCCGACGCGAACCGGTACCGCGACAGCAGCTGCCCGAACAGCCCCACCAGCCCCGCGGCCACCGCCGTGGACGCCACCGGCGAGAAGTCGGCCGCGTAGTGCATCGCGCCGTACACCGACCAGGCGACGCCGCCGTTGAGCGTCACCCACAGCACGGTCGACCGCTCCTGCTGCAGCAGCACCGCGAAGGTCAGCGACAGCACCATGGAGGCCGCGATCTGCACCAGTGGCCGCTCGTTGATGACCATCGAGGCGTCCGGGTTCAGCTGGCCGCCGATCTGCACGCCGAAGTACAGGACGACCAGCACGCCGATGACGATGCCGACGAAGAAGTACATGACCTCCAGCAGGCGCGCCGCCGCGGTGATGTAGAACCCCGTCAGCCCGTCCTGCACGCCCGCCACCAGCGCCCGTCCGGGCAGCAGCGCGAACAGCCCACCGGTGATCACGGCGGACGCCTTCACGTCGACCTGGGCCAGCGCGAACGCCACGCCGATCGCCGCGGGCGGCATCGCGGCCACCGTGAACTGGTAGAACTCCGGCAGCCCCCGCCCCGCGCACAGCCACGCCAGCCGGTCGCCGAGCATCGCGCCCAACGCCGCCGCCACGAACACCACCAGGTCACCGCCGACCAGCACCGAGGCGGCACCGGCCAGCAGGCCGTTCGCCAGGGTCAGGGCCCAGCCGGGGTAGGGGTGCCGGTTTCGCCGCATCTCCGCGAGGCGCCGGTAGGCCTCCTCCAAGGAGACGTGCGTCTCGGGGTCCGTCAGGTCGTCCACCAGCCGGAACACGGCCGCCAGACGCGTGTAGTCGGTGCCGCGCCGGCGCACCGTGCGCGAGGCCGTCACCGGGTCGTCCACCAGCGACGGCTGGTAGGAGATCGACAGCAGCGTGAACGTGGCGGTCGGCTCGCAGCGGTCCAGGCCGTAGGAGCGGCACACCGCGAACATCGCGGCCTCCACGTCCTCGGCACCCTCACCGCCCGCCAGCAGCAGTTCCCCGATACGCAGCGTCAGGTCGAGGACGCGCGGGACCGCCGGGCCGCCCTCCTCCGCGCGCTGTGCGGGCTCCACCGTCGGCCGCTCGGACACCGGCATGCGCAGCATCGTGCGCATCCGGTCCTGCCAGGGCGCGTCCTTGACCAGGCTGACCGCGGGCACACCCAGCGCCGGGGTGAACCCGGGCAGGGTGTCATGGGCGCTGTAGGCGCTCGGCACGCTGAACGCCGAGCCCTCGGGCTCGGCGGTCGTCGGCTGCGGCGCCGCGAGACCGTCCGGAACGGCGAACTCGGACGTGGTCTCCGGCTCGGCGCCGCTCTCGGGGACCTCGATGCCCTCGGGGATCGCGAACTCGGAGGTGATCTCCGGGTCGTAGCGCGCCTCGTCCGACCGGGGCTTCTTGTCCGCCGCCTCCGCCACTTCGTACCGCTCCCTGAACGCGACCTTCCGTAAGCCTCAGTATGCGCACAGACAGCCGAACGGCCGCACAGTCTCCGCGGAGACCGCACGGCCGTTCACGTTCCAGGCGCGAGAAGAGGCTCAGTGACCGCCCTGTGCTCAGTGGCCGCCCTGCTCCTTGAAGCGCTTGTAGGACCGCTCGATCTCCACCTCGGCGTCCTGGCGGCCCACCCAGTTGGCGCCCTCGACCGACTTGCCGGGCTCCAGGTCCTTGTACACCTCGAAGAAGTGCTGGATCTCCAGGCGGTCGAACTCGGACACGTGGTGGATGTCGCGCAGGTGCTCGACACGCGGGTCGGTGGCCGGAACGCACAGCAGCTTGTCGTCGCCGCCCGCCTCGTCCGTCATCCGGAACATGCCGATCGCGCGGCACTTGATCAGGCAACCCGGGAAGGTCGGCTCGTCAAGAATGACCAGCGCGTCCAGCGGGTCGCCGTCCTCGCCGAGAGTGTTCTCGACGAAGCCGTAGTCGGTCGGGTAGGCGGTCGAGGTGAAGAGACGACGGTCCAGGCGGATCCGACCGGTCTCGTGGTCCACCTCGTACTTGTTCCGCGAACCCTTCGGGATCTCGATCGTGACGTCGAACTCCACCGGTGGCTCCTCCATGATCAACACATAGTTCTGGTGGTTAAGTGTCCCTCACGCAGGTGTGTGATCGCGAAAGGGGCTGGTGGTCGTGCCGGAGCTGAGGCCTTGGCGGGCCGCGAGACCGCTGGTGATGCGGGTCGCGAGCGCCGTACGACCGCGTCTGGCGCGTGCCGCGGCGGTCGTGGGACCGCAGCTCGCACGGGTTCCCAGGACCCCGGCCGCCCGGACCTGGCAGTACGCCGCGGGCGCCGCCACCGCCGGGCTGGCACTGGCCGCCGGCGTGGTGACCGTCGCCGGTCCCTGGGACGCCACCGGTCAGCGTACGGCCGAGCGGGAGCGGGCGGTCGCCCTGGAGCGGCCAGGTGGCGCAGATCACGGCGGCACTGGTGGCTCCGGTGACTCCGATGGCTCTGGTGACTTGGGCGGCTCGGGCGGCTCAGGCACAGAGGCCGGGGCGCCCCGCCCGGCCCCGAGCGCCCCGTCCGTCCTGGCGGGCCTGGGGGGCACCACGGACACGGTGAGCGCCGGCAAGACCCCGCCCGGCGGACAGGCCCTCGCGGACGTCCTGGAGCCCCTCCTGGGCGCCCCCGCGCTCGGCGGGACCCGCACCGCGGCCGTCGTCGACATGAGCACCGGCAAGCGGCTCTACGGCACCGGGACCGGCAAGGCCCTCACCCCCGCCTCCACCACCAAGATCGCCACCGCGGTCGCCGCGCTGTCCGCCCTCGGCGCCGACCACCGCCTCACCACCCGCGCCGCGCTCGAAGCGGACACCGGCGAACTGATCCTGGTCGGCGGCGGCGACCCGACCCTCACCGCGCGCCCCGAGTTCGGTGGCGACTGGGCGAGCCTGCGCGTGCTGGCCGACGACACCGCCGCCGCCCTGAAGAAGCGCGGCATCGACAAGATCATCCTCTCCTACGACAACACGCTCTTCGCCGGTCCCGCCCTGCACCCCGTCGGCGTCAACGAGAACCTCGCCCCCGTCAGCGCCCTCAGCGCCGACGAGGGCCGCACCGACAAGTCCGTCAGCGGGCCCGCCACGCGCGTCGGCGACCCGGCGGCGGCCGCGGCCCGCACGTTCGCGGACCTCCTCAAGAAGGCCGGCATCAGGACCACGGCCCCCGGCCCCTCCAAGGCCACCAGCCGCGCCGAGACCCTCGCCACGGTCACCTCGCCCCCGCTGTCCGCCCTGGTCGAGCGCATGCTCACCAACAGCGACAACGACATCGCCGAGGCCCTGGCCCGCCAGACCGCCCTCGCCTCCGGCCGGCCGGCGAGCTTCGACGGCGGCGCCAAGGCCATCGCCGCCCAGCTGACCAGGCTCGGGCTGCCGATGTCCGGCGCCTCCTTCCACGACGGCAGCGGCCTCGACCGCAACGACCGGCTCACCGCGAACCTCCTCACGGCCCTCCTGGTCAAGGCCGCCGACCCCGCCAGGCCCGGCCTGCGCCCCGTCCTCACCGGCCTCCCGGTGGCCGGTTTCACCGGCACCCTCGCCACCCGCTACACCGACGGCGGCGGCGGAGCCGACAGCGCCGCCGGTGTCGTCCGGGCCAAGACCGGCACCCTGACCGGCGTCAACACCCTCGCCGGCACCGTCGTGGACGCCGACGGCCACCTCCTGGCCTTCGCCTTCCTGGCCTCGGGCACGACGGACCCCCTCCAGGCCCAGGCGGCCCTGGACAGAACGGCGACGGCCCTGGCGGGGTGCGGCTGCGGGTAGGCACCCCCCGCTGACCGCTGACCGCTGACCGCTGACCGCTGACCGCTGACCGCTGACCGCTGACCGCCGATCCCCACAGCCTGCCCCGCAGGGCCCAGCTCACGTACCGTTGACGCATGACGAGCTTCGGTGGCACCGCATCTCCCGGGATGGTCGACTGGAACCTCGCGGTGGCGACCGCGACTCGGCTCGTGCGACCGGGCCCCGAAGTCAGCCGCGACGAGGCGAGGGCCGTCGTCACGGAGCTGCGCCGGCACGCGAAAGCCTCGGAGGAACACGTCCGGGGCTTCACTCGTATGGCCACCGAACAGACCCACGACACCCCTGTCCTGGTCGTCGACCGCCCCGGCTGGGTCCGCGCGAACGTCGCGGGCTTCCGCGAGATCCTCAAGCCCCTCCTGGAGAAGATGCAGGAACGCCGGGCCGGCAGTCCGGGCAGCACCGTCCTCGGCGCCGTCGGCGGCAAGGTGACCGGCGTCGAACTCGGCATGCTGCTGTCGTTCCTGTCCTCCCGCGTTCTCGGCCAGTACGAGACCTTCGCCCCCGCCACCCGCGACCTGCCGGCCGGCGGCGCGCCCGACGCGCCGTCAGGCGGCGGCCGGCTGCTGCTCGTCGCGCCCAACATCGTCCACGTGGAGCGCGAACTCGACGTCCAGCCGCACGACTTCCGGATGTGGGTGTGCCTGCACGAGGAGACGCACCGCACCCAGTTCACCGCCGTCCCCTGGCTGCGTGACCACCTTGAGGGCGAAATCCAGTCGTTCTTGGCGGAGACCGACGTGGACCCGATGACCTTCCTGGAGCGCATCAGGGAAGCCGCCCAGTCCCTCGCCGGGGGCCGCCCCGAGGGCGAGGAGGACGACGGGGGACGCTCGTTCGTCGAACTCGTGCAGAGCCCGGCCCAGCGCGAGATCCTCGGCCGCCTCACCGCCGTCATGTCCCTGCTGGAGGGGCACGCCGACTACGTCATGGACGGGGTGGGCCCGGAGGTCGTACCGACCGTCGCCGAGATCCGCGAGAAGTTCCAGCAGCGCCGCGCCAAGGGCGCTTCCCGGCTCGACCTCGCCCTGCGCAAGCTGCTGGGTCTGGACGCCAAACTGAAGCAGTACCGGGACGGCGAACGCTTCGTGCGCGCCGTCGTCGAGCAGGTCGGCATGGACGGCTTCAACCGTGTGTGGACCTCCCCCAACACCCTGCCCACCAAGGCGGAGATCGCCAAACCGGCGGACTGGGTCGCGCGGGTGCACCGCAGGACCGATTCGTGAACACCGCGGCGAAGTCGTGAACCGGATCCGGCCGACGGCAGGCGAACGCCCCTTCAATCACCCGTCCGAGGGACCGTGAGCCAAGGGTAGGCGTGCAATGCTCGGGGAACGGCCCGCTTCTGTCACCATCGTCACACTCTGAGTGACCGACCTCGGGCTCACCCCCCGAAAACTTCATGAAGGGAACCGGACATGGGTCCCCATCCTGCGGTCGCGGCGATACGCCTGGCGGTCCGCCACGTCCTCCACGACATCATCAGCGAACACAGCCGCGGTGCCGAAGCGATGGCCGCCGCCGCGGCGCCCGTGGGCAACGCCCGCGCACACGGCCGGACCGAGCGCCCGCCGGCCCCGCTCGTGCTCGTCGCGTGCTCCGGCGGCGCCGACTCCATGGCGCTCGCCTCCGCCCTCGCCTTCGAGGCCCCCCGGCTCGGCGTCCGCGCCGGCGGCATCACCGTCGACCACGGCCTCCAGCCCGGCTCGGGCCTGCGCGCCGACGAGGTCGTCCTCAGGCTGCGCGAACTCGGCCTCACCCCCGCCGAGTCCATCGCCGTGACCGTCGGCCGCGAGGGAGGGCCCGAGGCCGCCGCCCGCGACGCCCGCTACGCCGCCCTCGACGCCGCCGCCGTGCGCCACGGCGCCGCCGCGATCCTGCTCGGACACACCCGCGACGACCAGGCCGAAACCGTCCTGCTCGGCCTCGCCCGCGGCTCCGGCATCCGCTCCCTGTCCGGAATGGCCGCGGTCTCGGGGGCCGACGGCCGTTACCGGCGCCCGTTCCTGCGCCTGGACCGGCAGACCGCCCGCAAGGCCTGCATGGTCCAGTCGCTGCCCGTCTGGGACGACCCGCACAACGCCGACCCCGCCTACACCCGCTCCCGGCTGCGTCACGAAGGCCTGCCCGCCCTGGAGAAGGCCCTCGGCAAGGGCGTCGTGGAGGCCCTCGCCCGCACGGCCCAGCTCTCCCGCGACGACGCCGACGCCCTCGACGCGTGGGCCAGCCAGGCCGAGGCCTCCGTGCGCGACGCCACAGGACTGCTGGAGTGCGCCAAGCTCTACGCCCTGCCGCCCGCCGTGCGCCGCCGCATCCTGCGCCGCGCCGCCATCGAGGCCGGCGCCCCGGCCGGTTCCCTCTTCGCCCGCCACATCGAGGAGGTCGACCGGCTGATCACCGGCTGGCGCGGCCAGGGGGCCATCAATCTCCCGGGCAAAGTCGTCGCCCAGCGCCAGGGTGGCAGACTGGTGATTCGGCAAGGCTGAAACCCGACGCCCGGAGCGACCCTCCGGCAGCGCCGGGAGGCCGGCCGCAGGCCGTAAGTGCGGGACGACCGAAAGTGATGCGGGTGGACGCGAAAGACATGGGTGCCGACCTCCAGCAGGTGCTCATCACCAAGGAAGAGATCGACGCCAAGCTCGTGGAGCTGGCCTCGAAGATCGATGCCGAGTACGCGGGCAAGGACCTGCTGATCGTCGGCGTCCTCAAGGGCGCCGTCATGGTCATGGCGGACCTGGCCCGAGCGCTGTCCACCCCCGTCGTCATGGACTGGATGGCCGTGTCCTCGTACGGCGCGGGCACCCAGTCCTCCGGCGTCGTGCGGATCCTCAAGGACCTGGACACCGACATCAAGGGCAAGCACGTCCTGATCGTCGAGGACATCATCGACTCCGGCCTGACCCTGTCCTGGCTGATCAACAACCTCGGCTCCCGCGAGCCCGCCTCGCTGAAGGTGTGCACGCTGCTGCGCAAGCCGGACGCGGCCAAGGTCGCCATCGACGTGGAGTGGGTCGGCTTCGACATCCCCAACGAGTTCGTCGTGGGCTACGGCCTCGACTACGCCGAGAAGTACCGCAACCTCCCGTTCGTGGGTACGCTCGCGCCTCACGTCTACGGCGGCTGAGCAGCCTCTTCGAGACGGCTGAACAGCTTCCGCGAGACGGCTGAGCAGCTTCTCTCGGACGGCTGAGCAGCTTATGTAAGACGATCGGGAACCCCAGCGGGTTTCACGGCGTTGGAGCTGGCAGAGACGGGATCGCCGGCCGTCGAAGCCGCTCCGTGCGGCTTCGGGCAACAATGCTGGGGTACCGTCAGAAGAACTGTCTTATCAAACTCACTATGGCAGGAGGGACGGGGCGACACCGCTCCGTATGGATGGACGTGAAGCGATACTTCCGTGGGCCGGTCATGTGGATCGTGCTGGCCGTCCTTGCCGTGGTCGTGTTGATGCAGGTCGTCGGCTCGTCCGGCGGCTACAAGACGGTGGACACAGGCCAGGTCGTGGCGGCGATCAACGCCAACAAGGTCGAGTCGGCCAAACTCACCACCGGTGACGAGCAGAGCATCAAGGTCACCCTCAAGGACGGCCAGAAGGTCGAGGGCAGCTCGAAGATCCAGGCGAGCTACATCGGCGACCAGGGCGTGAGCCTGGCCAATACGCTGCAGACCAAGTTCCAGAACAAGCAGATCCCGGACGGCTACACGGTGTCGCCGTCCAAGCAGAACCCGTTCCTCGGCGTCCTGCTCTCGCTGCTCCCCTTCGTTCTGATCGTGGTCGTCTTCCTGTTCCTGATGAATCAGATGCAGGGCGGCGGCTCCCGGGTCATGAACTTCGGCAAGTCCAAGGCGAAGCTCATCACCAAGGACACCCCGAAGACGACCTTCTCCGACGTCGCCGGCTGCGACGAGGCCGTCGAGGAACTCCACGAGATCAAGGAGTTCCTGCAGGAACCGGCCAAGTTCCAGGCCGTCGGCGCCAAGATCCCCAAGGGCGTGCTGCTGTACGGCCGCCCCGGTACGGGCAAGACCCTCCTCGCGCGCGCCGTCGCCGGCGAGGCCGGGGTGCCCTTCTACTCGATCTCCGGTTCCGACTTCGTCGAGATGTTCGTCGGTGTCGGTGCCTCCCGGGTCCGTGACCTGTTCGAGCAGGCCAAGGCGAACGCCCCGGCGATCGTCTTCGTCGACGAGATCGACGCGGTCGGCCGCCACCGCGGCGCCGGCCTCGGCGGCGGTCACGACGAGCGCGAGCAGACCCTGAACCAGCTGCTCGTCGAGATGGACGGCTTCGACGTGAAGGGCGGCGTCATCCTGATCGCCGCCACCAACCGGCCCGACATCCTCGACCCGGCGCTGCTGCGCCCCGGCCGCTTCGACCGGCAGATCGCGGTCGACCCGCCGGACCTGCAGGGCCGTCTGGAGATCCTCAAGGTCCACCAGAAGGGCAAGCCGGTCGCGCCCGACGTCGACCTGGCCGCCGTCGCCCGCCGTACCCCCGGCATGACCGGCGCCGACCTCGCCAACGTGCTCAACGAGGCCGCGCTGCTCACCGCGCGCAGCGACCAGAAGCTGATCGACAACAAGGCGCTGGACGAGGCGATCGACCGTGTGGTCGCGGGCCCGCAGAAGCGGACCCGGATCATGTCGGACAAGGAGAAGAAGATCACCGCGTACCACGAGGGCGGTCACGCCCTGGTCGCGGCGGCCTCGCCGAACTCCGACCCGGTCCACAAGATCACGATCCTGTCCCGCGGCCGGGCCCTCGGTTACACGATGGTGCTCCCGGACGAGGACAAGTACTCGACCACGCGCAATGAGATGCTCGACCAGCTCGCCTACATGCTGGGCGGCCGGGCGGCCGAGGAACTGGTCTTCCACGACCCGACCACCGGTGCCGCCAACGACATCGAGAAGGCCACCAACCTGGCCCGCGCGATGGTCACCCAGTACGGCATGACCGAGCGGCTCGGCGCCATCAAGTTCGGCGGCGACAACAGCGAGCCCTTCCTCGGCCGTGAGATGGCGCACCAGCGCGACTACTCGGAAGAGGTCGCCGCGCTGGTCGACGAAGAGGTCAAGAAGCTCATCGAGACCGCGCACAACGAGGCGTGGGAGATCCTGGTCGAGAACCGCGACGTGCTCGACAACCTCGTCCTGGCCCTCCTGGAGAAGGAGACCCTGGGCAAGGAGGAGATCGCCGAGGTCTTCGCCTCGATCGTCAAGCGCCCGCCGCGCCCCGCCTGGACCGGCTCCTCCCGCCGCACCCCGTCCACCCGTCCGCCGGTGCTCTCCCCCAAGGAGCTGGCCCTGACGAACGGTGCGAACGGCGCGACGGCGGCGATCAGCACGGCCAAGTCCACGGCTTCGGAGTCCGCCCCCCTGACGGAGCAGACCCCGGAGGACCGCACCGAAAGCTGACGGTTTTCGGCCACAGCGGCCCGGAATGAATGCCGCGCCCCCCAGGTTCTAGCCTGGGGGGCGCGGCATTTCGGCATGTCCGCGAAGAGCACGCGTGGCCGCCGCGCGTGACAGGCACAGGAACGAGGAACCAGATGACCGACCCCGTGACCCTGGACGGAGAGGGCCCCATCGGCGAGTTCGACGAGAAGCGCGCCGAGAACGCTGTGCGGGAACTGCTGATCGCGATCGGCGAGGACCCGGACCGTGAGGGCCTCAGGGAGACGCCGGCCCGGGTGGCGCGGGCGTACCAGGAGATCTTCGCGGGCCTGTGGCAGAAGGCCGAGGACGTCCTGACGACGACCTTCGACCTGGGGCACGACGAGATGGTCCTCGTGAAGGACATCGAGGTCTACAGCACCTGTGAACATCATCTGGTGCCGTTCCGGGGCGTCGCTCACGTCGGCTACATCCCGTCCGAGACGGGGAAGATCACCGGGCTGTCCAAGCTGGCCCGGCTGGTGGACGTCTACGCCCGCCGCCCGCAGGTGCAGGAACGTCTCACCACGCAGATCGCGGACTCCCTGATGGAGATACTCGAGCCCCGGGGCGTGATCGTGGTCGTCGAGTGCGAGCACATGTGCATGTCGATGCGGGGCATCCGCAAGCCGGGGGCGAAGACGATCACCTCGGCGGTGCGCGGTCAGCTGCGGGACGCGGCGACGCGCAACGAGGCGATGAGCCTCATCATGGCGCGCTGATCCACCCGGACCGGGCCGGCGGTCAGGCCGCCGGCTCCGCGCCCCGGTCGCGGTTCTGGTCCTCGTCCTCCGGGAGCTTGCAGACGCGTTCCAGGAAGAGGGCGGACGCTATGACGGCGATGCCCGCGAGGACGGAGAAGCCGGCGTAGAGGGCCTGGTCGCGGCGGGCCGGGATGTCGAGGAGTTCCAGCAGGAAGACGCCCGTGCCGCCGTACATGCCGGAGACGAGGGCGGCGACCAGGGCGCTGGCCTGGGCGAAGACGACCGCGCGGGCGGCCATCAGCGGGTCGACGCCCTTCGCGTCGGGCCGGCGCTCGCGCTGGGCCTTGAGGCGGGCGCGCAGCGAGAGCGCCGTGGACAGCAGGACCACCGCGATCAGGGCCAGGACGACAGGGGCGGCCAGGGGGACGCTGGGAAGGGTCCCGATCGAGTTCCAGAGGCGGGCTCCCGCCCAGGACAGAACTCCGGCGACGACGAACACGCCGATCAGCACCCTGATGCGCAGCTGTTTCACGGTGTCCCTTCAGCTCCCCCGGACCGGTCCCGGAATGTGGTCGTGTCGACCTTAACGACTACTCGGGCAGTCGGAGTTCCAGGTCCGCGCGGGGCGCGATGCCGCCGCGCGTGACGGCCGACAGCAGTTCGGCCACCGCGCCGCGGCCGGGCAGCGTGGCCTGCGGGTCCACGTCGTGCCAGGGGGCGAGGACGAAGGCGCGTTCGTGGGCGCGCGGGTGGGGGAGGGTGAGCTGCGGGTCGTCGGAGGTGACGTTCGCGTAGGCCACGATGTCGACGTCCAGCGTGCGCGGGGCCCAGCGCTCCTCGCGGACCCGGTTGAAGGCCTCCTCGACGGCGTGCGCCCGCTCCAGCAGGGAGGACGGCGGCAGGGTGGTCTTCAGGAGCACGACCGCGTTGAAGTACGAGGGCTGGCTGCCGGGCGCGACGCCCCACGGCTCGGTCTCGTACACCGGGGAGACGGCCTTGATGCGCACGCCCGGGGTGTCCTCGAAGGCGTCGACGGCGCCCTGGATGGTCTCCAGGCGGTTGCCCAGGTTGGAGCCGAGGGAGAGGACGGCCCACTGGGGGTTCTGCAGGGTCGTGTCGGCGTCGTCGACCTTCTGGACGACGGAGGCCGGCACCGGCTGGACGGTCGGGTCGCTCTGACCCTGGGCGAAAGGTCGGGTCATACTCGGCTCCGGGTGATGGTGACGGTCACGTCGTCGAAGGCGACGGTGATCGGCGCGTCCGGCTTGTGCACGCACACCTCGACCTCCTGGACACCTTCGTGCTTGAGGCAGGTCTGGGCGATCCGCTCGGCGAGCGTCTCGATCAGGTTCACGGGCTCGCCCTCGACCACGGCCACGACCTCCTCGGCCACGACGCCGTAGTGCACGGTCCTCGCCAGGTCGTCGTCGGCCGCGGCCGGCCGGGTGTCCAGGCCGAGGACCAGGTCGACGATGAAGGTCTGGCCCTCCTCGCGCTCCCTGGGGAACACACCGTGGTGCCCACGGGCCTTCAGGCCGCGCAGCGCGACACGATCCACGCGAATCACTCCTGCAATCGTCGGGAACGGCCGGTCGGTGCCGTGTGCGGGCGGCACACCGGCCACAGACGAATCTACCTGCGGGCACTGACACGGAGGGGTCACCGAGGTGTGGACAGGGGCCGGGACGTCGAGGGTTCACCGTCTGTTTCCCCGGGGGAACCCGGCCGTGCCATGGCCGGAAGCCGCTCCTACCCCCGGTTCGTGATTCCAACCACTTCCCTCGCTTCTCGCCCCCGCGGGCGGCCGAAGGGGCCGTGAGCGGGCCGTAAGGGGGCTGCCAGGGGGCCGTAAGGGGGCCCCGTCAGTGGCCCGTCAGAAGGGGCCGTCGTCGGGGTCGACGCCGTTCACGCCGGGTTCGCCGTTCTCGCCGTTCGCCCCGTCCTCGTCGGTGTCGGCGGTCTCGGCGAGGACGGGGGAGGCGTGGTGGGACCACATCTTCCAGCCGTCGGGGGTGCGCCGGAACACGTTCGTGGCGACGACGATCTGCCCGACCAGGGGGCCGAGCTCCGCGCCGTCCGCGGGTGCGGGACCGCCGCTGAGGATGTTCTCGGTGCAGGTCACCAGGGCCGTGTCGCCGGTGACGGAGACATGCAGGTCGGTGAGGAAGAACTGGATGTAGTCGGTGTTCGCCATGATCAGGGCGTACGACCGCAGGACCTCGCCGCGGCCGGTGAGCACCGGCCAGCCGGGGTGGACGCAGGAGACGACACCGGTGTCCGCCGGGTCGTGGTACTCCTCGTCGACGCCCAGGTCGGCGGGGGTGAGCCAGAGGGAGGACAGTTCCTCGAAGTCGCCGCGTTCCATCGCCTCGTAGAAGGCGGTGTTGGCGGCCTCCACCTGCTCGACATCGGTGTGGGGGGCGCTCACCGGGCTCCTTCCGCGCCGGATGCCTGCGCGGGGGAGTCCGCCGTGCGCGCCTCTTCGACGGCCCGTGCGACGCGTACCGCGTCGGCCGTGGCGCGCACCTCGTGCACACGCACCGCCCACGCGCCCGCGTGCGCGGCGAGCGCGGAGACGGCGGCGGTGGCGGCGTCGCGCTCGCGGGCGGGCGGGGGCGCGCCCTGCGGGCCGGCGAGGACGCGGCCGAGGAACCGCTTGCGGGAGGCGGCGACGAGCAGGGGGTGGCCGAGCACGCGCAGCCGGTCGAGGTGGGCGAGCAGGACGAGGTCGTGCTCGGCCTCCTTGGAGAAGCCGAGGCCGGGGTCGACGACGATCCGGTCGGGGGCGATGCCGCCCGCCAGGACGGCGTCCACGCGCGCGTGCAGTTCGTCCACGACCTCGGTGACGACGTCCTCGTAGGTGCCCTTGACGTTGCCGTCCTGGAGGAGGCCGCGCCAGTGCATGACGACGAAGGGGGCGCCCGCGGCGGCGACCACGGGGATCATGGCGGGGTCGGCGAGGCCGCCGCTGACGTCGTTGACGAGGGCGGCGCCCGCCGCGAGGGACTGCTCGGCGACGGAGGCGCGCATGGTGTCGACGGAGACGACCACGCCCTCGGAGGCGAGGCCGCGCACGACGGGGATGACGCGCCGCAGTTCCTCGGCCTCGTCGACGCGGGTGGCGCCGGGGCGGGTGGACTCGCCGCCGACGTCGACCAGGTCCGCGCCCTCGGCGACCAGGTCGAGGCCGTGTTTGACGGCGACCGTGGTGTCGAACCAGCGGCCGCCGTCGGAGAAGGAGTCGGGGGTCACGTTGACGACGCCCATGACCGCGCACCGGTCCCATTCCGGAAGGCCCGCCACTCGGCGGCGCCCGCTGAGGTTGTTCATACGTTCAGCGTAGGCCCCGGGGGTGCCGTGAACGTGCCACGGCCCGGACGGAGGGCCCTGTGGGGGAAGGGCCGGCTTCCGTCCGGGCCGCCGGGACGAGCCCCGGAGAGGGCGGTCTGGGTGGGGCCGGGGTGCGGTCTCTGGTTGGGCGGGGGGAGTTGGGGGTGGGGCGGGGTCAGGCCGCGCGGACGTCGTGCTCCGGGACGGCGTGCGCGCAGGGGCGCCCGGCGGAGGCCGCCCTGCGCCGGCGCAGGGCGCGCGGCAGCGGGAGGGCGAGGTTGACGAAGCCTTCGGCCTGCATGGCGGCGAAGCCGATGCGGGGCAGGTCGGCGGAGGCGCGGTAGACGACGAAGCGCGGTTCCCAGCGGGGCTGGAACTTGGCGTTGAACTTGTACAGCGACTCGATCTGGAACCAGCGGGACAGGAACACCAGCAGCCCGCGCCAGGCCCGCAGCACCGGGCCCGCGCCGATCTTCTCCCCGCGCGCGAGGGCGGAGCGGAACATCGCGAAGTTGAGCGAGATCCGGGTGATGCCGAGCTTCGGGGCGGCCTGGAGGGCGGCGACGATCAGCAGCTCGTTCATGCCGGGGTCGGCGCCGCGGTCGCGGCGCATGAGGTCGAGGGAGACGCCGTCGGTGCCCCAGGGCACGAAGTGCAGGATCGCCTTCAGGTCGCCGTACTCGCCTACCTCGTCGTCCTGCTTGTGGGCGGTGGCGATCAGGCAGTCGCCGTCGGCGGGGTCGCCGACGCGGCCGAGTGCCATGGAGAAGCCGCGCTCGGTGTCGGTGCCGCGCCAGTCCTCCGCGGCCAGGCGTATGCGCTCCAGTTCCGCTTCGCCGACGTCACGGACACGCCGTACCCGGGTTTCGTAGCCGGCTCGCTCGATGCGCTTGACCATCTGGCGCACGTTGCGCATCGCGCGTCCGGCGAGCGAGAAATCCGCCACGTCGACCACCGCCTCGTCGCCCAGTTCCAGGGCGTCGAGGCCGGTCTCGCGGGCCCAGACCTCGCCGCCCGTCTCCGAGCAGCCCATGACCGCGGGCGTCCAGGAGTGGGCCTTGGCCTCGTCCATGAAGCGCTCGATGGCGCCCGGCCAGGCCTCGACGTCACCGATCGGGTCGCCGCTGGCGAGCATCACACCGGAGACGACGCGGTAGGTGACGGCGGCCTTGCCGCTGGGGGAGAAGACGACCGCCTTGTCGCGGCGCAGCGCGAAGTGGCCGAGGGAGTCGCGCCGGCCGTGCTTGTCGAGCAGGACGCGCAGTTTCGCCTCGTCCTCCTCGGTGAGCCGGGCGGCCGGGTGTTCGGGGCGGAAGGCCAGGTAGATGGTGGTGACCGCGGTCAGCCAGCCGAGGGCGCCGAGGGAGAAGGCGACCGTCCAGGAGGTGTAGCCGTCGTAGTCCAGCGGGCCCTCGAAGCCGACCAGGCCGTAGACGACGTGCGTCAGCCGGTCGGCCAGACTCGGGTCGCCGACCATGCGGTTCGGGTGCGCGCTGACGATGACCAGCCCGAGGGCGATCGAACCGGCGCTCATCAGGACGAAGTTGGCGAGGGCCCGCCAGCGGCTGCGCGGGTCGGGCAGGGCCGCGAACTCGTCGCGATGGCGCAGCAGCAGCATCAGCAGCGCCAGCGAGATGAGCACGCCGGCGAGCGAGTGCCGGTACACGAACTGGGCGACGGCGCCGGCCGGGAGCAGCACGGCGGCGGCGCGCCACGCCCGGCGCTTGCGCCGCCTGAGCCCGTGCGCGAGCAGCAGCAACAGCACACCGTCGGCGAGCGACACGGCCGCGGCGAAGGGCCCGAACGAACCGGGCAGCACCTCGACGAGGGCGTGCATACGGCTGTGTCGGAAGCGCGGGAAGACGCCCCCGGCGATGTCCAGGACGCCCACGACGGCGCACGCCCTGGCGATGAGGGTGGGAACGGCCTCGGGGCGCGGGCCGCGCAGTACGCGCCGCGCCCGGCTTGATCGGCTCGGAACCTCGCCCGACATTTCCCCATCTATCCTGACAGACATCGCATCCCGTAGTTCTGCGAGAGACCTTGGACCCGGTGCCGATCGGGGCATCCGGCGACATTGCGCCCTCTAGGACGGTGTCTCGGGGGACGAGGTTCATCCCCCTCCGGAAAGTCGGGCCAAAGGCCAAGGAAAGCCTCGGGCAAGCCCTTGCGACGAATGTGTGGGCGGGCGACAGGCAGAAAGCGCAGGCGGGAAAGAGCCCATGGGTCTCACGAGCAACAAAGTGCTGGTGCTGGCGGTCCTGTTCGCCGTGGTGCTGTTCGTCGCCACGGTGTGGTGGTGGCCACGGCTGGCCCGGCCGACCTGGCGGGCCGTCAGCGGACGGGTCGCCCTTCTTCTCGCCGCCCAGTCGGCGCTCTTCGCGACCACGGGGATCGCCGTCAACCAGGCCTTCGGCTTCTACGCCAGCTGGGCCGACCTGCTGGGCGAGGAGACCGACCAGGGCGTCGTCGTCGACCACACGGGCACCCACGGCGCCGGCGGCCCGCTCCAAGTGGTGTCCACCTCCCTGGTGGAGGGCGTGAACGGCTCCGGGCCGCGGACGACCGGGCAGATCCAGAAGGTCGACATCGTGGGCCGCCGCACCCACCTCGCCACACCGGCGTACGTCTATCTGCCGCCGGAGTACTTCCAGGCCCGCTACCGCACGCGGACCTTCCCCGCCGCCGTCGTGCTGACCGGATACCCCGGTACGGCGCGGGCGCTGGTGGACAAGCTGCGCTACCCGCGTACGGCGCAGGACCTGGCCAAGAACGGGCGGATGCAGCCGATGATCCTGGTGATGCTGCGGCCGACCGTGGCACCGCCCCGGGACACCGAGTGCGTGGACGTCCCGGGCGGGCCGCAGAGCGAGACGTTCTTCGCCAAGGATCTGCCCGACGCCGTCCTCGCCCACTACCGGGTGGGCAGACGGCCCGGCGGCTGGGGCATCGTCGGCGACTCCACCGGCGGCTACTGCGCGCTGAAGCTCGCGATGCACCATCCGGCCGTCTACGCCGCCGGGGCGGGTCTCTCGCCGTACTACAAGGCGCCGATCGACCCCACGACCGGTGACCTCTTCCAGCGCGACAGCACCCTGCGCAACCGTGCCGACCTGTGGTGGCTCCTCCAGCACGAGGCCGCGCCCGACACCTCGTTGCTCGTCACCAGCAGCAAGGTCGGCGAGCACAACTACAAGGACACGCTCAGGTTCATAGAGCGTGTGCGGGCCACGAACCTGACCCGTATCTCGTCGATCATCCTGGACAGCGGCGGACACAACTTCAACACCTGGCGACGGGAGATCCCGGCGACCCTGCAGTGGCTCAGCGGGCGGCTGTCCGACCGCTGAGAGGTGGCGCTCCTTTCGCTGGGGGTGGCGCTCCCTCCGCTCGGCGGTGGCTGTCCTTTCGCTCAGCGGTGGCTCTCCTTCCGTCGAGCGGTGGCTCTCCTTCCGTCGGCAAAGGGCGACGGGGAGCCGCGAGAATCCCGGTGTGGCCGTGTTTTTAAGGTGTGGGCGCCCACGATTCGCCTACGCGCGGTAAGTTTCTGGCCATGCCACGTGGACGCCACCGCCATTCCCCGCCTTTGCACCGGCTCCTGCCGCCCTCGGCGATCGCCGGTGTCTCCGTCGTCTGCGCGCTGGCCCCCTGGGTGTTCTCCGAGGCCATGGTGCTGCGTGCGGCGGCCGCGGCCGCCGCGCTGACGGCGGTCGGCGGCGCGATCGTGATGCGCCGCTGGGACGCGCAGGCCGGCAGGCAGGTCGCCGACCTCACGCGCGCGCGTGCCAGCGACGAGTGGCGCTTCGAGGAACGGGTCGCCGAACTGGAGACCGACCTGGAGGAGTCGCGCGAACTGCGCATCAAGCTGGAGCAGCGGCTGCGCGCCAAGCGCGCGGAGCTGGCCGGCCTGCGCAACGAGCACGCGGCCCTGCTGCGCCGGTACGCCACGGCGGAGACCGAGCGCGCGAGCGCCCTGGAGGGACGCCGGCTGCTGGAACTCGAGGCGGCCCCGTCGTCGACCGTGCCCGCGTTGCCGCCTGCGCGCCGTGCAGAACCAGAGCCGGAGCCGCAGTCGCAGGTGCCGGCGGCTTCGGTCGAGGCCGTGGTCCCGCAGGCCGCCGCCGAGGAGACGCCGGAGCGTCGTGTCGTCTTCTCGGCGGAGGGCGCGCTGCTGTACCGGCGGGCGGCGGAGGCGCTGGCGCGGTTCGGCCGCGAGGCGTCCGTGAAGGACGGGTCCCCGGAGGACGAGGCCGCTGATGGCGAGGCCGCGGGGGCTGCGGTGGACGGGGCTGTGAAGCACGAGTCGGTGGAGACCGAGTCCGTGGAGCCCGAGGCTGTCGAGGCGGAGTCCGTCGAGGCGGAGTCGGGGGCTCAGGAGCCCGGGGCGGCCGAGTCCGAGACTGAGCCTGTGTCCGAGGCCGAGCCCGAGGCCGTGTCGGACCCCGTGTCCGAGACGGAGTCGTCCGTGGCGGAGGCCGATGACGCCGATGCCGTTGCCAAAGGAGAAGGCGCCGCGGAGGGCGTGACGGAAGCGGTCGCCGCTGCCTCGGACGAGGCGCAGGGGCCGGGGCAGGGGCCGGTCGGGGACAGCGACGTGCACGCGCGCGCGGCCGTCGTTTCGGAGGCGTCGGAGCTTCCCGCCAAGCACCAGGGGTCGCAGCCCGCCGGGCACTTCACGGTGCCGACCGCGGTGGCCGTCGTACCGGCCGCGCCCGCTCGGCGCCCGATGGTCGAGGGCGGCTTCGACTTCTTCGGCACCCAGAAGCAGACGTCGTCCGCCGCGCTGGACTCCGTGCAGAACGAGGACCTCGCGGACGTCGTCGGCCAGGAGGCGCTCGCCCTGCACAAGGCCGAGACCGAGGCCGAGTTCAAGGCCGCCGACACGCGGTCGCGCGGCGTCGGGCAGGTCATCGACCTCACCGCGCACGACGAGACCGAGCAGATCGACCTCCAGGGCCTGCGCAGCGCGGCGTCCTGACCCGGCGACACCGGCGGCACCGACCCGACCGGTTCGACCGGCCCGATCGACCCAAGAGCCCGGCTCCCCTGCGGGGGTGAGCCGGGCTCAGCTGTTCCCGGGCGGGGGCGGTCAGGCCATCCAGCGGTCCGGGCGGGCCGTCCTGCGGCCGGTGCGGGAGCGGGCCGCCTGCTCCCGCAGCAGGCGGGCGGCCTCCTCCGCGCCGCGCAGACGGGCCGTCACGGTCTTGTCGGCGCCGGTGTCCACGTGGACGTCGGCGAGCCGCCACAGGCGCTTCCAGGGGCCCTGGGTGAGCCGTACGCTCTGCACCTTCGCGTGCGGAACCAGGGACAGGCGGCGGCTCAGCAGGCCGTGCCGTGCGGCGAAGACCGACTCGGTGACGGCGAGGCCGTGCCCGCGCCACCACACCGGCACGCACCGGCCCGCCCGCCGCGGCGGGCGGGACAGGGACGCGGGGGCGGGGACGGTCACGCCGGGCAGTACGCGTGCGACGACCGACTCGGCCACCGCGCGCGGAGCGACCGGTACCAGCACGGAGTTGGCCGACCCGGCCACGTTCAACTCCACCCGCACCCAGCCGAGCCGCCGCCACAGCAGCGGTTCCACGATCCGTACGGTCTGCACCCGCCCCGGCGGCACGGTCTCGTGCGTGCGGTCGAGCAGCCCGTGGTCGATGCGCAGCCCGTCCGGGGACTCGCCCACCGACCAGTCGTACTCGGTGACGAACCGCCCCGCGCTGCGCCCCACCGCGCCGCCGAACAGCGGGAGAGCGGTGGCGAGGACGGTCCACACGCTGTGCAGGAGGAGCCACAGCACGGGCGGTACGACGAGGGCCGCGGCCAGGGAGACCCATGTGGCGCCCGTCAGGGCCACGGAGAGCGCCAGCTCGCGCGGCGGCACCCGCAACAGCTCCTGCGCGGGCGCCTCGCCGACCTCGCGCGCCGTGCCGGGCGCGAAGCCCGCCGCGCGCGCGAGCAGCTCCGCGCGCAGGTCGCGCGCCTCCCGCTCGCCCAGGAAGGCGAGTTCGTCCTTCTTGTCGGTCCCGACGACATCGATGCGCAGCTTGGCGACGCCCGCCACGCGCGCGAGGAGCGGACGCGTGACGTCGACCGCCTGGACGCGTTCCAGCCGGATGTGCGCGGTGCGCCGGAACAGCAGCCCGGTACGTATGCGCAGTTCGGTGTCGGTGACCGCGAAGCGCGTGAACCACCAGGACAGGAAGCCGTACAGGCCGGCCGCCGGGACCAGCACGGCGGCCCCGATCAGGAGCATGGTGCCGGTCAGCCGCGTCAGCTGCTCCTGCGCGGCGTTCGGGTCGTGCACGCCCCACCCGGCGAGCACGGCGACCGGCGCCCACGCCCGCCGGAACGGCGTGACGGGATGCAACCGCCGCTCGGCGACCGCCGCCCCGCCCTCGGCGACCGCCGCCCCGCCCTCGGCGACCGCCGCCCCGCCGTCGGCGACCGCCGCGCCGCTCCCGGCCACCGCCTCCCCGCCCTCAGGTGCGCCGGGCCCTGTCTCCGGCGTCGTCACAGGCCCGCCGATCGGGCCTCGCCCAGCTCGGTGAGCCGGTCGCGCAGCCGTTCCGCCTCGGCCGGGTCGAGGCCGGGGATGACGGCGTCGGTCGCGGCGGCCGCGGTGTGCAGCTGCACGCTGGCCAGCCCGAAGTGCCGCTCGACGGGCCCGGACGTGACCTCCACGAGCTGCATCCGCCCGTACGGCACCACGGTCTCCTCCCGCCACAGCACGCCCCGGCTGATCAGCAGGTCGTCGGCGCGCTCGGCGTACCGCCAGGAGCGCCAGTTGCGGCCGAGCAGCCGCCGGCACCAGGCGCCGGCCGCCAGGGGCACCAGCGCGAGGGCCGCCCACCCGGGTCCGGCGAGCACGCCCGGCAGCAGCCCCACCAGCAGGGCGATCAGCCCCGTCCACAGCGCCAGCAGCAGCCGGCGCATCCGCAGCAGACCGGGCGGCAGCCCGCGCCACTCCGGCTCGTCCCTGGTCCCCCCGGAGGTTTCCGGGCTCCCCGTCTCCATGGGGCCAGCGTACGTAGGGGAAACTGGTGCCATGACTGCGACGGAGACCACGGTCGGCATCGGCGGTGCCGCCGAGAGCACCGACATGGTGCTCAACATCGGCCCCCAGCACCCGTCCACGCACGGGGTGCTGCGGCTGCGGCTCGTGCTGGACGGCGAGCGCATCAGGCACGCGGAGCCGGTGATCGGCTACATGCACCGGGGCGCCGAGAAGCTCTTCGAGGCCCGCGACTACCGGCAGATCATCATGCTCGCCAACCGCCACGACTGGCTGTCGGCGTTCTCCAACGAGCTGGGCGTGGTCCTCGCCGTCGAGCGGATGCTCGGCATGGAGGTCCCCGAGCGCGCGGTGTGGACGCGCACGCTGCTGGCCGAGCTGAACCGGGTGCTGAACCACCTGATGTTCCTCGGGTCCTACCCGCTGGAGCTGGGCGGGATCACGCCGGTCTTCTACGCGTTCCGGGAGCGCGAGGTGCTCCAGAACGTCATGGAGGAGGTCTCCGGCGGGCGCATGCACTACATGTTCAACCGCGTCGGCGGCCTCAAGGAGGACCTGCCGGCCGGATGGACCGCACGCGCGCGTGCCGCCGTCGCCGCCGTCCGCTCCCGCATGGACGTCTTCGACGACCTGGTGCTCGGCAACGAGATCTTCCGGGGGCGCACGCGGGGCGTGGGGGCGCTGACGCCGGAGGCCGCGCACGCCTACGGCGTGAGCGGACCCATCGCGCGTGCCTCGGGCGTCGACTTCGACCTGCGCCGCGACGAGCCGTACCTGGCGTACGGCGAACTGCGGGACACGCTGAAGGTCGTCACCCGTGAGGAGGGCGACTGCCTCGCCCGCTTCGAGTGCCTGCTGGCGCAGACCCACAACGCCCTCGACCTCGCCGACGCCTGCCTGGACCGGATCACCGAGCTGCCGCCGGGCCCGATCAACCAGAGGCTGCCCAAGGTGCTGAAGGCGCCCGAGGGGCACACGTACGCGTGGACCGAGAACCCGCTCGGGATCAACGGCTACTACCTGGTCAGCAAGGGCGAGAAGACGCCGTACCGGCTGAAGCTGCGCTCCGCCTCGTACAACAACATCCAGGTTCTGACCGAGCTGCTCCCGGGGACGCTGGTGGCGGACATGGTGGCGATCCTGGGGTCGATGTTCTTCGTGGTCGGCGACATCGACAAGTAGTCACCGCGGGGCAAACAGTCACGCCGTAGGACACGTGGTCACCCCAGGAGCGGGTCCGGAATTCCGACCGGCTGGAGCAGCCAGCCGAAGTCGCCGAGGCCGCCCGGCGCGGTGAGCTCGGCGGCCTCGCCCGCGCTCGCCAGGGCGCGCACGTAGGCCGAGGGGTCCGTGGAGGCGAGCGCGAGCGGGGGGCGTGCGCCGGTGACGTCCAGGGCGCGCAGCGCGTCGCGCTGGCTGTGGAGCCGCGCGGCGGGGAGCGTGCGCGCCGTGCCGGCCGCCGCGCAGGCGTCCAGCGCGACGTGTGCCGTGATGTCGCACGACCCGTCCGGCACGGGGACCGTCCCGCGTCCCTCCCGGAAGCCGGTGAGGGTGCCGTACGGAGGGCGCGCGCCGGCGGCGTGCGCGTAGTCCACGGCGACCGCGAGCCCGCGGACCAACCGGTCCACGGCGCCCGCCCACGCCAGGTCCCTGGGCAGCCCGATCTCCGCCCGCAGCCCCTCCTCGGGCGGCAGCGGCCACCACCGCGCCAGCCAGTCCGCGGCATCGCCCGTCACCGGGTCCCCGAGCCGCTCGGAGCCGTCCGCAGCGACCAGCACCAGCCGGGGTACGCCCGCCGGGTCCACCTCGGCGACGTCCACGGGCACGTTGTCCAGCCACTCGTTGGCGAACAACAGCCCGGTCACCGCCTGAGGGGGCTGCGTCAGCCAGGTGATCCGCTCGTCCAGTCCCGGCGGACGGCCGGCGATCTCGACGGCGTACCCGCGCGCGCGGGCGGCCACGTCGGCCGGCAGGGCGGCGAGGACGCCGGTGACCAGCTCGCCCCGCCCGGCCCCCAGGTCGACGAAGTCCAGTGCCCCGGGCCGGCCCAGCGCCTCGTCGACCCGGCACAGCAGCCGGGCCACGGCGCCGGCGAACAGCGGCGAGGCGTGCACGGACGTACGGAAGTGCCCGGCCGGGCCCTCGGGGCGCCGGTAGAACCCGTCGGGGCCGTACAGCGCCGCCTCGGTCGCCGCCCGCCAGCCGCGTACGCCCCCGGTCGCCCCGGTCGCCGTCTCATCCGTCACCGCAACAGACTAGGCGCACGGGTGACCACTGCCTCCACCTTGCGGAGTACACGCGCGGGGCGCGGATCGGTCCTCCGGTTGACCCCTGCACGCATTCGGTTTCCCTACTCTGGGTTACGTGCAGCGCCTCTATGACTTCCTCCGCCGGCACCCGACCTGGGTCGACAGCTTCTGGGCTGTCGTCCTGTTCGGGCTCTCCGGCGTGAGCGTGATGAACGTCAACGGGGCACACGACCACCACGGGACCGTCGCCGCGGGGATGGCCGTGTCCGCCGTCCTGTGTGTCGTCGTCGCGCTGCGGCGCCGCTTCCCGGAGGCGATGCTGCTGCTGGCCATCGCGACCGGGCTCCTCCAGCTGGTCCTGGACGTCGAGACGCTGCTCGCCGACTTCGCGATGCTGGTGATCACGTACACGGTCGCCACGATGAGTGCCCGCTGGGCCTCCCGGCTCGCCCTCGGCGTCAGCCTGGGCGCGGCGACGCTGGCGCAGATCCGCTGGCCCGCCCAGCACAGCAGCTTCCTCGGACAGGTCGCGATAGCCGCGTTCCAGACCGTCCCGTTCGCGCTCGCCTGGGTCCTCGGCGACTCCGTGCGCACCCGCCGGGCCTACTTCGCCCAGCTGGAGGAGCGCGCCGCCCGCCTGGAGAAGGAGCGCGAGGCGCAGGCCAAGGTCGCGGTGGCCGCCGAGCGCGCCCGGATCGCGCGCGAGCTGCACGACGTGGTCGCGCACAACGTGTCGGTGATGGTCGTCCAGGCCGACGGCGCCGCCTACGTCCTCGACGCCGCCCCCGACCAGGCGAAGACGGCCCTGGAGACGATCTCCTCCACCGGCCGTCAGGCCCTCGCCGAGATGCGCCGTCTGCTGGGCGTGCTGCGCACCGGGGAGCACCAGGAGAGCGGGGAGTACGTCCCCCAGCCCGACGTCGAGCAGATCGACGAGCTGGTCGAGAAGTGCCGCAGCTCCGGTCTGCCCGTCGACTTCAAGGTCGAGGGCACCCCGCGCCCGCTGCCCAGCGGGGTGGAGCTGACCGCGTACCGGATCGTCCAGGAGGCGCTCACCAACACCCGCAAGCACGGCGGGCCCAACACGGGCGCGAGCGTGCGGCTGGTCTACTTCGACGACGGGCTCGGCCTGCTCGTCGAGGACGACGGCCAGGGCGCACCGCACGAGCTGTACGAGGAGGGCGGCGCCGACGGCCAGGGGCACGGCCTGATCGGCATGCGCGAGCGGGTCGGCATGGTCGGCGGCACCCTGGACGCCGGTCCGCGCCCCGGCGGAGGATTCCGCATCAGTGCGCTGCTCCCGCTCAAACCAGCGCACTGACACCGACGCACGCCCTTTGTTGACACCTGTCACACCTGTCATACCTGTCACACCGGTCGCACGCCGGCGGCGACCGAAGACACGGAACACGGAAACGGAAGAGGACCCGATGGCGATCCGCGTGATGCTCGTCGACGACCAGGTGCTGCTGCGCACCGGGTTCCGGATGGTGCTCGCCGCCCAGCCGGACATGGAGGTCGTCGCCGAGGCGGGCGACGGCGTGGAGGCCCTCCAGGCGGTGCGCTCCACCGACGTCGACGTCGTCCTGATGGACGTCCGCATGCCGAAGCTGGACGGCGTCGAGGCCACCCGGCGGATCTGCGCGGAGCCGAATCCGCCGAAGGTGCTCATCCTGACCACGTTCGACCTGGACGAGTACGCCTTCTCCGGGCTGAAGGCGGGCGCCTCCGGCTTCATGCTCAAGGACGTGCCGCCCGGCGAGCTGCTGTCCGCGATCCGCGCGGTGCACAGCGGCGACGCGGTCGTGGCGCCCTCCACCACCCGGCGCCTGCTGGACCGGTTCGCGCCGATGCTGCCCGCCGCCGGCAAGGAGCCCCGGCACAAGGAGCTGGAGCGGCTGACCGACCGCGAGCGCGAGGTCATGGTGCTGGTCGCACAGGGCCTGTCGAACGGCGAGATCGCCGCCCGGCTGGTGCTGTCCGAGGCGACCGTGAAGACCCATGTGGGCCGCATCCTGACCAAGCTCGGGCTGCGGGACCGGGTGCAGGTGGTGGTGCTGGCGTACGAGACGGGGCTGGTCCGGGCCGGCGGCCACGGCTGAGCGGACCGCTGAGCAGACCGCCGAGTGGACCACTGAGCAGACCGCTGAGCGGACCCCCGCGCGTCAGCGCAGCACGCCCTCGATGAAGTCGCTGCCCAGGCGGGACACCGCGGACAGGTTCAGCTGGTGCTGCACGTACCGGCCCCGGCGGTAGTTGGTGATCAGGCCCGCCTTCTTCAGCACCGCCAGGTGCCGGGATATCTCGGGCGCCGACATGCCGTGCGCGTCGGCCAGTTCGCTCGTGGTGTACGGGGCGCGGGCCAGGTGCCGGCACAGCCGGATCCGCACCGGGTGGGCCAGTGCCTCCAGACGGCGCGTGAGCTGCTCGACGGACGGGGCCTCCGGGCGGGAGCCGCTGACCGGGTAGGTGATCGACGGCTGCCAGCCGTACCGGTGCAGGACCATCAGATGCGGCCGGCCCAGGCTGGTCGGCACCAGCACCAGGCCGCCGTCCCCGGTGGCGGTGCGGCCCACCACGAGCTTGTCGACCGTGACGAGCCCGGCCTCCTCGTCCAGCGAGACGGCACCGGAGAGCGACGCCATGGCCTCGCCGAGCCCCTTGCGGCGCAGCAGCTCGGTCTTGTGCCGGGCGTCGGCGGCGAGCTGGGGCTGGATCCGGGCCCAGGTGTCGGCGAAGAAGGCCTCGTCGCAGTCGAGCATCAGTTTGCGGAACCAGGCGCGCACGGCCGGCGGGTCGTCCAGCAGCTGCCGGGCGATCCGCTCCTGCACGGTGCCGCGCGCGGCGGCCAGTTCCAGGGCGCGCCGGCGCAGCCGCGGATCGTCCAGCGGCGCGACGTCCTGGACGTCGTAGCGCAGCTGGCAGCTGAACTCCAGCGCGGCGTTGACGAACTGCTCGTCCGTCAGCTTGTCCAGCAGGTCCAGCTCCTCGGCGAGCGTGGCGCCCGGGAGCGTACGCCGGCCGGGTATCCCGGCGAACGGGGCGAAGACGTCGGAGAACGTCGTACGCCACAGGAACTCCGCCTCGCACAGCCGGTCGGCCAGGCACGGGTCCAGCCGGGACGAGACGGCGGTCGCCCAGCCCTGCAGTTGCGGGTGGTGGCCGGGCTCGCTGAGCGCGTGCAGCGCCATCCCCAGCTCCGCCAGCGGAGAGGGCACGACGCAGACCCGCTCCGGCGGCAGCCCGGTGATGTCGATGGTCACGCTCATGCCCCCATCGTGCACCGTGCCACTGACAGTGCCCGCGCCGATTGACGACAGCCGTCAATCCACGGGACATCCGCACCGGTCAGGAGCAGTCTGAGGACACCGGGGCAGCCGCGGAGCCCGACCGGCCGGCGATCCGTCAGCGATCAGCCAGCGACCCGTCTCAGTGACCCGTCACAGTGACCCGTCACAGTGATCAGCCAGTGATCCGTCCACGTCCCGAGAGGGCGATCCGCCATGAGCATCACCCAGCAGTACCTCCTCGACGTCCACCGGGCCCGTATGCGCGGCGAGCCCGAGCCGCCCGCGCCGGGCCGCCACGACCTCGACCTGGTGCGCGAACTGCGTGAATACCGGCGCTTTCGCGCGGTCCTCGCCGAGCGTCCGGCCCGGGGCCGGATCCGCCGCGCGCTGAGCCGCCGGCCGCGGCCCGGCGCGCCGTAGCCGCACGACCCGCGCCGGCCGCTTCCTGCCGGCTACTTCCTGCCGGGCAGCCGGCTCACGAAGTCCCGGGCCGCGGCCCGGACGTCGTCCGCCGTCCACTCCAGGCCCGCGGCGCGGACGGTGACCTCGGTGAACGCGAGGCCGGGCCCGCCCGTGTCCCAGGGGTTCGCGAAGAGCATCACCGAGGTCTCCTCGGCCTGGCCGAGGGCCGCCTCCGTCAGCACCTCGGGGTCGTACGGCAGCCAGACCTGGAACTCGTGGGTGTGCGGCGGATCCGGGTACACGCGCGCCCAGGGCAGCCCGGCGTCCGCGAACCCCTCGCTCAGCGCGGCGGCCACCACGCGTGCGTGGCGCACGTACTCGGGCAGCCGGGGCAGCTCCCGATCCAGCCCGGCGAGCGCCGACAGCGCGGTCGGGAACTGCTGGAAGACCGTCCCGCCGTACCGGTGCCGCCAGGTCTTCGCCTCCTCGACCAGGGTCTTCGGGCCGGCGAGCGCGGCGCCGCCGAAGCCGTCGAGGGACTTGTAGAACGACACGTAGACGCTGTCCGCCAGGCTCGCGATCTCGTCCACCGGGCGGCCGAAGTGGACGGTGGACTCCCACAGGCGCGCCCCGTCGAAGTGGACCACCGCGTCGCGCTCCCGCGCCGCCTCGACGACCGCCGTCAGCTCCTCCCAGGTGGGCAGCACGAAACCGGCGTCCCGGAGAGGCAGTTCGAGCATCAGCGCCCCGAAGGGCTCCGGGAAGTCGCGGACCTCGGCGGCCGTGGGCAGCCGGGGCTCGCCGCTCACGATCACCGGGCGCAACCCGCTGACCTGGCTGAACGCATACCGTTCGTGCATCTCGGGGTGGGCCTTCGCGTGCAGGGCGACGGTGGGGTCGCCGGTGCGGCCCGCCCAGCAGCGCAGGGCGACCTGCTGGGCCATGGTGCCGGTCGGGAAGAACGCGGCCGCCTCGGTGCCGAGCAGTGCGGCGACCCGTTCCTCCAGGGCCTCCACGACCCCGTTGCCGTAGATGTCGGCCGGCTCGTCCAGGTCGTACACGCCCGGCGCCTCGTCCTGCAGCCGCGCGAGCCGCTCGCGGATCGTGCCGCCCCAGCCCGCGCGGGACAGGGTGCGCCGTGCGGCCCGCTGCGCGGCCCTGCGCCGCTTCCATATCCGCTCCCGCTCCGAGCGCTCGTCGCCCTGCCCGGCGGACCGCTCCTCACCCTCCTGTGAACTTCGCTCCGCACCCCGCTCTGGACCCCGCTCCGCACCCCGCTCCGCACCCTGCTCCGGCAACCGCTCTTCGTCCCGCTCAGCCGTATCCGTCATGGCGGGGATGATGCCGCGCACGGCCGTCCGGGGCACCGGAATTTCGCGGCACCCGGATTTCGCGGCACCGGGATTCCGAGGCGGCCGGGTCCTCGCGCGCGTGGCGTGACCCACGGGCTCGCGTGGCGTGACCCACGGGTTCGCGTGGCGTGACGCACAGACTCGCGTGGCGTGACCCACAGCCTGTGGACAGCCGGATGCCCCCGAAGCGGATAGCGTTAACATGACGAGAAATCGTCCGGTACCCAGAGCGGACTGGAACGGGAAGGCCGCCGTCGCGTGAGTACAGTCCACCAGTCAGATCCCCAGGACCGCCCCGCGCGGCTCACCGTCGGCGTCGTCGGCGCCGGACGGGTGGGCCCCGCCCTGGCCGCGTCCCTCCAGCTCGCCGGACACCGTCCGGTGGCCGTCTCCGGCGTCTCCGACGCCTCCCGCAGGCGCGCCGAGACGATGCTCCCCGACGTCCCGCTGGTGCCGCCCGCCGAGGTCATGGAGCGCGCCGACCTCGTCCTGCTGACCGTCCCCGACGACGCCCTGCCCGGCCTGGTCGCCGGGCTCGCCGAGACCGGCGCGGTCCGGCCGGGCCAGCTGCTCGTGCACACCTCCGGCCGGTACGGCACCGCCGTGCTCGACCCCGCCCGGCGCGCGGGCGCGCTGCCGCTCGCGCTGCACCCGGCGATGACCTTCACCGGCACCCCCGTGGACGTCCAGCGCCTGGCCGGCTGTTCCTTCGGCGTCACCGCGCCCGAGGAGCTGCGGCTGGCCGCCGAGGCGCTGGTCATCGAGATGGGTGGCGAGCCCGAGTGGATCAGCGAGGAGAACCGTCCGCTCTACCACGCGGCCCTCGCCCTCGGCGCCAACCACCTGGTGACCCTGGTCGCGCAGTCCATGGAGCTGCTGCGCGCGGCCGGCGTGGAGGCCCCCGACCGGATGCTCGGCCCGCTGCTCGGCGCCGCCCTGGACAACGCCCTGCGCTCTGGTGACGCGGCGCTCACCGGGCCCGTCGCGCGCGGCGACGCCGGCACGGTCGCCGCGCACGTCACCGAGCTGCGCAGGCACGCCCCGCAGACCGTCGCCGGCTATCTGGCGATGGCCCGCGCGACCGCCGACCGCGCCCTCGCCCACGGCCTGCTGAAGCCGGAGCTGGCCGAGGACCTGCTCGGGGTACTCGCCGAGGGACAGCACGGAACCGACGGCACGAACGGCACTCACGGCACGAACGGCACCGACGGCACCGACGGCACGAACGGCACCGAGGGGAACTCCCGATGACCACCGCCCTGCTGAGCACCGCCGACGAGCTGCACGCGCGCGTGCGCCACGGCCGCCGTGCCGTCGTGATGACCATGGGCGCCCTGCACGAGGGCCACGCCACGCTGATCCGCAGTGCGCGCCGGATCGCGGGAGCGGACGGCGAGGTCGTCGTCACCGTCTTCGTCAACCCGCTCCAGTTCGGCGCCGGCGAGGACCTGGACCGCTACCCGCGCACCCTGGACGCCGATCTGTCGCTCGCCGCTCAGGCGGGCGCCGACGCCGTGTTCGCGCCCTCCGTGGACGAGGTCTACCCGGGCGGCGAGCCCCAGGTCCGCATCTCCGCGGGCCCCATGGGCGAGCGCCTGGAGGGTGCCTCGCGCCCCGGCCACTTCGACGGGGTGCTGACCGTCGTCGCCAAGCTGCTGCACCTGACCCGGCCCGACGTGGCCCTGTTCGGGCAGAAGGACGCCCAGCAGCTGGCGCTGATCCGGCGCATGGTGCGCGATCTCAACTTCGGCATGGAGATCGTCGGCGTCCCCACGGTGCGCGAGGAGGACGGCCTCGCCCTCTCCAGCCGCAACCGCTACCTCTCCCCGCGCGAGCGCCACACCGCACTCGCCCTGTCCCGCGCCCTGTTCGCGGGCGGCGACCGGCACGCCGCGCAGGAGGCGCTGCGCGCGCGGGCCCTCGAAGTGCCCTCCACGCACGCGCGTGCCGAGGCGCTCAGCGCCATAGGGGAGTCCCGCGCGGCAGCCGACGCGCACGCCGTGGCCACGGTCGCGCCCGGCGCCCCGGCCGCCGTCCGCGCGGCCGCCCGCCAGGTCCTGGACGAGGCCGCCCGCCTCGACCCGCCGCTGCGCCTCGACTACCTCGCGCTGGTCGACCCGTCCGACTTCACCGAGATCGGTGACGACTTCACCGGCGAGGCCGTCCTCGCCGTCGCCGCCCGGGTCGGCTCGACCCGGCTGATCGACAACCTGCCCCTCACCTTCGGATCCCTCGGAGCCGCCTCGTGACCAGCACAGGTATACGACTGCACGCGCCCGCACCTGGGTGGTCCATCGCCGCGGACGTGGTCGTCGTCGGATCCGGGGTGGCCGGCCTGACCGCCGCCCTGCGCTGCGAGGCCGCGGGCCTGACGACGGTCGTCGTCACCAAGGCCCGGCTGGACGACGGCTCGACGCGCTGGGCGCAGGGCGGCATCGCCGTCGCCCTCGGCGAGGGCGACACCCCCGAGCAGCACCTCGAGGACACCCTGGTGGCGGGCGCGGGCCTGTGCGACGAGGACGCTGTACGCATCCTCGTCACCGAGGGCCCCGACGCCGTACGGCGGCTGATCTCGACCGGTGCCCACTTCGACACCGACGACGAGGGTGGCATCCAGCTCACCCGCGAGGGCGGCCACCACCGGCGCCGGATCGTGCACGCGGGCGGCGACGCCACGGGCGCGGAGGTCTCCCGGGCGCTCGTGGAGGCCGCCCACGCGCGCGGGGTGCGCACGATCGAGAACGCGCTCGTGCTGGACCTGCTGACCGACGCCGAGGGCCGCACGGCCGGCGTCACCCTGCACGTGATGGGCGAGGGCCAGCACGACGGCGTGGGCGCCGTGCACGCCCCCGCGGTCGTCCTCGCGACCGGCGGCATGGGCCAGGTGTTCGCCGCGACCACCAACCCGTCCGTCTCCACCGGCGACGGCGTGGCGCTGGCGCTGCGCGCGGGCGCGGAGGTCAGCGACCTGGAGTTCGTGCAGTTCCACCCGACCGTGCTGTTCCTCGGCGCCGACGCCGAGGGCCAGCAGCCGCTGGTCTCCGAGGCCGTGCGCGGCGAGGGCGCCCACCTGGTCGACGCCGACGGCGTGCGCTTCATGGTGGGGCAGCACGAACTGGCCGAGCTCGCACCCCGGGACATCGTCGCCAAGGGCATCATGCGGCGGATGCAGGAACGGGACGCCGAGCACATGTACCTCGACGCCCGGCACTTCGGCGCCGACATGTGGGAGCACCGTTTCCCGACGATCCTGGCCGCCTGCCGCGCCAACGGCATCGACCCGGTCACCGAGCCCATCCCGATCGCCCCGGCCGCCCACTACGCCTCCGGAGGCGTGCGCACCGACGCCCGCGGGCGTACGACGGTGCCCGGCCTGTACGCGTGCGGGGAGGTCGCCTGCACGGGCGTGCACGGCGCCAACCGGCTCGCCTCCAACTCCCTGCTCGAAGGCCTCGTCTACGCCGAGCGCATCGCCGCCGACATCGCCGCGGCCCACGCGGACGACGGCCTCCACGCGCGCGTGCCCGTACCGGTCCCCGACCCCGACAAGCCCGCGCACCCCCTGCTCGCCCCCGAGGCCCGCTTCGCCATCCAGCGGATCATGACCGAGGGCGCGGGCGTCCTGCGCTCGCGGGAGTCCCTGGCGAGGGCCGCCGACCAGCTCCAGAGGCTGCACAGCGAGGCGCGCGACGCCCTCGACGAGAACGGCAAGACCGCCGAGCCCGGCGTCGACACCTGGGAGGCCACCAACCTCCTGTGCGTGGCCCGCGTCCTGGTCGCCGCCGCCCTGCTGCGCGAGGAGACCCGCGGCTGCCACTGGCGCGAGGACCGCGCCGAGCGCGACGACGCGCGATGGCGGCGGCACATCGTGGTACGGATCAACCCCGACCGGTCCCTGGCCGTGCACACCACGGACACCGCGGACTTCCCCCCGACCCGGCCCACGCGGACTTCGCCATGACCCGGTCCACGCCGACTTCCCCCGACCCGGTCCACGCCGACCTCCCCCCGACCCGGCCCACCCGGCACCACCCGCGCCCCCAGGAGCACTGAACTGTGAGCACCGACGACCTTCCCCTCGCCCCGACCGGCGGCTGCGGTGACGACTGCGCCTGCGGCGCCGAGGGCGACGAGGAGTACCTGGAGTGCGGGCTCGACCCCGCGCTCGCCGAGCTGCTGGCCGAGGCCGGGCTCGACCCCATCGAGGTCGAGGACATCGCCAACGTCGCCATCCAGGAGGACCTGGACGGCGGTGTGGACGTGACGACGGTCGCCACCATCCCCGAGGACGCGGTGGCCACCGGCGACTTCACCGCGCGCGAGGCGGGCGTCGTGGCCGGCCTGCGGGTCGCCGAGGCCGTGCTCTCGATGGTGTGCACGGACGAGTTCGAGGTCGAGCGGCACGTCGAGGACGGCGACCGCGTCGAGGCCGGGCAGAAGCTGCTGTCGGTCACCGCGCGCACGCGCGACCTGCTCACCGCCGAGCGCAGCGCGCTGAACATCCTGTGCCGGCTGTCCGGCATCGCGACCGCCACGCGCGCGTGGGCGGACGCCCTGGAGGGCAGCCGCACCCGGGTCCGCGACACCCGCAAGACCACCCCGGGCCTGCGGTCCCTGGAGAAGTTCGCGGTGCGCTGCGGCGGGGGCGTCAACCACCGCATGTCGCTGTCCGACGCCGCCCTGGTCAAGGACAACCACGTGGTCGCCGCCGGCGGTGTGTCCCAGGCCTTCAAGGCCGTACGGGAGGCCTTCCCGGAGCTGCCGATCGAGGTCGAGGTCGACACCCTGCACCAGCTGCGCGAGGTCGTGGACGCGGGCGCCGACCTGATCCTGCTGGACAACTTCACGCCCGGCGAGTGCGAGGAGGCCGTCGGCATTGTGGCCGGGCGGGCGCTGCTGGAGGCCTCCGGCCGGCTCACGCTGGACAACGCGCGCGCGTATGCCGAGACCGGTGTGGACTTCCTGGCCGTCGGCGCCCTCACCCACTCCTCGCCGATCCTGGACATCGGCCTGGACCTGCGCGAGGCGGAGTAACGGCCATGCTGCTCACGATCGACGTCGGCAACACGCACACCGTTCTCGGCCTGTTCGACGGCGAGGACATCGTCGAGCACTGGCGTATCTCCACGGACTCGCGCCGCACGGCGGACGAGCTGGCAGTGCTGCTGCAGGGCCTGATGGGCATGCACCCGCTGCTCGGCGAGGAGCTGGGCGACGGCATCGACGGCATCGCGATCTGCGCGACCGTGCCGTCCGTGCTGCACGAGCTGCGCGAGGTCACCCGGCGCTACTACGGCGACGTGCCCGCGGTCCTGGTCGAGCCGGGCGTGAAGACGGGCGTGCCGATCCTCACCGACAACCCCAAGGAGGTCGGCGCCGACCGGATCATCAACGCGGTCGCGGCCGTGGACATGTACGGCGGCCCGGCGATCGTCGTCGACTTCGGTACGGCCACGACCTTCGACGCGGTCTCCGCGCGCGGGGAGTACGTCGGCGGGGTCATCGCGCCCGGCATCGAGATCTCCGTGGAGGCGCTCGGCGTCAAGGGCGCGCAGCTGCGGAAGATCGAGGTGGCCCGGCCGCGGAGCGTGATCGGCAAGAACACCGTGGAGGCCATGCAGGCGGGCATTGTGTACGGGTTCGCCGGGCAGGTCGACGGCGTGGTGAGCCGGATGGCCCGGGAACTGGCCGAGGACCCGGACGACGTCACGGTGATCGCCACGGGCGGTCTGGCGCCGATGGTGCTGGGGGAGTCCTCGGTGATCGACGAGCACCAGCCGTGGCTGACGCTCATCGGACTGCGCCTGGTGTACGAGCGGAACGTGTCCCGCATGTGACCCGCGGAACGTGTCCCGTGCGTGACCCGTGGGTGAGGTGAGGTGACCCGCGGGCGAGGTGACCGGCAGGTGAGGTGACCGGCGCCCGGCTGGTGCCGTTCGGGCGCCGGCCGGGGGAAACCGGGAGCGACACGCGGCGACACAACAGTCCGATCCGTCACTTTTGTCCGATTAGCGGTAGCGTCGCCGCATGCCCACGCCATACGGATCCCGCGGCGGCATGGCGTTCGGCGTGGAGGAGCTGCGTGTGCTCCGCCGCGCCCTCGCCCTCGCCCTTCAGCCCGGCCACGCGTCCACTGAGGATGTGCAGGACTGCTTCCACCTCGCCGAGTCGCTCGACGAGGCGATGTGTGAGGGGGTCAGGCTGCGCGCCTTCCTGGTAACCGATCTCGGCCGGTACCGATCCGCCCTGCCGGGCACCGCCGCCGGGTACCTCACGCTCCTGGAGGAGGCGCTGGGCGCCGGGCACCGGCCGACCCCGGACGACCTCGCCGCGCTCCGTGCGCTGCGCGGGAACCCGGTCGCCGCCGCCCTGCTCGACCGCTGCCAGATCCTCGCCGAGCAGGACGTACGGGCCCGCTTCGCCCGGGGTGCGCGCACGGTCCCCGCTCCCGCCGTACCGCCCTCCCGGAGCCGCCTGACGGCCCTCCCGGGCGGCGCGCGCGAGGCCGTGGCCGCAGAGGCCGGGGAGGCGGAGAAACAGCCCCAGAAGCCCGCACAGAAGCCCGGCCGCCCCCCGTCGGAGCGGCCCGCCCCCGAGCCCGAGAGCCCGAAGCGCCCCATCCCCACCCCCGGCGAGGTCTTCCCCCGCCGCAAACCCCCCACAGCCCCGGCCGACCCCCAAAACCCCCGCCAACTAGCCGCCGGCTGACCCACCCCACCGCCCCCCAGCCCAGCCGCCCCACCACCGGCTGGGCACCCCACCGCCCCGCCCCCATCGCAACCAGGCCGCCACCCCTCCGCCGGCCAACCCCTTCGCCACCACCGGCAGGTAGCCCCCGCCGACCCGCCACAGCCGTACGGCCCGTCGCAGGCCAACCCCTTTGCGGCCCCGGCCGGCCGCGGGCCGCCCCCTGGAGGCCCTGCCGATTCGCCGCTGTCAGGTAGCCGGTCGCCGGTCGCCCCTTCTGCCGTCCCGTCCGGGCCTGCGGCGGCCTCCCCGGCCAGTCGCCCGGCCACCCTCCCGCAACCAACCGACCTGCCGCCGTCCGGCCTCCCTGCCGTCCCGGCCCGGCCGCTGGCCGCCCGGCCCACCTGCCGAAGCCATGCGGCCCGTCGTGGGCGACCCCCCTTTGTCGTCCCAGCTCGGCCGCTGGCCACCCCCTGGCTGGCAGCCGTCGCCGCTTCACCGCTGTCGGGTAGCCGGTCTCTGGCCGACCTTCTGCCGTCCCGTCCCGTCCGGGCCCGCGCCGCCCTCCAGCCCCCGCCCGGCCGGGCTGCCGCAATCAGCCGGCCCGCCGCAGGTGGGGCCCCGGCAGCCCGTCCCCTGCCCATCCAGTAGCGGGCGACTTTGTGGGGTGGTGGGTGGTCGGCCCGGTGGGCGACACGCGTACCCCGGCCCCTTCGTCTTCGTGTGCCTGGCTACTCTGGAGGCATGGACTACGTCTCCGCGCTCGTGCCCCCCATCGTCATGGCCGCGTTCTTCATCGGTGTGGTCAGGGTGATCGTGAAGACCCAGGGCGGGGCCGCCAAGGCCAAGGAGGACGCGGCTGTCGACGCCGCCCTCGCGCGCGTGGAGGGCGTCGGCAAGGCGTCCACCGGCGACGCCTGATCCCACGGCTCACCCGGCGCCCGTTCCGCGTCGGCCGTTCCGGCGTACGACTCCCGCACGCAGCATCGTGCTTTCGAGTCGTACGCCCTTTTTGTTCGCATTTGCCGCCAAAGCGCACGTTAGGTGTGTCATTGGGCGTGATCTCCCACTATTGTTCTGAGCTGTGCCTCGCCCATTGGGAGAACTCGAAGACGCCGTGATGACCCGGGTGTGGAAGTGGAACCGCCCGGTAACTGTTCGAGAAGTCCTGGAAGACCTGCAGCGGGAACGGTCCATCGCGTACACCACCGTGATGACCGTTTTGGACAATCTCCATCAGAAGGGCTGGGTGCGACGCGAGGCGGAAGGGCGCGCCTATCGATATGAGGCCGTCTCGACCAGGGCCGCGTACGCCGCCGCCCTGATGAACGACGCATGGTCGCAGAGCGACAACCCGGCGGCGGCTCTCGTCGCCTTCTTCGGGATGATGAGCGACGAACAGCGCCAGGCCCTCAGGGACGCGTGGCGCATCGTCCAGGGACCGGAAACACGAGAGTCCCCACAAGACGCGCAAGGGCAGAACCCCGGCTCGGCGACGGAGGCCGACGAGCGATAGCGTCCGCTCATGTCAGCACAGCGCCCCGAACCCCCCGCAAAAGCCATCACCGTCCGGCGGGCCCGGACCAGCGATGTCCCTGCCGTGCGCCGTCTCCTCGACGACTACACCCGTGAGCGCATCCTGCTCGACAAAGCCACGGTCACCCTTTACGAGGACATCCAGGAGTTCTGGGTCGCGGAACGCGACGACAACGCCGAGGTGGTCGGCTGCGGTGCCCTGCACGTGATGTGGGAAGACCTCGCGGAGGTGCGCACTCTCGCGGTGAAGCCCGGCCTCAGGGGCGCCGGAGTCGGTCATCACTTGCTGGAGAAGTTGCTGCAGACCGCGCGCTGGCTCGGTGTTCGCCGCGTTTTCTGTCTGACCTTCGAAGTCGACTTCTTCGGGAAGCACGGCTTCGTGGAGATCGGTGAGACACCGGTCGACACCGATGTGTACGCGGAGCTCTTGCGTTCCTATGACGAGGGCGTCGCGGAGTTCCTCGGTCTCGAACGAGTGAAACCGAACACCTTGGGCAACAGCCGGATGCTTCTGCATCTGTGATCGCCATTGCCCCGGTTCCCTATGTCCGAAACGCGCATGTTTCCGGGCCGGGAGCGGCCCCTGGGTCTCTCCCAGGGGTTTGTGTTTTTCCGGCAAAAGCGGTTTGCTTTCCGACGTACTGCAGTACTGCATATAACAGGGGCGGCGAAACGGCGGACGCCGCTCACCCCTCACCCTGACGTTATCGATGAAAGGAAATCCGGTGGCACAGAAGGTTCAGGTCCTTCTTGTCGACGACCTCGACGGTGGCGAGGCCGACGAGACCGTGACGTTCGCGCTGGACGGCAAGACCTACGAGATCGACCTCACGACCGGCAATGCTGACAAGCTGCGCGGCCTTCTCGACCCCTATGTGAAGGGCGGCCGGCGCACCGGTGGCCGTGCCTCGGGCGGGCGTGGAAAGGCGCGTGCCGCTGCCGGTGGCAGCCAGGACACCGCGGCGATCCGCGCCTGGGCGAAGGAGAACGGTTACGAGGTCAACGACCGCGGCCGCGTCCCCGCGTCCATCCGCGAGGCCTACGAGAAGGCCAACGGCTGATCTCGCCGCAAGGCGGGCGGCCCGGCGCTCAGGCGCCGCAGCCGGACCCGGTGGCACTGTGCTGCCACCGTGTCCACCAGTCGTACGAGATCGGGAGCACCCCCGACGGCCGGCAGCGCCGGCAGCGAAGTCTCCAGCTCGCACCCCGGCTCAGGGGGCCGCAGCCATACGGCGGCCCCCTGCACGGAACCCGCACCCCGCACGGATCCCGCACTCTGCACGGCATCCGCACCCCGCACGGATCCCGCACCCTGCACGGCATCCGCACCCCGCACGGATCCCGCACCCTGCACGGCATCCGCACCCCGCACGGATCCCGCACCCTGCACGGACCCCGCACTCTCCCCGGCGGCCGAAGCCGCCCCCGTACGGTCGCGCACCGGCGGCGGACCCATGTCGCGGGACCGCTCGGGCCGCGCCGGCGCCTCCATCAGGCCCCCGGCGCCCATGGTCCGCAGATCCAGGTCCAGCGGCCCCCACTCCAGCCAGTCCAGCAGCTCCGGCAGCTGCTCCGCGCTGCCCGCGGCCACCAGTAGCCGCATCCGCTCGCCCCGCAGGGCCACCGGAGAGCCCGCCGCGAGATGCCGGAGCGCCGCGGCGCCCGCCTCGGCCGGCACGTCCAGGACGTCGAACCGCACCCCCGTGACCAGCCGCAGCGGCCGGCCGGGCACTGTCGCCCACCTCAGTTCGTTCTCGTACCAGTGCCGGGCCCCGGCGGTGGGGCCGGGGCCGGGGTCGGACGGACGACGGGGAGGGGGGACCGTGGAGATCAAGGGGACCGAGCCAGCCATGCCACGTGCAACCGCCGAAGCACACCGAGAGTTACGCTGGGCGTGCCAGTGATCGCGCAGAGTGCCCAAGAGGGGGGCATGTGGGGCCCTGGGGAGGCGCAAGGTTGTTCGCCCATAGCGGAGGGAACCGGGGCGCGCGGCATGGAGTGTCAGTCCCTGCGGGTAAGACATGCCTAGTGGGAGGGGGCGACCCGCGGATTCGGCGGTCTCACGTTCGCCATCGGCGTACTGGCGAGTGGGGTAACTGCCTGGCCTGCGGGAACATCGTCTCGCACCATCGGGTTGGAGCATATGTCGGCGTTCGGGGTCAGGAGGCCAAGGACGGTGTCGGCAGTTGGAATGAGCGGTCCCCGCTTGCGGGACTAAGCTGCGGAAGGACAGGGAGGGGAAGTTCCCCCCACTGCCTGACCGCTCTGAGGAGCGATTAACGATGTTCGAGAGGTTCACCGACCGCGCGCGGCGGGTTGTCGTCCTGGCTCAGGAAGAAGCCCGGATGCTCAACCACAACTACATCGGCACCGAGCACATCCTCCTGGGTCTCATCCACGAGGGTGAAGGTGTCGCCGCTAAGGCCCTGGAGAGCCTCGGCATTTCGCTCGAGGCGGTCCGCCAGCAGGTGGAGGAGATCATCGGTCAGGGCCAGCAAGCCCCGTCCGGGCACATTCCCTTCACCCCCCGTGCCAAGAAGGTCCTGGAGCTGTCGCTCCGCGAGGCTCTTCAGCTGGGTCACAACTACATCGGCACGGAGCACATCCTGCTCGGCCTGATCCGTGAGGGCGAGGGCGTCGCCGCCCAGGTCCTGGTCAAGCTGGGCGCAGACCTCAACCGGGTGCGGCAGCAGGTCATCCAGCTGCTCTCCGGCTACCAGGGCAAGGAGACCGCCACCGCCGGCGGCCCGGCCGAGGGCACCCCCTCGACCTCTCTCGTCCTGGACCAGTTCGGCCGGAACCTCACCCAGGCAGCTCGTGAGTCCAAGCTCGACCCGGTCATCGGGCGCGAGAAGGAGATCGAGCGGGTCATGCAGGTGCTGTCCCGCCGTACCAAGAACAACCCGGTCCTGATCGGTGAGCCCGGCGTCGGCAAGACCGCCGTCGTCGAGGGCCTCGCCCAGGCCATCGTCAAGGGCGAGGTGCCCGAGACCCTCAAGGACAAGCACCTCTACACCCTGGACCTCGGCGCCCTGGTCGCCGGCTCCCGCTACCGCGGTGACTTCGAGGAGCGCCTGAAGAAGGTCCTCAAGGAGATCCGCACCCGCGGCGACATCATCCTGTTCATCGACGAGCTGCACACGCTGGTCGGTGCGGGTGCCGCCGAGGGCGCCATCGACGCCGCCTCCATCCTGAAGCCGATGCTGGCCCGTGGTGAGCTGCAGACCATCGGTGCGACCACCCTGGACGAGTACCGCAAGCACCTGGAGAAGGACGCGGCCCTGGAGCGCCGTTTCCAGCCCATCCAGGTCGCCGAGCCGTCCCTGCCGCACACGATCGAGATCCTCAAGGGTCTGCGCGACCGGTACGAGGCCCACCACCGCGTCTCCATCACGGACGAGGCACTGGTCCAGGCCGCCACCCTGGCCGACCGCTACATCTCGGACCGCTTCCTGCCGGACAAGGCGATCGACCTGATCGACGAGGCCGGCTCCCGGATGCGCATCCGCCGGATGACCGCGCCGCCGGACCTGCGCGAGTTCGACGAGAAGATCGCCGCCGTCCGCCGGGACAAGGAGTCCGCGATCGACTCGCAGGACTTCGAGAAGGCCGCCTCCCTGCGCGACAAGGAGAAGCAGCTCCTGGCCGCCAAGGCCAAGCGGGAGAAGGAGTGGAAGGCCGGCGACATGGACGTCGTCGCCGAGGTCGACGGCGAGCTGATCGCCGAGGTCCTCGCCACGGCCACCGGTATCCCGGTCTTCAAGCTGACCGAGGAGGAGTCCAGCCGCCTGCTCCGCATGGAGGAGGAGCTGCACAAGCGGGTCATCGGCCAGGTCGACGCCGTCAAGGCGCTGTCCAAGGCGATCCGCCGTACGCGCGCCGGTCTGAAGGACCCGAAGCGTCCCGGTGGTTCGTTCATCTTCGCCGGCCCGTCCGGTGTCGGTAAGACCGAACTGTCCAAGGCGCTCGCCGAGTTCCTCTTCGGTGACGAGGATGCGCTGATCTCCCTCGACATGTCGGAGTTCAGCGAGAAGCACACCGTCTCGCGTCTCTTCGGTTCGCCCCCCGGCTACGTGGGCTACGAAGAGGGCGGTCAGCTGACGGAGAAGGTCCGCCGCAAGCCGTTCTCGGTCGTCCTCTTCGACGAGGTCGAGAAGGCCCACCCGGACATCTTCAACTCGCTGCTGCAGATCCTGGAGGACGGTCGCCTGACCGACTCCCAGGGCCGAGTCGTGGACTTCAAGAACACGGTCATCATCATGACGACCAACCTCGGCACCCGGGACATCTCCAAGGGCTTCAACCTGGGCTTCGCCGCCCAGGGCGACACGAAGTCCAACTACGAGCGCATGAAGAACAAGGTCTCGGACGAGCTGAAGCAGCACTTCCGGCCCGAATTCCTCAACCGCGTCGACGACGTGGTCGTCTTCCCGCAGCTGACGCAGGAGGACATCCTGCGGATCGTCGACCTGATGATCGGCAAGGTGGACGAGCGCCTGAAGGACCGGGACATGGGCATCGAGCTGTCCCAGTCCGCCAAGGAACTGCTGTCCAAGAAGGGTTACGACCCCGTGCTGGGCGCCCGGCCGCTGCGCCGCACCATCCAGCGCGAGATCGAGGACACGCTCTCCGAGAAGATCCTCTTCGGCGAGCTGCGCCCCGGTCACATCGTGGTCGTGGACACCGAGGGCGAGGGCGATTCCCAGACCTTCACCTTCCGCGGTGAGGAGAAGTCGGCACTGCCCGACGTCCCGCCGATCGAGCAGGCGGCCGGCGGAGCCGGGCCGAACCTGAGCAAGGACGCGTGATCCTTCGGTGATCCGCTGATCAGCCGAAAGGGGCCGGTGCTTTCCAGCACCGGCCCCTTTCGGCGTTTTCGGATCAGGGCGGCAATCGGGCCAGGACATTCGGCCAGGACATTCGCCCGGGGCGTTCGGTCAGGACAACTGACCTTCAGGACGACTGGCCATCAGGACAACTGACCGTTGTAGTCCGGCAGTTTGTACGTCTTCTCGGCGTGGCCGCCGGAGAGGTCGGTGGCGCTGTTGCCGACGTTCGCGATGATCGTGTAGCCCTGGTTCTCGATGTCGACGCGCTGGGCGGTCTTGTAGGCGGCGACGTCCTTGAACAGGTCGAACAGGCCGCGGACGTACAGCCCGGAGACGTCGTAGCCGTCGTGTTCGAGGTTGTACTCGGTGGGCCAGTAGATGATGCCCGGTCGCGCGGTGACGAAGAACAGCTTCACGCCGTGCTGCTGGGCGTACTGGGCGACGTTCAGGACGGGCTTGTTGGCCGGCTGCGGGTAGGAGAATCCGAAGTCGGTCTCCAGCGTGGTGTTGTCGATGTCGAAGACGATCGCCTGCTTCTCGCCCGGCTCGGCGTGGGCGATGCGGTGCTTGAGGTAGGGCAGGGCCTGGTCCATGACCGTCTGGCAGTCCTTCTGCCAGGTCGCGTAGTCGGTCTTGCCGGTGGCGGCCGGCGCGGCGGCGGCCGGGGCGGCGGAGTCGGCCGCCTGCGCGGGGACGGCCAGCGCGGCGAGCGCGGCCACGGAGACGGCGGTGACGGAAATCCGGCGCGCCCAGGGGCGTGTGGTCATCGGTGGGGGTCCTCTCGCGTCCGTACGCGCTGCACGGCCTGAAGGGTGAAGTGTCAGGGGCATGATCTTCTGCGTGGGTGTCGCGAGGGGAACCGTAAGGTTACTGATGGGTAGGTGGATAGAGGCCTGCGTCACATTTCCCCGGCTGATGGCCCAGGGAACCGGTGACATGGCACACAGCGAAATAGCCCGTACTAACCCTGGCCGTAGGATCATAAAAGGAACAAAAAGGGCTTTATGGGTGACGCTGGTGAGTGAAAGGGCACGTCAGGTGGGTGGTGTCCAAAATGGGTTAACTGTCAAGAAGTGGGTTAGTTTGATGTTGTCTACGGCTCTGAGTCGTAGATCGGGGGTATTGAGCGCTGATGGGGTGGCGGGTTACCAATGAATGGCCCACCCGCCGAGCGGAAGCATTCGTGCGACGGGTGGCTCTCTGTTCCCCGACTTGACGAGGTCTAGATGTTCCAGCGCTTCACGTCCCGTAACTCCCGTACGTCCTCGCTCCGCAACCGCGCGGCCGTCCTGGCCGTCGGAATGGGCGCCACGGCCGTACTGGGCAGCGGGATCGCGAGCGCCGCGACCCCCTCCGCGGCCTCCTGGGTCGACCCGGTGAAGAAGTACACCCTGTCGGCCAGCTTCATGCAGTCCGGCAGCCACTGGGTCGCCAAGCACAGCGGTCAGGACTTCGCCGTGCCGACCGGCACCGAGGTCATCGCGGCGCACGGCGGCACCGTCGTCAAGGCCGGCCCCAACGGCGCCGGTGACGGCCCCGCGTACGGCAACGCCGTCGTCATCAAGCACGGCAACGGGACCTACTCGCAGTACGCGCACCTGTCCCGGATCGACGTCAAGGTCGGCCAGGTCGTCAAGACCGCCCAGCACATCGCCCTCTCGGGCAGCACCGGCAACTCCACCGGCCCGCACCTGCACTTCGAGATCCGTACGACCCCGAACTACGGCTCCGCGGTCGACCCGGTCGCCTTCCTGCACTCCAAGGGCGTCAAGGTCTGACCTGACGTCGGCTAGTCACCCCGGTGGGCGCCCTCGTGCGCCTGGGTGACGAGATCCATGGCGACCTCGAGAACGGCTTCGCGCTTCTTCTCGGGGTCGCCTTCCAGGTCCTGCATCACGAACATCCCCGCGTGCATCGTGAAGAGCGCGCTGATGCAGCGGACCTGGTCCGCGAGCCGGGCCTCGGGATCGATGATGATGTCCCGCAGGCCGCGCATCCGGTCCTTGAAGGTGTCGCCGATGCGCAGATCCCGTACGGTCGCCTGGTTCTCCTGCATGAAGCGGAACAGCGGTTCCGCGCCGGCCAGGGCCTCGCTGTAGCGCCGTATGATCTCGTGCTTGTTCTCCAGGGTGTGCGGGCGGCTCCTGCCCCACTCGATCAGTTCCTCGATCGGCTGCGTCAGATCCTCGAAGAGGCTGACGATGATCTCTTCCTTCGTCTTGAAGTGGTAGTAGAGAGCCGCCTTCGTGACGTCGAGACGCTCGGCGATCTCCCGCAGAGAGGTCTTCTCGTAGCCCTGCTCCGCGAAGAGTTCGAGTGCCACGTCCTGGATGCGCTGGCGGGTGTTGCCGCGGCGCTGCTGCTTGGTGCCGTCCATGGTGACGCCCATCCTCGTACTCCTCGCGCTCCTGCGGAAACTTACTTGACGACCGGCTAGTTCGGCGTCTACTTTTCCCAGTGTAATGAACTAGCCGGGCGGCAAGTAAGTCGTAGCCGCCAGGGGGAGTGAGAGAGATGGCGGACACGCAGACGGCCGAGACCGGCCGGCCCATACCGGAAGAGCCGGGGAAGGCGAAACCCGAGCAGCCGCAGAACGCGGCACCGGAGCAGACCGGGCAGCCCGGGACGCCCGGAAAGCCCGAGAAGCAGCCGAAGAGCGTCCGGGTGGTCCTGCTCGCGCTCATGATCGCGATGATGCTCGCGATGCTCGACAACATGATCGTGGGCACCGCGATGCCGACGATCGTGGGCGAACTGGGCGGCCTGGAGCACCTGTCCTGGGTGGTCACCGGGTACACCCTCGCGACGGCGGCCTCGACCCCCATCTGGGGCAAGGTCGGCGACATGTACGGGCGCAAGGGCGCCTTCCTCAGCTCGATCGTGATCTTCCTGATCGGCTCCGCGCTGAGCGGCATGGCCCAGAACATGGGCGAACTGATCGGCTTCCGGGCCGTCCAGGGCCTCGGTGCCGGCGGTCTGATGGTCGGCGTCATGGCGATCATCGGTGACCTGATCCCGCCGCGCGAGCGCGGCAAGTACACCGGCATGATGGCCGGCGTCATGGCGCTGGCGATGATCGGCGGCCCGCTGGTCGGCGGCACCATCACCGACAACTGGGGCTGGCGCTGGTCCTTCTACATCAACCTGCCGCTGGGCGCCGTGGCCCTGGCGCTGGTCAGCGCCGTGCTGCACCTGCCGAAGAAGCGGGCGAAGGCGCGCATCGACTTCCTGGGCGTCACGCTGCTGACCGTCGGCATCACCTCGATCGTGCTGGTCACCACCTGGGGCGGCAGCCAGTACGCCTGGACGTCCGCGCGGATCATGGAGCTGACCGCCATCGGCGTCGTCTCGCTCATCGGGTTCGTGTGGTGGCAGACCAAGGCCGCCGAGCCGGTCGTCCCGCTGCACATGTTCCGCAGCCTCAACTTCACGCTGATGTCCGTCATCGGCTTCATCACCGGCTTCGTGATGTTCGGCGCCACGCTCTACCTGCCGCTGTACCAGCAGGCGGTGCAGGGTGCCTCCGCGACCAACTCCGGTCTGCTGCTCCTGCCGATGCTCGGCGCGATGCTCGTGACCTCGATGGTCGCCGGCCGGGTCACCACCAGCAGCGGACGCTACAAGATCTTCCCGATCGTCGGCGGCGCGCTGATGATCGTCGGGCTGTACCTGCTGTCCCTGATGGACACCGGTACGACCCGGACGACCTCCGGCATCTACATGGCCGTCCTCGGTCTGGGCATGGGCTGCCTGATGCAGATCACCATGCTGGTCGCGCAGAACAGCGTGGAGATGAAGGACATGGGCGTGGCCTCCTCGTCCACGACGCTGCTCCGTACGCTCGGCTCGTCGTTCGGTGTCGCCATCATGGGCGCGCTGTTCAACAACCGGGTCCAGCACGTCATGGCCGAGCGGGCCGGCGCACTCGGCAAGAACATCACCGAGAAGTCCGCCCAGCTGGACGCGAAGAGCCTGGCGAAGCTGCCCGAGGCGGCGCGGGAGGCCTACCAGCACGCGGTGTCCGCCGGTACACACTCGGCGTTCCTGCTCGGTGCGGTGATCGCCGTGCCGGTGCTGATCCTCGCGCTGTTCGTCAAGGAGGTGCCGCTGAAGGGCGGCCCCCAGAAGCAGGCCTCCTCGCAGGAGGGCGACGCACCGGCCACCCCGGCCGCGCCGCCTGTGGTCGACGCGGTCTGACGCGTCCCCGGGAAGCGCCCGGGGTGCCTGACGCCCAGCGTTCCTGACGCCCAGGGTGCCCGGCACCCAGCGTTCCTGGCACTCAGCGTTCCTGAACCGAAGGCCACCGTCCGGGTCTTGCGGATCTCGAACATCGCACCCCTTGAGCTGGGGTGTTGCGACGATCGCTAGAACTCAAGGTCCGCCCCGGGGGCCTTCGTCATGCCTGCAGCATCGGGTAGCTGCCCGTGTTGGTGGGGGCGTGTTCGGGGAGCCAGAGGACGGCCACCGCGCCTTCCGCCACGGGGCCGGGGGGTGCGTCGACCGGTCGTACGTCCGGGTGTGCGTCGGGGCGGGCGTCAGAGCGTGCGTTCGGGCGTGCGTTCGGGCTTACGTTGCGGAAGGTCAGCCGGGCGCCGAGGACCCGGGCCTGACCGGCGGCGATGGTCAGGCCCAGGCCGTGGCCCTGGCCGGCGCGGTCCGCCCTGCCGGTGCGGAACCGGAGCGGGCCCTCGGCGAGCAGTTCCTCGGGGAAGCCGGGGCCGTGGTCGCGGACCCGGATCACCCGGCCCTCGACGCTCACCTCGATCGGCGGCCTGCCGTGCCGGGCGGCGTTCGCGAGCAGGTTGAACAGGACGCGCTCCAGGCGGCGCGGGTCGGTGGTGACCTCCGACTCGTGCACCACGTGGACGACGATGTCCGGGTCCTTCGCGGCCACCCGCCGGGCGACGAACTCGCCCAGCATGATGTCCTGCAGCTCGGCCCGCTCGGAGGCGCCGTCGAGCCGGGCGACCTCCAGCACGTCCTCGACCAGCGTGCGCATGGCCTTCGCCCGGTCCAGGACCAGTTCGGTCGGACGGCCCGGGGGCAGCAGTTCGGCGGCCGTCAGCAGTCCGGTCACCGGGGTGCGCAGCTCGTGCGCGATGTCGGCGGTGACCCGGCGCTCGGCCTCCAGGCGCTGGCGCAGCGCGTCCGCCATGGCGTCCACCGCGCGCGCGAGATCGTCGGTCTCGTCCCGTACGACCCCGCCGATGGCCTCCCGCACCCGGACGTCGGTCTCACCGCCCGCGACCCGGTTCGCGGCGGCCGCCGCCTTGCGCAGCCGACCGGACAGCTGGCCGCCGATCAGGACGCCGAGCGCGCTGCCGCCGAAGACGACCGCGACCGAGCCGATGACCAGCGCCTGGTCCAGGTCCTTCAGCACGTCGGAGGAACGGTCCGGCATCGGGGTGTGCAGGGACAACACACGCCCGTCCTTGGTGGGCACGGCCGCCCAGATGTCCGGCACGCCCATGCTGTCGGTGACATCGCTGGCCCTGCGGCCCTGCTCCACCTTCTCGCGCAGCGCGGCCGGCAGCTCGGGGTCGTCGACCTTGATGCCGGGGAAGTTCGGTCGCCGGCTCAGTTCGTAGTTGCGCTGCGCGATCTGGACGCGCTGGTTGGCCAGGTCGCGCGCGTTGTCGAGCATCGAGACCCGGGCCGCGTTGTGCACGACCAGGCTCAGCGCGATCGCCACGAGCCCGGCCACCAGCGCGATCGCCGCGCTGAGCTTCCATCTGATCCCGGTGTGCAGGCCCGCGCGCTCCACGCGCCGGACCGGACGCCGCAGGAACCCCATCCCCCGCGTCACGGTGCTTCGCTCGATCCCCCGCATCACGGTGCTCCGCTCAGGCCTTCAGTTTGTAGCCGAAGCCACGGACGGTCTCGATCCGGTCCGGGCCGATCTTCTGCCGCAGCCGTTGCACATGCACGTCGACCACCCGGGTGTCCCCGCCCCAGCCGTAGTCCCACACGCGCTCCAGCAGTTTGTCGCGGGAGAGCACGGTGCCCGGCGCGGAGGAGAACTCCAGCAGCAGCCGCATCTCGGTCGGGGTGAGCGCGACCGGCTGCCCGGACCGGCGCACCTCCATGCCCTCGGTGTCGATCTCCAGGTCCCCGAAGGTGAGCACGCCGTCGTTCACCGCGTCCGCGGCGGCCTCGGCCTGCGCCCTGCCGCCCGCGTGCCCGAAGCGCCGCAGCACGGCCCGGATCCGCGCGACCAGTACGGCACCGTCGAACGGCTTGGTCACGTAGTCGTCGGCGCCCGCCTCCAGGCCGAGGACGACGTCGATGGAGTCGGCACGCGCCGACAGCATGATCACCGGAACGGTCGACTCGTCCCGGATACGACGGCACAGGCTCACGCCGTCCAGGCCCGGGACCATGACGTCCAGCAGCGCGATGTCGGGGCGGTCGGCCCGGAACGCCTCCAGGCCGGACAGCCCGTCGGGCATCGCGGTGACCGCGAAGCCGTCCCGCTCCAGGGCGAGCTGGGTGGCCTCACGGATGACGTCGTCGTCCTCGACGAACAGGACGTGGGTCTGCTCTGCCATCCCGGTGCTCTCAGTCCTCGTGGTGTGCGTGGTGTGCGTGCGGCGGTGAGGGTTCGTCTTTTGCGGGGCGGTCTGTGGGGGCGGTCGGTTGTCGGGGTCGGTCGGTTGTCGGAGGCGGTCAGTTGTCTGGGGCGGTCAGTTGTCGGGCACGGGCGTGGGCGTCGCCGTGTCGCCGCCGCCCGCCTTGCTGTAGTCGGTCTCGTGCGTGTGCACCTGCGTGAACCGGCCCGCTTTCCAGCTGTACGTGATCACGGTCTCCCGGGACGGGTTCGAGAGGGCGTCGTCCGTGGCGTACACCTGCTTGGTCACGGTCAGGTCGGCGCCATCGATCTCCGCGTAGACCGGGGACTCCTCCGTCCGGAACACGTTCTTGTACGTGCCGCCGACGTCCCGGTACACGTACGTGCCGAGCCCCACCCAGTCGCCGCAGGTCAGCACGTTGACGACGACGTCGTTGACGGAGCCGCCGGTCAGATCGCCGTAGGTGACGTCGACCGGGTAGTCGTCGCCGCCGCACGGCTGCAGGTCCCGTTTGATCGACTCCGAGACCTTCGGGTCCGCCCGCAGCAGCGCGACCGCGTCCACACGCTTGTACGTCTCGGAGGGGGCCGCCGACGGGGAGGTGACGGCGCCGGCCACCGCGGAGGCGTGCGCCGGGCCCTCGTCCCGCGCCCCCGTGCCGCCGCTGCTGCACGAGGCGACGAAAAGGGCGAGGGCGGCGACCGAGGCCGCAGCCGAGATCACCGCCAGAGAACTCCCTCGGGCCCTGCTGGGCCCGGCCCCGGTCAGGCCGCGCAACGCTCCCGCTCCTCACGCTCCAGCGCGCGTGCGTCCAGATCGCGCGCCTCCAGCTCCTCGCGGAGCCGGGCGAGCGCCCGGTGCAGCGTGCTCTTGACCGTACCGGCCGACATGCCGAGGGCGGCGGCCGTCTCCTCCGTGGACATCTGCTCCCAGTGTCGCAGCACCACGACACTGCGCTGCTTCGGTGCGAGCACCTTCATGATGTCCATCAGCAGGGCCCGGTCCGCGTGCTGCTCGGTGGAGTCGTCGACGGACGACTCCGGGAGCTGCTCGGTCGGGACCTCCTCCAGCTTGCGGGCCCGCCACCACTCGGTCCGCGTGTTGATCATGACGCGGCGCAGGTAGGCGTCGGCGAGGCGCTTGTCGGCGATGCCCTCCCAGCGGCCGTACGTCCGCACGAGCGCGGTCTGCAGCAGGTCCTGGGCGTCCACCGGGTCCGGGACCAGCCGGCGGGCGCTGCGCAACAGCGCGTCCTGCCGGGTGCGGACGTATTCCTCGAACTCGAGCACCTCGCCCTGCGCCATGATCAACCGCCTCCGTTCCCCGCGACTCCGGCTCGTGCCTGAAGTCCTGTCCGTCCCGCTGTTCCGCTGTCCTGCTGTTCTGCTGTCCCGGTGGTCCGCCGGGCACGACACAGAAACTACGGAGCAGTTGTCACGGGGTTGTGCGGTCCAGCCTGCGGCGGGCAATCGGCTGTCCGTCGGTTGTGTAACGGAAGTAGGGGCGGGGTAAGGGAGTTGGCCTCTATGTGCCATTATGGGGGGATTTGCCTGGCGGGGGCTGTCGTCACGGAAGCCCCCGCCCTGTGACGTGGCGGGCCCGGCCGGGCGTCGGCGTCAGCCGAGCGGCAGCCGGTACAGACCGTTCGCCAGCGGCTCCACCAGACCGTCGGCGACGAGTCCGTCGAGCGCGCGGGCGCGCTGCACCGGTTCGTGCCACACCCGGTCCAGCACCGCCTGCGGCACCGGCGTGTGCGCCTCCCGCAGCACGGCGAGCAGCTTGCCGCGGACCTGGCGGTCGGTGCCGGCGTACGTCTGCCCGCGCCGCGGCGGCCCCTCGTGCTCCGGCTTGCCGGCCAGCCGCCAGGCGCACTGTGCGGCGATGGGACACCGCTGGCAGCCCTCGTTCCTGGCCGTGCACACCAGCGCGCCCAGCTCCATGGAGGCGGCGGCCCAGCGCGCGGCCGTCTTCTCGTCCTCGGGCAGCAGCTCGCGGGCCAGCCGGCGTTCGGCAGCGGTGGTGGCGTTCGGCGGGTACTGCACCCCGGTCACCGCACGGGCGAAGACCCGGCGCACGTTCGTGTCCAGCACCGGATGCCGTTGCCCGTACGCGAAGGAGGCCACCGCGGCGGCCGTGTACTCGCCGATGCCGGGCAGTGCCAGCAGTTGCGCATGGTCGGTCGGTACGTCCCCGCCGTGCCGCTCCGTTATGGCCACGGCGGCGCCGTGCAGGCGCAGGGCGCGGCGCGGATAGCCGAGCCGGCCCCAGGCGCGCACGGCCTCGCCCGGGGGTTCCTTCGCGAGGTCGGCGGGGCGCGGCCAGCGGGTCAGCCACTGCTCGTAGACGGGCTGCACCCGGTTCACAGGGGTCTGCTGGAGCATGAACTCGCTGACCATCACGCCCCACGGGCCCGCTTCCGGGCGGCGCCAGGGTAGGTCGCGGGCGTTGATGTCGAACCAGTCGATCACGGGAGCGTGAAGCTTTTCAGTCATGGCCTTTCCGATCCTGCCACGCCGTGCGCGTACATGGCCGGTGGCGGCGCGGAACCGGAGCGTTGCGCCCGGTGAGGGGCGCTGCGCGCGGCGGGTCGGGCGGGGGGCGAAGGTGCCTGTTCGCGGCGGAAGTTGCCCGGGATGATGATCCGGAAAAGTTGGGGCCCGGACGGCGGGTGACGCAAGCAAGCGCGCCGATCTCTCGTACAGTTTGCGCCGTGGGATCTCTGCGCAATCCGATCGGGCCGCTTCCCTCCTCCATCTACTGGCGAAGGAGGGTCGTACTGCTGTCCCTGGTCGCCCTGTTGGCGCTGCTGATCACGTGGGTCGTCACGTCCGGCGCCGGGAGCGGCAGGAAGAACGCCGACGGATCCAACAGCAAGAATCCCGCGTCCACCATCACCCCGGGACCGTCCGGATCCGGCCCCGCGTACAGCCAACACCCGGGCGGGCGCGACGAGTCGGGCGGCGAATCCGCTGGCAGCGGCTCCGGCTCCGGCTCCGGCTCCGGCTCTGCGGGTGCGGGCGACTCCGGTGCGCCCGGTGCGCCCGGTGCCGACGGCGGCTCGGGCGGGGACTCCGGGTCCGGGGCCGGGTCCGGTGCGGGTTCGGGTACCGGCTCCGGTGCCGTCACGTCCGGCGACGTTCTCTCGGCCTCCTCCGACCTGCCCGCCTGCACCCCCGGCGCGGTCTCGCTGACCCTGCGCAGCGAGCACAACTCCTACTCGCCGGACCAGACGCCGACCTTCCAACTGGTCGCCAAGAATTCCTCGTCCACCGACTGCAAGGCCGATCTCGGCCCGAAGCACGCGGTGTTGACCGTCACTCCCGCCGACGGCGACAACACGTACTGGTCCTCCGCCGACTGCCCCAAGGGCGCCGGCAGCCTGTTCTTCCGCGTCGCCGCGGGCCAGAGCATCACCTACACCATCCACTGGGACCGCAAGCCGAGCGCCCCCCAGTGCGCAACGCCTCCGGCGGGCTCGGCCAAACCCAGCACCTACCTGCTCGAAGCCCAGACCCCGGGCTACCCCAAGTCCCAGACATCCTTCGTCCTGTCCGCCGACTAACAGCCCCCGACCGGAGCCGGCCGGCCACAGCGGGCCCGCACATGCGCACGAACCGCTCGAAATCCAGACGAGGGCCACGCTCTCAGCGGACGGCACTACAACTCCCTAGGGGCGCGGGGAACTGCGCGACCGGCCACAGCGGGCCCGCACATGCGCACGAACCGCTCGAAACCCGGACGAGGGCCACGCTCTCAGCGGACCGGGGCTGCATCTCCCTAGGGGCGCGGGGCTGTATTGATCTGCGGCTCCGCCGCGTGGGCGCGATCAGCCCCCACCGGCCCGCACTCGAAGACCGGTCAAAGAATCAGACGTACCGCTCCAGGATCGAAGACTCCGCCAACCGCGACAACCCCTCGCGCACACTCCTCGCCCGCGCCTCCCCGACCCCATCCACCGCCTGCAGATCATCGACGCTCGCAGCGAGCAGCTTCTGCAGACCGCCGAAGTGCTCCACCAGCCGATCGATGATCGCACCGGGCAGCCGCGGCACCTTCGCCAGGAGGCGGAAGCCCCGCGGGGACACCGCGGAGTCGAGGGTCTCGGGGGACCCCGTGTAGCCCAGCGCCCGCGCCACCGTGCCCAGTTCCAGCAGCTCCCCGTGCGTCAGCGCGTCCAGCTCGGACAGGGCCTCCTCGACCGTGCGGGACCGCTTGGCCGTCGGCTCGGGAACGTAGTCCCGTACGACCAGCTCACGGTCCGGCTCGACCCCCGCGATCAACTCCTCCAGCTGAAGCGCCAGAAGACGACCGTCCGTGCCCAGTTCGACCACATATTCGGCGATTTCGGTGGCGATGCGCCGCACCATCTCCAGCCGCTGCGCGACCGCCGACACATCGCGGACCGTCACCAGGTCCTCGATCTCCAGCGCCGACAGCGTGCCCGCGACCTCGTCCAGGCGGAGCTTGTACCGCTCCAGGGTCGCCAGCGCCTGGTTCGCGCGGGAGAGGATCGCCGCCGAGTCCTCCAGGACACGGCGCTGCCCGTCGACGTACAGGGCGATCAGCCGCATGGACTGGGAGACGGACACCACGGGGAAGCCGACCTGCTTGGAGACCCGGTCGGCCGTCCGGTGCCGCGTACCCGTCTCCTCCGTGGGGATCGTCGGGTCCGGCACCAGCTGCACGCCGGCCCGCAGGATCTTCGACAGGTCGGACGACAGCACGATGCCGCCGTCCAGCTTGCACAGCTCCCGAAGCCGGGTCGCGGTGAACTCGACGTCCAGGACGAAACCGCCCGTGCACATCGCCTCGACCGTCTTGTCGGAGCCGAGCACGATCAGACCGCCGGTGTTGCCGCGCAGGATCCGCTCCAGGCCGTCACGCATCGCCGTACCCGGAGCCACGGCGCTCAGCGAGGCGCGCATCAGGCCTTCGGAACCGGCACTCCCACCGGACTTTCCGGGAGCTGCTGCCCGGTCGTTGGCTGCCACTGCACTCCTCCGGTCGCAGGTTCTGACGCGCTCCCGTCCCGCACTCGGTTCGTACGGACGGGCGAGACCTGCGCAAAGTCTACCGGCGGTCCTCCGCCTCCCGTGGGGCCTCTCGGCGACGCGAGCGCGGCAGCACCCTGAGCGCGTCCCCTATGTCGGCGACTTCCAGGACCTTCATCCCGGGCGGGACCTTGCCCGGATCGCCCGGCACCAGCGCGTGCGTGAAGCCCAGCCGGTGCGCCTCGGAGAGCCTGCGCTGCACGCCCGTGACCCGTCTCACCTCGCCCGCGAGACCCACCTCGCCGATCGCGACGAGATTCTTCGGCAGTGGGGTGTCGCTGGCGGCCGAGGCGAGGGCGAGGGCGATCGCGAGGTCGGCGGCCGGCTCGGACAGCTTCACACCGCCCACCGTCGCCGAGTAGATGTCCCGCTTGCCGAGCGCGCTGATCCGCCCGCGCTGCTCCAGCACCGCGAGCATCATCGACACCCGGGAGGTCTCCAGGCCCGAGGTGGTCCGGCGGGGGGAGGGGATCTGGGTGTCCACGGTCAGCGCCTGCACCTCGGCGACCAGCGGGCGGCGGCCCTCCAGGGTGACGGTCAGGCAGGTGCCGGGGACGGGCTCGTCACGCCGGGTCAGGAAGAGCCCGCTGGGGTCGGTGAGTCCGGTGATGCCCTCGTCGTGCAGCTCGAAGCAGCCGACCTCGTCCGTGGCGCCGTAGCGGTTCTTCACGCCGCGCACCAGGCGCAGGCGCGCGTGCCGGTCGCCCTCGAAGTGCAGGACGACGTCGACCAGGTGCTCCAGCAGGCGGGGACCGGCGATCGCGCCGTCCTTGGTGACGTGGCCCACGAGGAGGGTGGACATGCCGCGTTCCTTGGAGGCACGGATGAGGGCCCCGGCGACCTCTCTGACCTGGGCCATGCCGCCGGGCGCGCCGTCGATCTCCGGGGAGGCGACGGTCTGCACCGAGTCGAGGATCAGCAGGGACGGCTTGACCGCGTCCAAGTGTCCGAGGACGGCGGCCAGATCGGTCTCGGCGGCCAGGTACAGGTTGTCGTCGAGGGCGCCGATGCGGTCGGCGCGCAGCCGCACCTGGCTCGCCGACTCCTCGCCGGTGACATAGAGGGTGCGGTGCTCCTCGCTCGCGGACTTGGCCGCCACGTCCAGCAGCAGGGTGGACTTGCCGACCCCGGGCTCGCCCGCGAGCAGGACGACCGCGCCGGGTACGAGACCGCCGCCGAGCACCCGGTCCAGCTCCGGCACGCCGGTCGTGCGGGCGGTGGCCTGGCTGCCGTCGACCTGGCCGATGGGCAGCGCGGAGCTGGTGACCCGGCCCGGCGCCGTCGTGCGCACCGCGGGCGCGCCGTACTCCTCGATCGTGCCCCAGGCCTGGCACTCGGGGCAGCGGCCGAGCCACTTGGCCGTCTGCCAGCCGCACTCGGTGCAGCGGTAGGACGGTCGGTCCTTGGTGGTCTTGGTACGGGCAGCCATGCGGAAACCGTAGCCCGGACCACTGACAACGCCCGCCCGGGGCGCATGCGCATAGCCCTGAGTGCTCCGGTACCGGCCATGACCCGTCGGGTTCGAGCCATGGATTGAAGGGTTCCTGTCCCCTTATGAGGGATCGTTTCACCCGTACGGATTAAAAGTGCTCAAGGTGCAGCAAGGGGCGCATCGCCGCCGCCTACGGTCGCACAGGTGATGAGCAGCAGTCCGGAGACCTCGACCCGCACCACCGGCGCGCACCGGGCGCACCGGGAGGCGCGCGACCGCGCCGCCGCACGCACCCTCGCCCAGCGGCCGTCGGCGCGCTACGAACCGTACCTGGACGGCCTGTTCACCTACTGCCTGTCGGTGCTGTGCGACCACGACGCCGCCACCGTCGCCCTCCGGGACGTCCTCGCGCTCGCCGAGCGGCGCGGGCAGCGCGTCCCGCAGGCCGCGGCCGACCGGAGGGCCTGGCTGTACGCGCTGGCCCGCTGGGCGTGCCTGCGCGGGCTCGCCCAGGCCAAGCAGAAACGTCAGGCCACCCATGCGGCGGGCCGTTCCGCGCCGGGCCGTTCCCTGGCGGGTCGCTCTGTGGAGGGCCGTTCCGCGGACGGTCGTTCCGCAGACGGTCGTTCCGCGGCGGCCCGTTCCACGGCCACGCGACAGGCGCCGGATCCGCCCGTCACCCCGGAGGTCCAGGAGGTCCAGGAGGTCCAGGAGGTCCAGGAGCGGCGGCGCCGCGAACTCGCCCTGCTCGCCTGGCCGGAGGCGGCCGGCACCACCCCCGAGCAGCGCGAGGCCCTGGAACTGGCCGTCCGCCACCACCTCGCGGCGGACGAGGTCGCCGCCGTGCTCGGCATGGAGCCGGCCGTCGCGCGCGAGCTGCTGGCCTCTGCCGCGTGCGAGGTCGAGCGCACCCGGGCCGCCCTCGCCGTCGTCGAGACCGGGGGCTGTCCGAGCGTGGCCCACCTCACCGGCGACAGTCGGCTGGTCCTCAGCGCGGCCCTGCGCCGCGAGCTGGTCCGGCACGTCGACGACTGCCCGCGCTGCCGCCGCACCGCCGAGCGCGCGGTGTCCGGCAGCTGGCCCGGTGCCACGGTCACCCCGGCCGAGCTGCCCGTCCTGGAGGCCCCGCGCGCGGCCCTGCACTCCGCCCTCGCGCACCACTCGCGCGCGCGGGGCGCCGCCGTGCCGCGTTTCGACCGGCGTGGTTTTCCGATGGACCCCAAGGACCGCGCGGCCCGGCGCGACCGGCTCCGCGCGCGTGCCGTCACCACGACCGTCGTGGCCACCGTCGTCGCCGCCCCCGTCCTCGCCCTCTGGGCCGCCTACCGGGGCGGACCCGTCACCGACGCGGACGGCCGTTCCGCCACCGCGCGCGAGGCGAAGAGCCCCGACGCACTCGGCGGCGACGCGGCGGGCGGCTACGAGAACGCGGGCAACGCCAGCGTGCGACCCGGCTCGCGCTTCAGCAGGAACGGCAAGGCGGACGTCTCCGTGGAGGTCGTCAGCGTCACCGGAACCGGCGCGAAGGGCGGGGGACAGCTCGACGTCGGCGCCGGCCACGACGGCGACACCACACTGATCACCCTCACCGCGTCCGGCTCCGCACCGGTGCGCTGGTCCGCGACCACCTCGGCGTCCTGGCTCTACCTCAGCCAGTCCTCGGGAACCCTCGCCCCCGGCGACACGTTGACGATCAAGGTGTACGTCGACCACCTGCGCGAGCCCGCCGGCCACTGGCACGCCCAGATCGCGCTCTCCCCGGCCGGCGCTGTCGTCACCATCGACGGCTACGGAACGGCGCCTGCCGGGCCACCGACCTCACCGACGACCCCACCGGCCTCCCCCTCCGGCACCCCCGACCCGACCCCCTCGACCACACCCCCCACCACCCCGCCGACCAGCGGATCCCCGTCCCCGACGGACCCGACCCCCAGCCCCTCGGAGTCGGCCCCGTCCGACCCGCCGAGTTCCTCTCAGCCTCCGAGCGACACCGACACCCCGAGCCCTTCGGACAGCTAGGAGAAGAGCTTTCGGGCAGCTGGGAGAAGAGCCAGGGGGAGGGCGGGCGGAGCCGACCTCAGCCGACCGACTCCGGGTCGACCGACTCCGCATCGGCCGGACGCGGATCAGCCGTAAGCAGATCAGCCGGACGCGGATCAGCCGGATGCGGAGCGAAAAGCGGCAGCTGCGACGCCAGTCGCGCCTCGCACAACTCGACCAGCCGGTCGTACCCCGCCTTGCCCATCAGCTCGGTCAGCTCCGCCCGGTAGGACACGTACACCGGATCGCCCGCGCCGTGCGCCGACGTCGCCGAGGTGCACCACCAGTGCAGGTCGTGGCCGCCCGGACCCCAGCCCCGGCGGTCGTACTCACCGATGGAGATCTGCAGGACGCGCGTGTCGTCGGGGCGGTCGATCCAGTCGTACGTCCGCCGGATCGGCAGCTGCCAGCACACGTCCGGCTTGGTCTCCAGCGGCTCGCGGCCCTCCTTGAGCGCCAGGATGTGCAGCGAGCAGCCCGCGCCCCCGGCGAAGCCGGGACGGTTCTGGAAGATGCAGGAGCCCTGGAAGGGGCGGGTCTGCCGGTCGCCGTCCTCGTCCTGCGAGATCCAGCCGCCGCGCGTGCCCTCGTCGTGGTGCTGCCAGATCTCCGGGGTGAGCCGTGCCACGTGCTCGGCCACCCGCTTCTCGTCGTCCTCGTCCGAGAAGTGCGCCCCCAGCGTGCAGCACCCGTCGTCCGCGCGGCCGGCCTGAATACCCTGGCAGCCGCTGCCGAAGATGCAGTTCCAGCGAGAGGTGAGCCATGTCAGATCGCAGCGGAAGACCTGCTCGTCGTCCGCCGGATCAGGGAACTCCACCCATGCCCGCGCGAAGTCGAGCCCCTTCTCGTCGCTCACCTTCGGGGCCTTCGTGGACGTCGACGCCTTCGCCTGCGAAGAATCCTTCGTCCCCTTGGAGGATCTGGTCGCCTTGTCCGACTTGCCAGCCTTGGCGTCCTTCTGGTCCTTCGCCTTTTTCGTCTTTGGCACGTGTCCAGGGTAAGTGGCCCGGCGCCGCTCCGGGGACCGAGCACGGAGGTTGTGGCAGTAGCGTTCCGTACATGAGACTCGGTGTCCTGGACGTGGGTTCCAACACGGTGCATCTGCTGGTGGTGGACGCCCACCCCGGCGCGCGCCCGCTGCCCGCGCATTCGCACAAGGCCGAACTACGGCTCGCCCAGCTCCTCGACGACAGCGGCGCCATCGACGACACGGGCATCCACAAGCTGATCGACGTCGTACGGGACGCGCTCCAGGCCGCCGAGGACAAGGGCGTCGAGGACCTGCTCCCGTTCGCCACCTCCGCCGTCCGCGAGGCCACCAACGCCGACGAGGTCCTCGCGTGCGTGGAGGCCGAGACCGGCGTACGGCTCCAGGTCCTCAGCGGGCCCGAGGAGGCCCGGCTCACCTTCCTCGCCGTCCGCCGCTGGTTCGGCTGGTCCGCCGGACGGCTGCTGGTCCTGGACATCGGCGGCGGCTCCCTGGAGATCGCCTACGGCATCGACGAGGAACCGGACGCCGCCGTCTCCCTCTCGCTCGGCGCGGGCCGGCTCACCGCCGGCTGGCTGCCCGGCGACCCGCCCGCCCCCGAGGACGTCCGCGCGCTGCGCCGTCACGTCCGCGCGGAGATCGCCCGCACGGTCGGCGAGTTCAAGCGCTTCGGCGCCCCCGACCACGTGGTCGCCACCTCCAAGACCTTCAAGCAGCTGGCCCGCATCGCCGGCGCCGCCCGCACCGCCGACGGCCTCTACGTGCAGCGCGAACTCAAGCGCGAGTCCCTGGAGGCCTGGGTCCCGCGCCTGTCCGGCATGACCGCCGACCAGCGCGCCGACCTCCCCGGCGTCTCCGAGGGGCGGTCCGGCCAGATACTGGCGGGCGCCCTGGTGGCCGAGGGTGCGATGGACCTCTTCGGCATCGAGAAGCTGGAGGTCTGCCCGTGGGCCCTGAGGGAGGGCGTGATCCTGCGGCGCCTCGATCACATGGGTTCGGCGTAACCAGGCCCCTCCCACATCCCCCACCCGCTCCCTCCCCTCCGCCCCCGACCCCCGAAATGACCCATCTCACAACGGCGAACCGGCACCCCGCACCCGTACCACCCGACCCCGTAAGGTGACGGACGTGGCTGAACCGAAGGACGTGCGCATCGCGCTGTCGACCGCCTCCGTGTACCCGGAGTCGACGGCGACGGCGTTCGAGATCGCGGCGCGCCTCGGCTACGACGGCGTCGAGGTCATGGTGTGGACCGACCCCGTCAGCCAGGACGTCGAGGCCCTGCGCCGCCTGTCCGACTACCACGGCGTCCCGATCCTCGCCGTCCACGCCCCCTGTCTGCTGATCACGCAGCGGGTGTGGTCCACCGACCCCTGGGTCAAGCTCCAGCGCGCCCAGGCCGCCGCCGAGAAGCTGGGCGCCTCGACCGTCGTCGTCCACCCGCCCTTCCGCTGGCAGCGCCAGTACGCCCGCGACTTCGTGGACGGGATGTGGCGGATGGCGAACGAGACCGACGTACGGTTCGCCGTCGAGAACATGTACCCCTGGCGCTACCGCGACCGCGAGATGCTCGCCTACGCGCCCGAGTGGGACGTCACCAAGGACGACTACCGGCACTTCACGATCGACCTGAGCCACGCGGCGACCGCCCGTACGGACGCCATGGACATGATTGACCGCATGGGCGACCGCCTCGGCCACGTCCACCTCGCCGACGGCCGGGGCTCCGCCAAGGACGAGCACCTGGTCCCGGGGCGCGGCACCCAGCCCTGCGCCGAGGTGCTGGAGCGGCTCGCGCTCACCGGCTTCGACGGCCATGTCGTCATCGAGGTCAACACCCGGCGGGCCATGGCGAGTGCCGAGCGCGAGGCCGACCTCGCCGAGGCCCTCGAGTTCACCCGCAAGCACCTGGCGTCCGCGGTGGAGGTGCCCCGCCGATGACCGGGGCCACGGCACGCCGACGGGGCCGGCCCCCGCGCACCGAGTCCGCCGACACCCGCGACCGCATCCTCGCCGCGGCCCGCGAGGAGTTCTCCGAGCGCGGCTACGAGAAGACGTCCGTACGCGGCATCGCCAAGTCCGCCGGCGTCGACTCGGCGCTCGTCCACCACTACTTCGGCACCAAGGAACAGATCTTCGAGGCGGCCATCGCGGTCGCCTTCGCGCCCGCGCTCGACGCGCCCGGGGCGGTGGCCGAGGGGCCGATGGACGCGGTGGGGGAGCGGCTGACCCGCTTCGTCTTCGGCGTCTGGGAGAACCCCACGACCCGTGCGCCCCTCCTCGCGATCCTGCGGTCCGCGGTGAACAACGAGACGGCCGCCGCCGTCTTCCGCCGCCTCGTCGCCACCCAGCTGCTGCGCCGGATCGCCGCCCAGGTGGACCTGCCGGACGCGGAACTGCGGGCCGAGCTGGCCGCCGCGCAGATCGTGGGTACGGCGATGATGCGTTACGTGATCAAGCTGGAGCCGCTGGCATCGGCGGACCTGGAGCAGATCATCGCGCGGGTGGCGCCGGTGGTGCAGGGGCATCTGACGGGCGACTGACGCCCGACCCCACTTTCCCGCCCACCCCCTCTCCCGGCCCTTCCCGCGAGACACCCGTCCCGCATTTCGGACACAGCGTCCCGACACCTGGATGACCGGCGTACGCTCGACAACAGTCAGAAGTCTCTGATCGCAGTCTCTGATCGCAGTCACTGAAGGAGCGAGCGACGATGCCCGAGCTGAGGTCCCGCACAGTCACCCACGGCCGCAACATGGCGGGCGCCCGCGCCCTTATGCGCGCCTCCGGTGTACCGGGCGCGGACATCGGCCGGAAGCCGATCATCGCGGTCGCCAACTCCTTCACCGAGTTCGTGCCGGGCCACACCCACCTCCAGCCGGTCGGCCGCATCGTCAGCGAGGCGATCAAGGAGGCCGGCGGCATCCCGCGCGAGTTCAACACGATCGCGGTCGACGACGGCATCGCCATGGGCCACGGCGGCATGCTGTACTCCCTGCCCTCCCGCGACCTGATCGCGGACTCGGTGGAGTACATGGTCGAGGCCCACTGCGCCGACGCCCTGGTCTGCATCTCCAACTGCGACAAGATCACCCCGGGCATGCTGATGGCCGCACTGCGCCTCAACATCCCCACCGTCTTCGTCTCCGGCGGCCCGATGGAGTCCGGCCGGGCCACGCTGGTCGACGGCACGGTCCGCACCCTCGACCTGGTCGACGCGATCTCCGACGCCGTCAACGACAAGATCTCCGACGAGGACATCGCCCGTATCGAGGAGAACGCCTGCCCGACCTGCGGCAGCTGTTCCGGCATGTTCACCGCCAACTCGATGAACTGCCTGACCGAGGCCATCGGCCTCTCCCTGCCCGGCAACGGCTCCGTCCTCGCCACGCACACGGCCCGCAAGGCCCTGTACGAGGACGCGGCCCGCACGGTCATGGACCTCACCCGCCGCTACTACGAGCAGGACGACGAGTCCGCCCTCCCGCTCAACATCGCCACCTTCCAGGCCTTCGAGAACGCGATGGCGCTCGACATCGCCATGGGCGGCTCCACCAACACGATCCTGCACCTGCTGGCCGCCGCCCAGGAGGCCGGCGTCCCGTTCGGCCTGGAGGAGATCGACGCCGTCTCGCGCCGCGTGCCCTGCCTCGCCAAGGTGGCGCCGAACGTCGCGAAGAACCGCACCTACTACATGGAGGACGTGCACCGCGCCGGCGGCATCCCCGCCCTCCTCGGCGAACTGCACCGCGCGGGCCTGCTGAACGAGGACGTGCACGCCGTCCACAGCCCCTCCCTCTCCGACTGGCTGAAGACCTGGGACGTGCGCGGCGGCTCCCCGTCCTCGGAGGCCGTCGAGCTGTGGCACGCGGCCCCGGGCTGCGTCCGCTCCGCCGAAGCCTTCTCCCAGTCCGAGCGCTGGGACACCCTGGACGACGACGCCGAGGGCGGCTGCATCCGCTCCGCCGAGCACGCCTACTCCAAGGACGGCGGCCTCGCGGTCCTCAAGGGCAACCTGGCCGTCGACGGCTGCGTGGTGAAGACGGCCGGCGTCGACGAGTCCATCTGGACCTTCGAGGGCCCGGCGGTCGTCTGCGAGTCCCAGGAGGAGGCCGTCCGGCGGATCCTCACCCAGGAGGTCAAGGACGGCGACGTCGTCGTCATCCGCTACGAGGGCCCCAAGGGCGGCCCCGGCATGCAGGAGATGCTCTACCCGACCTCGTATCTGAAGGGCCGCGGCCTCGGCAAGACCTGCGCCCTGATCACCGACGGCCGCTTCTCCGGCGGCACCTCCGGCCTCTCCATCGGGCACGCCTCCCCCGAGGCGGCCTCCGGCGGCACCATCGCCCTGGTCCAGGACGGCGACCGCATCCGCATCGACATCCCCGGCCGCGCCGTCGAACTCCTCGTCGACGACGCCGAACTGGCCCGCCGCGAGCAGGCCCTGGGCGGCGTGTACGCGCCGAAGAACCGCGAGCGCAAGGTGACGGCGGCGCTGCGGGCCTACGCGGCGATGGCGACCAGCGCGGACAAGGGCGCCGTCCGCGACGTGACCAAGCTGGGCTGACCGCCCGCACTCGCGGGTACACACCTGCGGGTACACACCTGCGGGTACACACCTGCGGGTACGCACCCAGGTACGCACCCACTCGGGTACGCCTGCCCGCTGCCGGCGACCTCCAGGGGCCGTCTCCGTCCGGAGGCGGCCCCTTCGCATGTCACCAGGCTGCGGGGTCACGTCCGTTCACGGCGAAGACGGTGCCGTCGGGGGCGGTGGCGTAGACGCGGCCGTCGCCGAGCAGCGGCGCGGGCGGCGCTCCCATCACCCGGGTGGCCCGCGCGCCCAGACGTGCCCGGGTCTGCCCGACGAGCGTCCCGTCGTGCGCGTCGACGGCGAGGAGCCGTCCGTCGCTCGCGGTGAAGTACACGTGCCGGCCGTCCGCGACGGGCGGCGAACCACGGCTCACCGACGTCTCCAGACGCCACGTGAGCCGCAGGTCCGCCATGTCCACGGCCTGCAGCAGGCCCCCGGCGGCCAGCAGGTAGACGGTGTCCCCGCGCACGGCGGCCTGGGCGCCGTCCAGGGCCACCGGGAGGTCCACCCGGTGCGTGACCCCGGTCCCAGGGGTGAAACGGACGACCGCCCTCGCCGTGCCGTAGACCTGGTCGACGGAGAGGAGGACGACGGCACCGCCCGCGGAACCGACGGGCCTGAGGGTCCCGCTCAGCCACTCCTGCCACCGCACCAGCCCCGTCTCCGGGTCCACCGCGGTCACGAGCGTCCGCGACCCGTCGCCCGAGGTGTTGGTCGCGTAGGCCAGCGGGTCGCCCGGGAAGGAGGTGAAGGACGGTGCGACGAGCCCGCCGACCGGATGGCTCCACCGGGTGCTGCCCGAGGCGGCGTCCAGCGCGGTGACGGTTCCGTCGGCGCCCGTGAGCAGGGCCGTACCGCCGACGTACCGGACCTGCGTGCCCGCCGGCACCGCGTGGCTCCAGACCTCCTCGCCGGAGGCCGGCCGCAGCGCCGACAGCCGGGCGCCTCCGCCGGTGTGCGGCTGCACGAGGCCGCCCGCGAGAACCGGCGCCCCGCTCATGTCCTGCACGGCCGCCGAGTGCCGCCACAGCTGCGAGCCGTCGGTGGGTGACAGCGCGTACACCACGCCCGACCGCGCGCACAGCAACTGCCCGCCCCCGTACGAGCACTGCGGCATTCCGCTGCCCCCGGGCGCGGCCTTCACGGCCCAGGGCCCGTCGGCCCGGGGCGTCGACGCACGGGACGACGCGGGCGCGGGGCCGTCACCGGCGAACTGCACCGCCGCCAGCACGCCGACGAGGCCGAGGCCGAGCGCGCCGGCACCCAGCACCGCCTTCCTGCGCACACGCTCGCGCTTCGCGGGCGCGGACTCTCCGGAACGGGCGCGCAGGGCGCGGGAGCCCAGGGCTCGGGAGCCCGGGGTACGGGACTGCGGGTCGCGGGACTTCGAGGCTCGGGACCTCGGGGCTCGGGACTTCGGGTCGTCGTCCTCCGCACGGGGTCCCGGGTCGTCGCTCTCCGCACGGGGTTCCGGGTCGGCCGGCTGGGCTTTGCGCTGCGCCGGTATGAACGCCTGCGTGTCGTACGAGGCCGCCACCGACCGCAGTTCGCGCATCAGTTCGTCCGGAGTCGGCCGCTGATCGGGATCCTTGGCCAGACAGCGCAGCACCAGCGGCGCCAGACTCTCCGGCACCCCGGTCAGATCCGGCTCGTCGTGCACCACCTGATAGGCGACGACGTACGGACTGTCCGAGTCGAACGGCCCGCGGCCGGTCGCCGCGTGCACCAGCACCGAACCCAGCGCGAACACGTCCGCCGCCGGCCCCACCTCCCGTGGCCGCCGGAACTGCTCCGGGGCCATGAAGGGCGGAGTGCCGATCAACTTGCCCGTCTCGGTCCGCAGTTCACTGTCCTTGGGCCGGGAGATGCCGAAGTCGATGACCTTCGGCCCGTCCTCCGCCAGCAGCACGTTGCTCGGCTTGAGATCCCGGTGCACCACACCCACCCGGTGGATGTCGCGCAACGCCTCGGCGAGCCCCGCCATCAACCGGCGCAACTGCCCGGCGGACATGGGCCCGTTCCGCTTCACCTGCTCGGAGAGCGTCGGACCGGGAATGAACAGCGTGGCCATCCACGGCCGTTCGGCCTCCGGATCGGCATCCACGACCGGCGCCGTGAAGGCACCGCTCACCCGCCGCGCGGCCGCCACCTCCTGCCGGAAACGGCCCCGGAACTCGGGATCCCGGGCGAACTCCGCGTGTACGACCTTCACCGCGAGCTTCATCCCCGAAGGGCTGCGCGCCAGTTGGACCACGCCCATGCCGCCCGAACCCAGGCATGACTCAAGACGGTAGTGACCGGCGTACTCGGGAAGTTCCGCTTCCGCGCCCGCTCCGGTGTTGCGCTGTGGCGCCATGAACCAACCCCCGTGCTGTTCGACCGCGCGCGCGACGCACGGAGCCTAGTCGATGACTCGTACAGGACAGAGGCGGCTTGCTAACCTCCGCGTGCGAGTCGCGCACACGTGTTCCGCGACTCGGATCCAGGGGAAGCGACGAGGCCCCGACCAACCGAGGGGCCGTCAGGGGGAGACACGTCATGTCCGTCGAGCGAGTCGCAGAGAATGCCGCGGAGGCCGCAGTGGCCGCAGTGGCCGCAGTGGCCGCAGTGGCCGCAGTGGCCGCAGTGGCCGCGGAGGCCGAGGAGGCCGCAGGGGTCGAAGAGGTCGCGGAACCGGTGAGCACCGCCGCGGCGCAGGCGACGGGCGGGGTACCGGGCACGCGCTACTACGACGTGGCCCCCGGCGTCCGCCTGAACGTCCGCAGCGGCCCCGGCACCTCCTACAACATCGTCCGCCTCCTGCCCTACGGCGCCAAGGTCCCGATCTACTGCCAGGCACCGGGCACCACCGTGACGGGCCCGTACGGCACGTCGAAGATCTGGGACAACATCAACAACGGCGAGTACGTCGCCGACGCCTACGTCCAGACGGGCAGCGACGGCTACATCGCCGCGCGCTGCGGCTGACCCTCGCGGGCGACCCCACGAGGAGCCCGCCGCCGACCGGCGCCATAATCGTCCCGTGAGCGACGAAACCGGCACCCCGGACACCTCGGCGGGCTCCCCGGGCGGCGGCCCCCGCCCCGAGCCCCTCCGCTTCTTCGGCACCACCTGGGTGAACCACGACAACGGCTACCCGGCCCGCCGCGCCGGCGTCGCCGTCGGCTCCCTCGCCGCGGCCGTCGCCTCCTGCCTGATCCTGCGCTTCGCCTACGACGGCCTCCAGATCGCCGGCACCGGTTCCCTCGTGAGCGTGCTGATCGTCGCCATGTTCGCGATCTGCAGCGCGCTCGCCTTCCGCAACACCTGGGAAGGCTTCGCCAAGCGCCACGACCCCGAACGCCAGGCCTCCCTGCGCGGCCTCCTCGCCATCGGCTTCATCGGCTCCCTCCTCGCCTACTTCTTCCGCTCCCTCACCGAGGCCCCTGGCGAGAAACTCCACCGCACCGAATACGAAACCGCCCGCGAGGAATTCGCCCGCCGCACTTCCCGCCGCACGGGCAACCCCTCAAAGAGAAAACGGAACCGGTAGCCCGGTAGCCCGGTAGCCCGGTAGCCCGGTAGCCCAGTAGCTCGGTGGCCTTGGGCCGGGTGGGACTTGGGCTTGGGCCCGGGTAGGTCCGGGGCGTCGGTAGGCCGGTAGGGCCGGGACCCCCGGCGTGGGTCGTCGCCGCCGGGCGGGGATCTGGGCAACTGGGCGTGAGTTCGAGCTTCCGGGCGTGGACCCGGAGGTCAGGGTGTGGGTCTGGGATGCCGGCCTGTGGGTTCGGGCGCAGGGCATGGGTCCGGATGACCGGGTGCGAGCCTTGGACGCCGGGCGTGGGCCCGGGTCGCTGGGCACGGGTTCGGGTCGCCTGCCGTGGGTCCGGATGAGCGGGTGTGGATCTGGGATGCCGGCCGTGGATCCGGGATGCCGGCCGTGGATTTGGAACTCCGGGCGTGGGCCTTGGAATCGCCGGGTGTGGGTCTGGGCTGCCGGACACCGGTTCGGGTCGCCTGCCATGGGTCCGGATGACCGGGTGTGGTTCTGGAATGCCGGCCGTTGGTTCGGGTTGCCGGGCGTTGATCCGGAGGGCCGGGCCTGGGGCGCACGACATCGGCCCAGGCCAGGCCGGGTCCGGGGACGGGCGGGCGCGACTCCGGCCCTCCTGTTCCGGGCTGCCCGGCACAGGTCCTGCCCGGCACCGGTCCTGCCCGATGCAGGTCCCGGCCGGCTGGCCGGCGTGCGCCCGTATGTGGGGTCGGTCGGTCAGTAGTAGCTGCGCATAAGCTCCGTCGACCATTCCGGCTGGCGGGTCTCGCCGCCCTGCGGGCCGAACTCGGTCATGTACGGCTTGATGTCCAGCACCGGTGTGCCGTCCACCGCGTCGAGTCCCGCCACGTGGATGTCGAGGCCGTCCACCCTGAGCACGCGGCAACGGGAGACGCCGAGACGGTTGGGCCGGTTCTTGCCGCGCTGGGCGAAGACGCCGACCAGCGGCCAGTCGTGTTGCCGCGCGGATGCCGGGCCCCCGTCTCGATCTTCTCCTCCGGCACCCGGTCGAAGTGGTAGACCACCTCCAGATGGGAGAAGTCGTCAAGACCGGCCAGCGCGTCCGCCGTGAACCGCTCACCGTCGACGCGGATGACCGCGTGGACCGCGCCCCACTCGTCGTCCCGCACCTCGGCACGCCCCCCGACCAATCGGCCGACCGGAACCACGACCACCGCGTCCCCGCCCCGCTCGCTCATGCCCCTGCCCCTCCGTCACCGCCCGAGCGGGCACCCCGCCCACCGGATCAAGGACCGACCGGCTCACCGTACCGTCGCCACCGCGACGACAGAGGCTGCCCGCGAACACACCGCCCGCGAGCCACGGATCGCGCCCAAAGAGATCAAAAACCCGCTCGTCCCCGCCGCCGCCCCGGCGCACCATGGGCTCATGACCGTATCGCCAGCCGCACCTGAGCATTCCGGCCACTCCGAGGACCCCCAGCCACCGCACTCTCTCCGCGCCCACTCCTTCAACGCCGCCGCGGCCCAGTACGCCGCGAACCGCCCCGCCTACCCGCCCGCCCTCTTCGACGCCGTCGAGGAACTGTCCGGGCGTCCCCTCGCCGGCGCCCGGGTCGTGGACGTCGGCGCGGGCACCGGTATCGCCACCGCCCTGCTGCACGAGCGTGGCGCCGAGGTTCTCGCGGTCGAGCCCGGCGAGGGCATGGCGGCCGAGTTCCGCCGCGCGCTGCCGCACATCCCGCTCGTCCACGGCAACGGCAACGCCCTGCCCCTGGCCGACGACAGCGCGGACTTCCTCACCTACGCCCAGGCCTGGCACTGGACCGACCCGGCGCGGTCGGTACCGGAGGCGCTGCGGGTGCTGCGGCCGGGCGGCGCGCTGGCGCTGTGGTGGAACACCACTCCCCGCGACGTCGAGTGGATTGCCGACGCCCAGGCGCGTGCGGGCCGCTTCTTCGGCCTCGGCTTCGCCGCCGAACGGCGCAAGGACGCCGAGCACACCGCCCACACCGAGCACGCCGACCCCAGCGGTCGGCTCCGCTTCACCAGCGGCGAGGTCCGCTGGAGCCGTCGCGTCCCGATCGACACCCACCTCGCCAACGTCGGCAGCCACTCCTTCCTCCTCGTCACTCCCGAGGAGCGACGGACCGCCTTCCTGGAGCAGGAGCGCGGCCATCTGACGCGGGCCTTCCCGGACGGCTTCGTCGAGGAGACGTACGACGTGCTGCTGCTCGTGGCGACCAACCCCTGATCCCGCACGCACCCGCACCCGCACCTGCACCCCCACCCTCCAACCCTCGCCCCACCCCCACAGCCCACCCCCGACAGCGGCGGCCCGGTTCCCACCCGGGCCGCCGTTCTCGTGTACGGCACAGCGACCGCCGCCACTTGACGGCGACGACCCCCGGGACGATTATTCATCGCATGATGAATTATGTGCCCGAGCCGTCCCGCCCACCGGCTCCGGACGCCGACCACGCGGAGAACCTCACCGCCGTCCACGCGGAGAACCTCACCGCCGTCCACGCGGAGGACCTCACCGTCGTCCGCGGCCCCCACACCGTCCTCCACGACCTCCGATTCACCGTCCCGCGCGGCCAGATCACCGGCCTGCTCGGCCCCTCCGGCTGCGGCAAGTCCACACTGATGCGCTCCGTCGTCGGCACCCAGGCCAAGGTCACCGGCACCCTCGACGTCCTCGGCCGCCCCGCCGGCCACCCCACCCTGCGCAGCCGCATCGGCTACGTCACCCAAGCCCCCTCCGTCTACGACGACCTGACCGTCCGCCAGAACCTCGAGTACTTCGCCGCGATCCTCGACCCCGGACGGGCCGCCGGCGAACGCCGCCACCAGCACGCCACCCAGGCCATCGCCGACGTCGACCTCACCAGCCACGCCGACGCGCTCGCCGGCAACCTCTCCGGCGGCCAGCGAAGCCGCGTCTCCCTCGCCGTCGCCCTCCTCGGCACGCCCGAACTCCTCGTCCTCGACGAGCCGACCGTCGGCCTCGACCCCGTCCTGCGCCGCGACCTGTGGAACCTCTTCCACGACATCGCCGCCACCCGCGGCGCCACCCTCCTCGTCTCCTCCCACGTCATGGACGAGGCCGAGCGCTGCCACCGCCTCCTCCTCATGCGCGAGGGCCGGATCCTCGCCGACGACACCCCCGAAGCCCTGCGGACCCGCACCGGCAGCGACACCGTCGAGGCCGCCTTCCTCCGCCTCGTGGACGAAGCCACCGCCGCGGACCGCACCAAGGAGACGACGACCCGATGAGCGCGACGACCACGACGACCGCCACCGTGCACGAAGCCCCCGCCGCGCCCACCGGCGTGCTGAACGCCTCCCGCACCACCGCCACCGCCGCCCGCGTCCTGCGCCAGCTCCGCCACGACCCGCGGACCATCGCGCTGATGATCCTCGTCCCCTGCCTGATGCTGATCCTGCTGCGCTACGTCTTCGACGCCAGCCCGCGCACCTTCGACAGCATCGGCGCCTCGCTGCTCGGCATCTTCCCGCTGATCACGATGTTCCTGGTCACCTCCATCGCCACCCTGCGCGAACGCACCTCGGGCACCCTCGAACGCCTCCTCGCAATGCCCCTCGGCAAGGCCGATCTCATCGCCGGCTACGCCCTCGCCTTCGGCGCGCTCGCCATCGTCCAGTCCGCCCTCGCCACCGGACTCTCGGTCTGGTTCCTCGGCCTCGACGTCACCGGGTCCCCCTGGCTCCTCCTGCTCGTCGCCCTCCTCGACGCCCTCCTCGGCACGGCCCTCGGTCTCTTCGTCTCGGCCTTCGCGGCCTCGGAATTCCAGGCGGTCCAGTTCATGCCCGCCGTGATCTTTCCCCAGCTCCTCCTCTGCGGCCTCTTCACACCCCGCTCCGACATGCACCCCGTCCTGAAGGCCATCTCCGACGTCCTCCCCATGTCGTACGCCGTCGACGGCATGAACGAGGTCCTCCACCACACCGACATGACAGCCACCTTCGTCAAGGACGCCCTGATCGTGGCCGGCTGTGCCGTCCTGGTCCTCGTCCTCGGCGCGGCGACCCTGCGGCGGCGCACGCGGTGACCACGCTCCGGCCCGGACCCACCCCGCCGGCCGACGGACGTTCCGCCCACCGGACAGCCGACACGCCCACCGCACCGCCGGTGCCAGACTGAACCGCATGAGCCAGAAAGTCGCAGTCCTCGGCACCGGCAAGATCGGCGAAGCCCTGCTCAGCGGAATGATCCGGGCCGGCTGGGCCCCGGCGGACCTCCTGGTCACCGCCCGCCGCCCCGAGCGCGCCGAAGAACTCCGCACCCGCCACGGAGTCACCCCGGTCACCAACACCGAGGCCGCCAAGACCGCCGACACCCTGATCCTCACGGTCAAGCCGCAGGACATGGGCACCCTCCTGGACGAACTCGCCCCGCACGTGCCCGCCGACCGCCTGGTCATCAGCGGAGCCGCCGGTATCCCCACCTCCTTCTTCGAGGAGCGCCTCGCCTCGGGCACCCCGGTCGTCCGTGTCATGACGAACACGCCCGCCCTCGTCGACGAGGCCATGTCCGTCATCTCCGCCGGCACCCACGCCACCGAGGCGCACGTCGCGCATGCCGAGGCGATCTTCGGCGCCGTCGGCAAGACCCTCCGCGTCCCGGAGAGCCAGCAGGACGCCTGCACCGCACTCTCCGGCTCCGGCCCGGCCTACTTCTTCTACCTGGTCGAGGCCATGACCGACGCCGGCATCCTGCTCGGCCTGCCCCGCGACAAGGCCCACGACCTCATCGTCCAGTCCGCCATCGGCGCCGCCGTGATGCTCCGCGACAGCGGCGAGCACCCCGTCAAGCTCCGCGAGAACGTCACCTCCCCGGCCGGCACCACGATCAACGCCATCCGCGAACTGGAGAACCACGGCGTCCGCGCCGCCCTCATCGCCGCCCTCGAAGCCGCCCGCGACCGCAGCCGCGAGCTGGCCTCCGGCAAGAAGGACTGACAAGACCGGCAAGACTGACAAGAAGGACTGACCCCTCGTCTCCGGGGGCGACCCACGACGCACCGGCCGCCCCCGGACACGCACCGCCTATCGCACTGCCTGCCGCACCGCCCGCCGCCGTGCCTACCGCACCGCGCTCAGCGCGGGCTCCGGGGCGGCAGGCAGCAGCCCGATCGCCCGATAGGCCGTATCGACGGTCGGCCGCGCCACCGCCCGAGCCTTCTCCGCACCATCCCGGAGCACCTCCTCCACATACGCGGGATCCGCGCACAACTCCCTGTGCCTGGCCTGCACGGGCTTCAGAACCTCCACCACCGCCTCCGCGGTGTCCTTCTTCAAAGCGCCGTACGAGGGGTAAACGTCCGCCAGTGACTCAGGGTTCCCGTCCGTGCACGCAGCGAGAATCTCCAGCAGATTGGCGACCCCGGGCCGCCCCTCACGGTCGTACGAGACCTCCCGGCCGCTGTCCGTCACGGCCCGCATGACCTTCTTGCGTACGACGTCCGGCTCGTCGAGGAGATAGACGACGCCCAGACCCGAGGCGTCCGACTTCCCCATCTTCGACGCCGGGCTCTGCAGGTTCATCACCCGCGCCGCGACCCCCGGCCGCGTCGCCTTCGGCACGACGAACGTGTGCCCGTACCGCTGGTTGAACCGCACCGCCAGATCGCGCGCCAGCTCGACGTGCTGGAACTGGTCGTCCCCGACCGGCACCTCGTCCGCGCCGTACGCCATGATGTCCGCCGCCATCAGCACCGGATACGTCAGCAGAGACAGCCGCACGCTGCCACCGCGCGCCTGCTCCCGCGCGGCCTTCTCCTTGTACTGGATCATCCGCCGCATCTCACCGTCGGTCGCCACGCACTCCAGCAGGTACGAGAGTCTCGTGTGCTCGTCGACATGGCTCTGCAGGAACACGGTGCACACCTCGGGATCGAGCCCGGCGGCCAGCATCAGCGTCGCCGTCTGCCGGCTGAGCCTGCACACCCGCGCCGGATCGTGGTCCACGGTCAGCGCGTGCAGATCCACGACGCAGAACAGGGAGTCGGCCCGGTGCTGGTCGGTCTCGACCCAGCGCCGCATGGCCCCCAGGTAGTTGCCCAGCGTCAGATGCCCGGTCGGCTGAATCCCGCTGAAGACCCGTGTCATCTCTACTCCGTCTCCTGATCGGAGCCGCCGCTTCTGCGGCCGGCCCCCGGAGTCCGGAGGAGATACGAGAACGGCCGCCGAAGCGGCGGCCGTTGGATGCATACGTGAGTACGGCCGCCGTCAGGCGGCCCACCAAAGCTGGGTGCACGTACGCGTAGTCATGGAACCCACCGTACGCCCTGGAGTGAACTGGAGGGGAGAGGTTGACACGCCTCACCCGGATACGTAGTGTTCTCCGAGTTGTCCGACGTGAGCACCGACCCCGGTCGGTCCCCGGACAGCCATTCCGCAAGGCCCACTCAATCGTCGACGTTCATGCGTCGGATCGCTTTGGCGTGCGCATTTGCGAAATGAGGAATCCGTGTTCGAAAGGACGCGGCCCCCGATTAGCTCGGGAGCCGGGAATCCGCTAAAGTCTCACTCGTCGGAACGGCCCGCAAGCCGCGAGGACAACCCCCTCTGACTGGGAATCAGACACCGCGAGGATCTGATAGAGTCGGAATCGCCGGAAAGGGAAACGCGAGAGCGGAAACCTGGAAAGCACCGAGGAAATCGGGTCGAGAAAAGATCTGATAGAGTCGGAAACGCAAGACCGA
>NZ_JBICZA010000013.1:0-140808 GCF_043201585.1 Streptomyces sp. NPDC048297
AGTTCTCAATCAGTGGTCGGAGCGTCCCGGAGGACCGGGCGGCCATTCCTTCCGAGCCATCTAGGGCAACCACCCATCAGCCACACCCGGTCCTCCCGGACCGCCTCACATTCTTAGGGACCACCCATGGCCGCCAGTGGACGCCGACGCCGAGGTCGCACCACCGCCATCGCCGCCGCCGTTGCCGCCGTCGCGCTCACCGCAGGCCTCACCACCGGCTGCGACGCCGTGAACAAGGCCCTGGACTGCGTACAGACCGCCGACTCGATAGCGGACAGCGTCACCGACCTCCAGCAAGCCGTGGAGAACGCCGCGAGCGACCCCGGGCAGGCCGACGACTCCCTCGACTCCATCCAGCGGGACCTCAAGAAGATCGGCGACAGGACCGACAACGCCGACGTCAACAAGGCCGTCGACGACCTCAGCAAGGCCGTGGAAAACGTCCGCACCTCCATCAGGAACGGCGACAACACCCCCGACGTCAGCCCCGTCACCGACGCGGCGGGCGAACTGACGAAGGTGTGCACACCGTAGGACGACCGAGTGGTCGCGGCCCCGAGTGGTCGCGGCCCCGAGTGGTCGCGGCCCCGAGTGGTCGTGCGCCCCTTCCTACAGCCGGTCCCCCATGCCGGCCGGCTTCGGAGGATGCATTCCGCCACCGTCCTTGATGTCCTGATCGCAGGTCCGGAATACTCGCCGGCGCCGTCGAAGCGGTAGGTGAAGTGGACCCGGTCACCTTTGGAACGCTCCTGCGGATGGGGTTCAAGGCTCCAGTCGACGACCTCGGCGGTGACGCCGTGACGCTGCCCATACGCGTCCTCGACCTGCACCCTCACCCCGGCCTCATCGCGCTCCGCCGTCGTGTCGGTGCACCCCGAGAGGGAGGAACAGCCGGACAGGGCGAGAACCACCACGGCGTGCGAGGCACCGGCAAGTGCCCGTGCAGAGAACACTGAGACGGCCTCCGGTCGGGACGGGACGGAGCAGGGTGTCCCGGGGCCCGGCAGCGCCAAGTGAGGCAGTGTCCACAGCAACCGCACCGGGCTCAGCTCCCGCCGAGCCCGCGCCGCTCCCGCTGATCCCGTCGCTGCTCCCGCTGCTCCAACTGCTCCTGCCTGCGCTGCTCCTTCAGCCGCCGTCGCGCCTCACGCGTGAGCTTGCGCTCCACGCCGACGCCGCCCCAGAAGGCGAAACCACCGATGATCACGCGCGGCGCGCCCGGCTCGCCGGACTCGTCGGGATGCTCGAAGCCGCCCATGATGCCGATGCCCCGCACGACGACCTCGACGCCCGGCGGCACAATCACCTGCACCCCGCCCATGACCGCCACGCAGTTGATCTCGACCTCGCCGTCCGCGAAGTTCGCCTCCCGCAGATCGATCTCACCGCCCCCGCAGAACACGAAGCAGTTGAACCGCTTCGGCACCGTCCAGCGCCCCTTGCGCTCGAACCCCGACAGCACCGCGAACGCACTCGTGGACGTACCCTGCCCGCCCACGACCCGGCCCGCCCAACTCCCGCTCTCCGACGGCTCCTTGGCGAACGACACCGGACTCGGCGCCACCACCCCCGCCACCGGCAGATCACGCGTGAGCGGCGCCAACTCCGCGTATGTACGCGCCTTGTACGCCGCCCCCAGCCGCTCCTCGAACTCCTCCATGTCCAGCCGCCCCTCGGCGAGGGCGTCCCGCAGCACCTCGGTGACCCGCTCACGGTCGGCGTCGGAGGCGCGCAGATCAGGGAGGGGAACGGGGGGAGTTGAGGGAGAGGTGGGAGAGGCGGGAGAGGTGGCAGAGACGGGGGCGGAGGCCGAGGCCGGGACGTCCGGAACGTCCGGGACTGCGTCGTCGGTCATGGCAGCAGCCTACGAGACCGCCTTCTCCGCGTACATCTTCGCGATGACGGCCTCGATGTCCGGCTCCCGCACCGACAGGTCCACCAGCGGATACCCCGCCGCGATCCGAGCCACGAGCGGCGCCGCCGACTGCCCCGCCGGGAACGCCAGCCACTGCCGGGGCCCCTCCACCCGTACCACCCGCGCGAACTCCACCTCGATCGGCGGCAGTTCCCGCTCCAGGTCCACCACCAGCGTCCGCTCGCCCTCGCCGGCCTCGTGCAGCCCGGCCAGCGGGCCGTCGTACACCAGCCGCCCGTGGTCGATCACCATCACCCGCGAGCACAACTGCTCGATGTCCTGGAGGTCGTGCGTGGTCAGCAGCACCGTCGTCCCGCGCTCGGCGTTCAACTCCTTCAGAAACCCCCGCACCTTGGCCTTCGACACCACGTCCAGACCGATCGTCGGCTCATCCAGGTACAGCACCTCAGGATCGTGCAGCAGCGCCGCCGCGATGTCCCCGCGCATCCGCTGCCCCAGCGACAGCTGCCGCACCGGCACGTCCAACAGGTCGCCCAGCTCCAGCAGTTCGACACAACGGTCGAGGTTCTCCCGGTAACGCGCCTGCGGGATCCGGTACATGCGGTGCGCCAGCCGGTACGAGTCGATCAGCGGCAGGTCCCACCACAGCGTCGTACGCTGACCGAACACCACGCCGATCCGCTGCGCCAGCCGCGTCCGCTCCCGCGACGGGTCGATCCCCGCCACCCGCAGCCGCCCCGCGCTCGGCGTCAGAATGCCGGTCAGCATCTTGATCGTCGTCGACTTCCCGGCCCCGTTCGGACCGATGTAGCCCACCATCTCCCCACGCGCCACGGAGAACGAGAGCGAGTCCACCGCCCGCACCTCACGCCGCTCCCGCTTCATGAACCCGGTCTTCCTGCGCACCTCGAAGACCTTCTCGACCCCGTCGAGACGAATGAAGTCACTGCCGTTGAAGTCACCACCACTGAAGTCGCCGCCATTGAAGTCACTGCCATCGACGTCACCGCCGTTGAAGTCGCTGTCCGGCACCGCGCTAACTCCCTGTGCTCCGATACGAACGAAGGCCCACCCGCCAGGCCAGCCCCGCCAGCGCGCAGCACGCCACCGCCACCAGCGGAGACGTGAACGCCACCCACCCGGGCAGCCCCAGCGGATACGGCCGCCCCAGCACATACGTGGCGGGCAGCCAGTTGACGAAGGCCAGCGGCAGGACGAACGTCACCCCGCGCACCAGCTCCTTCGCGAAGATCGTCGGCGGATACTGCAACAGCGTCGTCCCGCCGTACGTGAACGCGTTCTGCACCTCCGAGGCGTCCTGCGCCACGAACTGGAACGCCGCCCCCGCCACGAACACCGCGCAGAAGATCCCGAACCCGCTCAGCACCATCACCGGCATCAGCAGCACCTTCGCCGCCGTCCAGTCGATGTCCACCCGGGTCAGCGACCAGCCCAGCACCAGCGCCCCCTGCGTCACCCGCCCCAGCCGCCGCAGCGCGAACCGGTCCGCCGCCACCTGCGCCAGCACCGGCGCCGGCCGCACCAGCAGCGTGTCCAGCGTGCCGTCCCGCACCCGCCGCCCCAGCCGGTCCATCGACCCGATCACCAGATCGGCCAGCCCGAACGAGGACGCGGACAGCCCGTACAGGAACGCCACCTCCGGCAGCGAGTAGCCGCCCAGGGCGTCCACCCGGGAGAACATCAGCATGATCGTGACGAAGTCCAGGAAGGTCGCCGTGAAGTTCCCGAGCGTGGTCATCACGAAGGACGCGCGATAGGCCATCGTCGACCGCGTCCACATCCCGGCGATCAGCAGGTACGCCCGCGCCCCCTCCAGGATCCGCGCCCCCGCGCCGCCGGAACCGCCGAAGCCGCTGCGGGAACCGCCGAAGCCGCCGCCGGAACCGCCGAACCCGCCGCCGGAACCGCCAGTGTCAGCCACCCTGGACCACCACCCGCCGCGTCGCCGACGACTGCACCAGCCGCCCCAGCCCCAGCAGCGCCACCGCCCACGCCCCCTGGAACAGATACGTCCCCAGCGGATCCGCGTGCCCCAGCAGCACATCCGCCGGCGCCTGGAGCAGAGACGACCACGGCAGCGCCCGTACGACCTCGCCGAGCGAACCCGGGAACACGTTCAGCGGCAGCAGCATCCCCGAGCAGAAGTACCCGGCCAGCCACACCATCTGCGCCATCCCCGTGCCGTCCAGCAGCCAGAACGCGCTCAGCGCCACCAGGTACCGGATCCCGAACCCCACCAGCATCGCCAGCAGCACGGCCACCGCGAACGCCACCCAGGTGCCCACGTCCGCCGGCAGATACGCCGGGAAGAACAACGCCCCGAACACGAACGGGATCACACCCCGCCCCAGCAACTGGAAGAACGCCCGGCCCAGATCCGCCGCCAGCCACCACAACTGCAGATCGGCGGGCCGGTACAGATCGATCGCCACGTCCCCCGTACGGATGCGTTCCATCAACTCGTCCTCGACACCCCCGCCACCGAGCGCGAGCGTCGACAAGAACGCCTGCCCCAGCCACACATAGGTGACGGCCTGGGCCTCGTCGTACCCGCCCAGGTGAGGCCGCTCGTCCCACAACGCGCGGTAGGTGAAGACGAGAATCAGCCCGAAGACCGTGTTGGTGAACACCCCTGCCGCAGTGGCGGCCCGATACGTCGCGTACCGTCTGAATCCCCCCGCCGCGACGGCCACGTACAACCGTCCAGCGCCCACGTCAGTCCACCTCCCAGGACCACTCGACACCGAAGCGCAGGAGCTTAGTCCGGAGGACCGGCGCCCGGCCACGCATTATCCGCGCCGGACGCGTGCCGGAATCCGGGAACGGATCGCGAGGTGCGAGAGTCTTCAAACCGGGGGCGCAGAACGCGTACGAGGCGTACGGGAATGTACGACGCGAAAACAGGAGTCCGTGCACGACATGAGCGACGAGCCGCAGCCGCAGCAGCCGAACGAGGGCGGGGCGCCGAGACGACCGCTGCCGGCTGAGGGACCCGCAGAGCCGAGCCCCCGCGACACGCCGGTCACCGAGCAGACCCCGGAGAAGGCCGAGCCGGCCGAGCGCGCGGTCGCAGTGAACGAGTCCGGCAAGGAACGCGAGGCCGGGGAGCCGACGAAGCCGAGGGAGTCCGAGCAGTCGAAGGAATCCGAGGGGCCGAAGGGGTCTGAGGAGCCGAAGGAATCTGAGCAGCCGAGGGAATCGGCGAAGCCGAGGGAGTCCGAGCGGCCGAGGGAATCGGCGAAGCCGAGGGAGTCCGCGCAGGCGAAGGAGCCGGCGGAGGCATCCTCGGCCGAGCGGGCGTCCCGCACCGGCCAGAGCCCCTCCGTCCCGGCACCGGACCGCACCGGCCGCCTCGACCAGGCCCGCCGCGCCGCGCAGGCCGCCCGCGCCGGGCGCTCCGACACGGCAAGCGCCGGTACGGAGAGCACTGGTACGGAAAGCACTGGTACGGGAACCGCCGGCACGGAGAAGCAGCAGCCCTCCGGTGCGTCCCCGTCCTCGGAGAGCACCCAGGTCCTCCGCCGGGTGAGCGCCCCTCGCAAGGGAGAGCCGACTCAGGCGACCGGTGCTGATGCCGGTGCCAGCGCCGGTGCCTCCGCCGGTGCCGCGGCCAAGGCTGCCCGCGCCGGTCTGGCAGGCGGTGCGGCCCAGGCGTCCAAGGAATCGGCGGCTGCCGGTGTCGCCGGGGTCGCCGGAGTCGCCGGCGCCGCCTCGGCGGCCCCCGCCGGTCCCGCAGCCCCGGCCGCCCCCAAGATCCCCTCGCCCCACGCACCCGGCACCCGCAACACCTCGGGCACGCCCAACACGCCCACACCCCCCAACGCCTTCTCGTCCCACGCCACCGGCGCCCCCACAGGCCCCACCGCCACCCCCACGGGCAGCGGCAGCGGCGGCGGCAACAGCAACGGCAACGGCGGCGGAGACGGCGGCGGAAGCGGGGGCAACGGCAACCAGCCCAAGCGCCCCAAGCGTCCCAAGCGCACCGGCTGGCGGCGGATCATCCCCACCTGGCGCATGGTGCTCGCCACCTTCACCCTCGGCCTCCTGCTCCTCATCGGCCTCTTCTTCCTCGGGTACTCCCTCGTGAAGATCCCGGCCGCCAACGCCATGGCCACCAAGCAGGGCAACGTCTACCTCTACGCCGACGGCTCCCAGCTCGCCCGCGACGGAAAGATCAACCGCGAGAGCGTCCCCCTCGCCCAGGTCTCCGAGGACGCCCAGCACGCCGTACTGGCCGCCGAGGACCGCGACTTCTACACCGAGCCCGCCATCGACCCCCAGGCGATGCTCCGCGCCGCCTGGAACACGGCCACCGGCAAGGGCACACAGTCCGGCTCCACCATCACCCAGCAGTACGTGAAGAACTACTACCTGGGCCAGGAGCAGACCGTCACCCGCAAGGCCAAGGAATTCTTCATCTCGATCAAGCTGGACCGCAACAAGTCCAAGGACGAGATCCTCGAGGGCTACCTCAACACCAGCTACTTCGGCCGCAACGCCTACGGCATCCAGGCCGCCGCCCAGGCCTACTACGGCAAGGACGCCGTCGACCTCGACCCGGCCCGCGCCGCCTACCTCGCCGCGCTCGTCAACGCGCCCAGCGAGTACGACGTCGTCGCCCACCCCGAGAACAAGCCCGCCGCCGTCGCCCGCTGGAACTACGTCCTGGACGGCATGATCAAGAAGGGCTGGCTCAGCCCGTCCGAGCGCGCCGGCATGACGTTCCCGATGCCCAAGCAGCAGACCCTCTCCACCGGCCTGTCCGGCCAGCGCGGCTACCTGGTCGAGGCCGTCAAGGACTACCTCACCGAGAACGACATCCTCACCAAGGAGGAACTGGAGGGCGGCGGTTACCGCATCACCACCACCATCCAGAAGAGCCGCCAGGACGCCTTCGTCAAGGCCGTCGACGACCAGCTCATGTCCAAGCTGGACCCGAAGACCCGCAAGGTCGACAGCTACGTCCGCGCCGGCGGCGCCTCCGTCGACCCCAGGACCGGCAAGATCGTCGCCATGTACGGCGGCATCGACTACGTGAAGCAGTACACCAACGGCGCCACCCGCGGTGACTTCCAGGTCGGCTCCACCTTCAAGCCCTTCGTGTTCACCTCCGCGGTCGAGAACAGCTCCACCACGCAGGACGGCCAGGCCATCTCGCCCAACACCTACTACGACGGCACCAACAAGCGCCCCGTACAAGGCTGGAGCGGCGGCCCGTACGCCCCCGAGAACGAGGACTCCAAGTCCTACGGCGACATCACCGTCCGCAAGGCCACCGACCTGTCCGTCAACGCGGTGTACGCGCAGATGGCCGTCGATGTCGGCCCCGACAAGGTCAAGCAGACCGCCGTCGACCTCGGCATCCCCAAGGACACCAAGGACCTCCAGCCCTACCCGTCCATCGCCCTCGGCACCGCCACCGCCAGCGTCCTCGACATGGCCGAGGCGTACGCCACCCTCGCCAACCACGGCAGGCACGGCACGTACACCATGATCGAGAAGATCAGCAAGGAAGGCACCGAGGAAGTACAGCTGCCCGAACGGCAGACCGAACAGGCCGTCAGCCGCGAGGCCGCCGACACCACGACCTCCATCCTGCGCAGCGTCGTCGACAACGGCACCGCGACCGCCGCACAGGCCGCAGGCCGCCCCGCCGCCGGCAAGACCGGCACCGCCGAGGAGGACACCGCCGCCTGGTTCGCGGGCTACACCCCCGAACTCGCCACCGTCGTCTCCGTGATGGGCCAGGACCCGGTGACCGCCGGCCACAAGTCGCTGTACGGCGTGACCGGCCTGGCCCGCATCAACGGCGGCGGCGCACCCACCCAGATCTGGGCGCAGTACACACAGGACGCGCTGCGCGGCAAGCCGGTCACCGCCTTCGACCTCGAACTCCAGCAAGGCGCCGAGACCCAGGCACCGGGCACCCTCGCCCCGAGCACACCCGCCACCGACGGCGGCCAGGACAACGGCGGCACCACCACCGGCACCACCACCGGCGGCTCCACGCCCACCGACGGCGGCCAGGACAACGGCGCCACCCAGGGCGGCACGACCGACGGCGGCACCACCGGCGCCACCACCACCGACGGCGGAGCCGTCACCGGAGGCGACCCCGCCGGCGGCACCACCACCGGCGGCACGACCGACGGCGGCACCCCGGGCGGCGCCGCCGACGGCGGCACTCCCGCGGGCGGAACCACCGACACCGGCGGCACCACCGGCACCACCACAGGAGGCCAGCAGCTCAGCCCCCGACGTCAGTGACCACCGGTCGCCTTCAGCCCCACCACGGCGACCAGCAGCAGACACACGAAGAACACCCGGGCGGCGGTGACCGGCTCACCCAGCACCACCATGCCGAGCACCGCCGCCCCCGCCGCACCGATCCCCACCCACACGCCATAGGCCGTACCGATGGGGAGCGACCTGGCGGCGTACGACAGCAGCACCATGCTCGCGACGATCCCGGCACCCGTCAGCACACTGGGCACGAGCCGGGTGAACCCGTCGGTGTACTTCATCCCGATCGACCAGCCCACCTCAAGCAGACCGGCGACGACAAGCAGAACCCAGGCCATGACAGGCACCTCCGAGACGAACGACCACTTCCATCGGGTGCGTCGTCTTTGCCTGCGTCCCGGTACGGCGCGTCTCGTCGGGCTCCTTCGAACATAGCAAAGAAACGACAAAGGGGCTGGTGACAACAGTCACCAGCCCCTCCACAGCATCGATCCCAAGCCAAGCCGTCTGCGGCCCAGCCCTCAGACTCTCAGAGACGGCCCAGCCCTCAGAGATACAACCCCGTGGAATCCTCCGACCCCTCGAACCGGTCCGCGGCCACCGCATGCAGATCACGCTCACGCATCAGCACATACGCCACGCCCCGCACCTCGACCTCCGCCCGGTCCTCCGGATCGAACAGCACCCGGTCACCGGGCTCCACGGTCCGCACGTTCTGCCCGACCGCGACCACCTCGGCCCAGGCCAGCCGCCGCCCCACCGCGGCGGTCGCGGGAATCAGGATGCCGCCCCCCGACCGACGCTCACCCTCACCGGCCTCCTGCCGCACCAGAACCCGGTCGTGCAACATCCGGATCGGCAGCTTGTCGTGATGGGTGCTGTTCCGCACGTCTCTCCTGGCGCTCACGCCTCGAACCTACCTGTCCTCGCCACGCCCATGTCCGCCCGGGTCAGCCCTTGCGCCGCCGCGAACGCACGGTGAGCAGCCCCACCACACCCACGGCAAGCAGCGCCACCGGCACGACCCGCTCCGCCCGCAGCTCGCCCTCGTCATCCACGAACTGCGCCCGGACCTCGCTCACCATCCGGTTGACCTGCACATACGCCCGGCCGACCGTGTGGTCGACGTTGGCGACGACCTTCGCCTTGACGTCCCCGGCGATCGTCCGCGGATGCACCCGCACCCCGATCTCGTCGAGCGTCTCGGCCAGCACGTCACGGCGGCGCTTGATGTCCGCCTCGATCTGCGCCGGGGTTCTGGTGTCCGACGTGTCCGCCACCGTACGGCCTCCGAAGTCTCCTGATGCTGTTCTGGACAGTCTGTCAGCTTCTCCTCGCCCCGCACCGCAAGGCCCCCCGGTTACGCTGGCCCGATGAGCGAGCGACTCCAGCCGGGGGACGTGGCCCCCACCTTCACCCTCCCCGACGCCGACGGCAACGAGGTGTCCCTGGCGGACCACAAGGGCCGCAAGGTCATCGTCTACTTCTACCCGGCCGCCCTGACCCCCGGCTGCACCAAGCAGGCCTGCGACTTCACCGACAACCTGGAACTCCTGGCCGGCGCCGGCTACGACGTCATCGGCATCTCCCCCGACCAGCCGGAGAAGCTGGCCAAGTTCCGCGAGAAGGAGTCCCTCAAGGTCACCCTCCTCGCCGACCCCGACAAGAAGGTCCTCGACGCGTACGGCGCCTTCGGCGAGAAGAAGAACTACGGCAAGACCTACATGGGCGTCATCCGCTCCACGATCGTCGTCGACGAACAGGGCAAGGTCGAACACGCCCTCTACAACGTCCGCGCCACCGGTCACGTAGCCAAGATCATCAAGGACCTGGGCATCTGACCCCCCACCCCTCCACCACCGGAACGGCCCGTACCGAATCACCCCGGTACGGGCCGTTCCGTATATCAGGCGTGACTGTCCGATAACCGGTTCGTTACTTCGTACGAGGCGGCGAACACGCTGCCGGAAACGGAGGGGGCTCGATGGGAGCCAGCGCGTACACCAAGGAACGGCTGGAAGAGGCGGCTCGGGGAGCACGGACGTTGTCGGAGGCGCTGGAGAGGCTGGGGGTGGATCCGGGGAGTGCGACGCGGCGGTATGTGGCGGAGCGGATGCGGAGACTGGGGGTGGACACGTCGCACTTCGAGCGCGAGGTCAAGTGGACCCGGGACGTCCTCCAGAAGGCGGTCTCCGCGTCGACGAACATGTGCGAGGTGCTGCGCTTTCTCGGGCTGGAGGTCGTCGGCGGGCATCACACGCACATCAGCCGGCGGATCAAGGCGTACGGCATTGATACGTCCCACTTCCAGGTGCAGCCCCGGCGCGGTGGGGTGCAGCACCCCCGCAGGCCCGAGAGCTTGCTCATCGAGCAGTCGTCCGCGCATGCCCGGCGCATCCACAGCGACCGTCTCAAGTGGGCGATGACGGCCCTGGGCGTACAGGAGAGGTGCGCCCTCTGTGGAATCGAGGCGGTTTGGCAAGGCTGTCCGCTGCCGCTGGAGGTCGACCACATCAGCGGCGACTGGAGGGACAATCGCATCGAGAACCTCCGGTTCCTGTGCCCCAACTGCCACTCGACGACAGACAGTTACCGGGGACGCGCCAATAGGCGCCCCAAGGGGGAGACGTCATGAGCAGCGGCGTCCAGTACACGCGCGAGCGACTGATCGAAGCCGCCGCCCAGTGTTCCGATATCGACGAGGTCATCGCACTGTTCGGCACTCGTCCGTACGCCACACTCCGTGGCTACCTCACCAGACGCTTCGCGCACTTCGGCATCGACATCTCCCATTTCAGCCCTTGGGGCAGGCGAGCCCGACCTGCATCCGCCGTACTACGTGCGGCGGTAGCCGAGTCGACCTCTATCGCAGAGGTACTACGCCGCTTGGAACGTCCGGACAACGGCAGGCAGCGCGCGCTGCTGCGCCAATGGGTCGCCGAAGAGCGCCTCACTACCGAGCATTTCCTGGGGGAGGCTCATCAGCGAGGAAAGTCTCGCCCTGCGCTGCGCAAGAAACCCGAGGAGATCCTGGTTCGGCGCGACGGACAGAACCGGACACGGACTGTGTTGCTTCGCCGAGCGCTGCGCGAAGTCGGCGTTCCTGAGGAGTGCGCACGGTGTGGTGTCGGCCCGGAGTGGCTCGGCAAGCCCATGACTCTTGAGGTCGATCACATCAACGGGGACTGGCGCGACGACCGTCGCGAGAACCTGCGGTTGCTGTGCCCGAACTGCCATGCGATCACCAGTACGTGGTGCCGTGGTGGAGGCCGACGACGGGAGTAATCCCGGTAGCATGGGCGAGCGCGCGGCCGTTGCTGAACGGTATAAGCAGAGGTTTTAGATGCCTCGGGGCATTTGCCCATGTGGGTTCGACTCCCATCGGCCGCACACGTTGAGGGGTCGTCCTGCGGACGACCCCTCTCCTGTGCTCAGCCCAGCAGCTCCCGAACCACCGGCACCAGCGCCCGGAACGCCTTGCCCCGGTGGCTGATCGCGTTCTTCTCGGCCGGGGCCAGCTCCGCGCAGGTGCGCGTCTCGCCGTCGGGCTGGAGGATCGGGTCGTAGCCGAAGCCGTTCGTGCCGGAGGGGGCGTGCCGCAGGGTGCCGCGCAGCTGTCCCTCGACCACTCGCTCGCGCCCGTCCGGGAGGGCGAGGGCGGCGGCGCAGGCGAAGTGGGCCGCTCGGTGGGTTTCGTCGATGTCGGAGAGCTGGGCGAGCAGCAGGTCGAGGTTGGCCTTGTCGTCGCCGTGGCGGCCGGCCCAGCGGGCGGAGAAGATGCCGGGTGCGCCGCCGAGGACGTCGATGCAGAGGCCGGAGTCGTCGGCGACGGCGGGGAGGCCGGTGGCCTGGGCGAGGGCGTGGGCCTTGAGGAGGGCGTTCTCGGCGAAGGTGACGCCGGTTTCCTTGACGTCGGGGATGTCGGGGTAGGCGTCGGCGCCGATCAGTTCGTGGGGGAGTCCTGCTTCGGCGAGGATGGCCCTCAGTTCGGTGATCTTTCCGGTGTTGCGGGTGGCGAGGATCAGGCGGGTCATGGGGCCAGTATCCCGGGGTGGTGGGGTGCGTCCCGCGCGCCCCCTGTGCCGGGGGCGCTTTCCGGTGCTGGCGCCGTCTCTACAGTTCCGCCTGTCCGGCGCCTTTCGGTGCGCTGAGGTCGAGGAATTCGCCCATTTCACGGAAGCCGTGTGCGTGGGCTTGGCGGACGAGGGTGCGCAGGCCTTCGGTGGTGCGGTCGGGGTCGGGGTGTGCGGGGGCGTAGAGGATGTCGTTGATGCCGAGGTCGATGACTTTGACGTTGGTGCGGGTGAGTGCGTCGTGTCATGTGCTCGGGGGGTCTGACCGGCGTCCCAGCCGAAACCTGCCGGTCAGAGGCCTGCTCACTCCCCTCCGGACAGACGTGGGGAACTTCGGTTCCGTTCCGGGAGTCATGCAGGAAGGGACAATGTCTGTGCGGGATCACCGATCGGGCGGAGCGAGATGAAACGCACGGGAAGCGAGATGGAGCGCGCGGAGGGTGAGGCGCGAGCATCGGGGAATCCAGCCGGCTCCCCGGCGGCGGCGACGTACCGGACCATGACCGCGTTCACTCCTGCCGATGAGGAGCGCAGGCGGGGGGTGCGGCGTATGAAGCTGACGGCGACGGGGCTGCTGCTGTTCGTGGCGGTCGTGTATGTCCTGGCGAAGTGGGCCGCGAACGAGGGGGCGGGTGACTGGGCGAGCTATGTGGCGGCGGCTGCGGAGGCCGGCATGGTGGGTGCGATGGCGGACTGGTTCGCGGTGACCGCGCTCTTCCGGCATCCGCTGGGTCTGCCGATCCCGCACACGGCGATCATTCCTACGAAGAAGGATCAACTGGGTGTCTCGCTCGGTGAGTTCGTCGGTGAGAATTTTCTTTCGCAGGATGTCGTGCGGCAGCGGTTGCGTGCGGTGGGTATCGGTAGTCGGTTGGGTGCGTGGCTGGCGGAGCCTGAGCATGCTGACCGGGTGACGGCCGAGCTGGCCACGGCGCTCAGGGGCGCGCTGACGGTTCTGCGTGACTCCGATGTGCAGGCGGTGGTGGGTGAGGCGATCACTCGGCGGGCTGATGTGCAGGAGATCGCGCCGGGTATCGGCAAGATGCTGGAGAAGATTGTCGCGGACGGGGGTCATCGGCGGGCTGTCGATCTGGTGGTGGCTCGTGCGCATGACTGGTTGGTGTTGCATCAGGGTGAGGTCATGAGCGCGGTGGAGGGTGGCGCGCCGGGTTGGACCCCGCGTTTTGTGGATCGCAAGGTCGGTGAGCGTGTCTACAAGGAGCTGCTCCGCTTCGTCACGGAGATGCAGGACATGCCGTCCCATCCGGCCCGTGGCGCCCTTGACCGCTTTCTCACCGATTTCGCGTCCGATCTGCAGTCCGATACGGATACGCGTGCGCGTGTGGAGCGTCTCAAGCGTGAGGTGCTGGGGCGTGGTGAGGTGCAGGATCTGATCGCGTCGGCGTGGAGTGCCGTGCGGTCCATGGTGCTGGCGGCGGCGCAGGACGAGCAGAGCGCGCTGCGGTTGCGTCTGCGCGCGGCTCTTCTCTCGCTGGGCGCGCGGATGGCGACGGAGCCGAAGGTGCAGGAGAAGGTGGACAGCTGGGTCGAGGGTGCGGCGGTGCACGTCGTGACCACTTACCGCAAGGAGATCACTTCGTTGATCACTGACACGGTGGCGAGCTGGGACGCCGAGCACACCACCCGCAAGATCGAGGCTCACGTCGGCCGTGACCTGCAGTTCATCCGGATCAACGGCACGGTGGTGGGGTCGCTGGTGGGGTTGCTGATTTTTACGGTGTCGCGGGCGGTGGGGGCGTGAGGCAGGGGTGTCGCGGGCTGTGGGGCGTGAGTGTGCTGTCGCGGACTCTGGCGGCGTGTGCGGCGTGCGGTGGGTGCCGGTGCGAGCGGGCCGGGGCTGCTGTGGGTGATCCCGGCCCTGCTTGCTGAGGGGCGCGGCGGGGGTGCTCAGCCCTGGCGGTCGGCGACGGCCCAGGAGGCGAGGGCGACGGCGCCGGCGACGCCGAGCACGGACGGCCAGGCGCCGACCTTCTTGGCGAGCGGGTGGGACCCGGCGAACGCGGCGATGTAGGTGGCGCTCAGCGCGCCGGCGGCTTTCGCGCCCGCCTTCTTGTGCCACTGCTGTGCGGCGGCGGCACCGGCGACGGCCAGGACGACCCCGCCGAGCTGCCGCTTCTTGGTCCAGCGGGCGACGCCGTACCCGCCGACGAGCCCGGTGGCGGCGACGACCGCGCTGGGAATCCTGGCCATGAGTGTCTCCTCGTATGCCTGTGTCTTGCGGGTGTCTTGCTGACGTCTTGTTTGTGTCTGCCCTTGTCTGTCCTTCTGTCCGTGCCGAGGCTAACGGGTGGCTCGACGGCGCTCTCGTACGTGAGCCGAGGCTTGTCAAGTTCTGTCCCTGTTCTCGTCCCCCTCCTCGCTGATGCTGGCGGCGCCGGGGGTGGCGGGGGAGTTGGGGGAGGTGCGGGGCGCGGTCTGGGAACGGGAGGTGTAGAAGGGGAACCCGTTCAGGACCGCTTTGCCATCCTGTGCTGCCGCGGTGAATCGCAGTGGCCCGTTATCCAGCTGCGACGGCGGAGTATGTCCAGACGTCCGCCGGAATCTCGTGCTTCAGCTTCCAGGTGATGGCCATCGGCTTGCTCCCGGTGTGTTCTACGTACTCCGCCGGGCCCAGGAGTATCCACGGCTGTGCGCCGCCGATGTCTGTGCTCTTGTAGCGGCGGACGAAGAGGAGTACATGGCTACCTTCCGAGGCGTGGTGTTGATAGCGCAGCCCGGTGGGGGATGTCTCTGATGTTTGGTTCTGGGACTCCCAGTGGAAGAGGGTCTCGTTCAGTGCGTAGTCGTGGTAGCGGGTCTGAGGGGAGAAGTCCTTCTCGTCTTTGTCCAGGGTGATCAGCAGGGCATCGGTCTTGATTGATTCGCACCACTTCACTCCCTCGCGGAAGTCCGCTGGCACGAAGCCGCCGACGGTGGCTTGGTCGAGCGCGGGCAGGATTTCCTCGCGGGTGTAGGAGGCGTGCACTGTCAGGGGGATGCCGGCGTGGTTGCCGAGTCCTAGGAGCGGGATCGGTACGTGTTCGGTGTGGGCGAGGTTGTACTCGAGTACTTGGCGCAGCTCGCTCCGTACTGCTTGTTGTTCGCGTAGCAGATCGAACCCGGCGTCGTAGTGTGCGAAGCCTTTTCGCGTGACGCCGCCGAGCGGCCAGAGTTGGAAGAAGAGCATCCGGGCGTACGCCTGCTGCTGCTCGTCGAGCTCGCTGTAGGTGGGAGCGTCATCTTCCAGCATCTGGGTGTAGGCGGCGACGCGCAAAGGGTCGTCTACGTGGAGGAAGGATGAGATGCGCTTGAGGAGTGCGGCTTCACCGTCGGGTGCGTCGCCTTTCAGGAGTCCAGAGCGGCGGAGGAGACCGGTCCATGAGTTGCCGTTGCCGCGGTAGAGCTCTTTGAGTTCGCGGCTGCTTTCATGCAGGTAGCCTCTGAGCGTTGGTTCGGCGTAGTCGGCGACCTCGCGGGCTAGAGCTGTGACGTTGACGCCGATCTGCTCCTTGATGTTGGCGATGATGGTTCTCTTCGCCTTCTCCTCAAGGAGGATCTGGCAGCCGGATGGCAGTTGAGGGAAGTCGCGCTCGATGTTGTCCACTAGGCGTTTTCGGGTCAGGTTGGTGAGCGCGCGGAACTGGTTCTCGAAGCGGAATTCCTTGCGGTGCTGTCCGATGAAATCGAGCACGGTGAGTACGGCCTTGTCCTCCGAGCGGCGGAGCCCTCGGCCGAGTTGTTGTAGGAACACGGTGGCGCTGGAGGTCGGGCGGAGCAGGAGCAGCGTGTCTACGTCGGGGATGTCTAGCCCCTCATTGAAGAGGTCGACCGAGAAGATCACTTGCAGGATTCCGTGTTTGAGGTCGTCCAGTGCCTGCTGGCGTTGCTCTGCGGGGGTCTCGCCGGACAGGGCGATGGCATCGAGGCCGGCCAGGCGGAAGGACTCCGCCATGAAGTGAGCGTGCGCTACCGAAACGCAGAATCCCAGCGCTCGCATAGCAGCCGGGTCGGCGATCTTCTCCCGGACAGCCTTCACGACCAGTGCTGCACGCCTTGTGTCACTCGACAGCTTGTTGCTCAAGGCGGTGGGGTCATAGGCGCCGCGCTTCCATTCCACCGTGATGAGATCGGTGTTGTCACTGATGCCGAAGTAGTGGAAGGGGCTGAGGAGGTCATTCTCCAAGGCCTCCCATAGCCGCATCTCAGCGGCGATCCGGCCATGGAAGAACTCGTCTTGGATGTTCTTTCCGTCCATGCGCTCAGGTGTCGCAGTGAGTCCTAGAAGCTCCATCGGCTTGAAGTGATCGAGGATCTTCCGGTATGTCAGTGACGTGCCGTGGTGGAACTCGTCGATCACGATCACATCGAAGTGATCAGGGGCGAGCTGGTCGAGGGCGCGCGCACTCAACGACTGCACGCTGGCGAATACATGCGTCCAGCGGTTCGGGATCTCACCACTGTGGAGGGACTCGCCGAAGTTCGCGTCCACCAAGACGTCTTGGTAGGTCCGCAGGGACTGCTGCAGGATCTCTTTGCGGTGGGCGACGAACAGCAGGCGCAGGTCGCGGCCGTGCTTCTTGCGTAGCTGCTTGTAGTCGAGTGCAGCCATGACCGTCTTGCCGGTGCCAGTAGCGGCGACGAGGAGGTTCTGGTGTCTGTCGTGCACCTCTCGCTCGACCTCCAGCCGCTCCAACATGTCGCGCTGGTGCGGATATGGCCGTACTTCCAGCCCGGAGAGTGTGATCGCGCGTTCAGCGGCGGTAGTCGACGACGTACCGCCGGCGATCGCTAGCGCCTCGTGGAGGCGGTTACCGTCGGTGTCCGGGTCGTACGTCTCGAAGGCTGGATCACTCCAGTAGGCCTCGAAGGTTGCCTCGAACTTGCGCAGCACGTCCGGTGTGGCGATGGAGGACAGTCGTACGTTCCACTCCAAGCCGTCGAGAAGCGCGGCCTTGGACAGGTTGGAGCTGCCGACGTAGGCGGTGTCGTATCCGCTCATGCGGCGAAACAGCCAAGCCTTGGCGTGTAGTCGCGTCGACCGGGTTTCGTAGTTGACCTTGACTTGGGCGTTGAACTCTTGCACTAGCTGGTCCAGCGCGCGCCGTTCGGTTGCTCCGATGTAGGTCGTCGTAATGACTCGTATCGGCACGCCTCGCTCATGGGCTGCCTTCATGGACTGCTCGATGATGCGCAGCCCGTGCCACTTCACGAAGGCACAGAGCAGGTCGACACGGTCGGCTGTGGCGAGTTCGGCGCGCAGTTCGAAGCCGAGGCTTGGGTCTTCGGGCGCATTGGTGATGAGCGCTGCGTCGGAGAGTGGGATGCCGGGCCGTATGGCAAAGACGCCGGGGGCCTCTTGCCGCGTGAGCGCGAGCAGTTGTCGGGGGCCTGGAGCGACGAGATCTACCCACTCCTGTGCGCCGTCAAGGGTGCTGATGGATTCGAGGATGTGGTTAGCGGCGTAGACCTGCTCCTCGACGGGGAGATTGTGCAGGACGCGCCGAACGGTGCCCGCAACATGCCGAGCCAGAACGTGCGGCACCGACTCCGGTCCGACGGCGTCGCTCACGGGGTGCCAGCCCAGGTTGGCGAGTTCCCTCAGCTGTTGCTCGAAACGCAACGTGATGAGCTGTTCGTACAGTCCGTCGGAGGGGGTGGGCGCGTCGTAGCGGCGCTGAGACATCGGCTTGTACCCCCGTTGAACGTGTCGATGGACGATGTAGATGTTCTATCAGGGGGTACTGACAGCGCCTGAGGTCGGTCAGATACGGTCACGGCCTCATCGGTTGGTGATCTATTGAGAAGATTAATTGACCGATGTCGGTTAGTTTTGGGTGTGCCTCTACGCGACCTGCTCATACGCATAGCGAAGACCTACAGCGCCAAAGGCGGTACGTCCAAGGGTGTTCCGGCTCAGGACCTCCTCAGGGAGGTGAAGGGCATGACCGACCTTCCGCTGCCGGACGGCTTCGTCGCCTCAGGGCACGGCGGACAAACCACTGCAGCCAGCACTCCGTGGATCGGAGTGTTCGACCCGGAGATCAACAAGGAGCCCCAGGAAGGGCTGTATCTCGCCTACATCTTTGACGCGGATCTCACTGCCGTGACACTCACCGTGCAGCAGGGCGTGACAAAGCTGTCCGAGAAGCTCACGCAGGCCGAGTTGCGGCGTGAGCTGAAGCGTCGAGCGCTGCGTCTCCGAGCCGGAATTCAGCCGGAGTTGGCCGTGCAGTGGGCGTACTCCCCCATTTTCGGGGCGCGGCAGGAACGGCCTCGCTCATACGAGGCAGGGAGCGTGGCTGCTCGACGCTACGACATTGCCGTCCTGCCCCCGGAGGAGACCCTGGCCAAGGACCTTCGTACCGCATCTCTGCTTCTGCGCGATGCCGCCGCCAGCCAGCGCATCTGGCTGCAGACGCCGTCGCCCGATGAGCCCTTCGTGTACGTGAACGAGGGACATGCGCCGGCTGATGACCCCCTGGACGGCTTCCACCCGAACGACAGCAGCGACTATTACGTCCACATCAAGGGTGGTTGGCGCCGCAGGGAGCGTCCGCACGAGGAACTCATCGGTGACTTCGGACACCACGCCGTCACTCGTGGATACACGCCGATCACGCAAGGCATGTATCCCAGAGACCTCGTGTTGCGCCGACGCATAGCCGACGAACCGCGCACCTGGCTGGTCGAAGGCAAGGCAGTGATGAAGGGGAACGCCACCAAGGCCGTCCGCGAAGCAGTGGCCCAGTTGCTGGAGTACAGCTACTACTGGCACGAGAAACGCGGTGAACCGAAGCCCCATCTCATTGCGCTGTTCACCGAAGGCGTTGGGCAGTACGCCGAATATCTTGAGGACCAGGGTATTGCCTCGATCTGGCGCACTCCGGAGGGAACCTGGGCCGGCTCACCCATGGCTGCCGCCTGGAATCTCATCCACGATGCCGGACCGAACTAGCTCGTGCGTCGCCCCTTGGGGTGCGGGACCCGCTCCAGCCCCAGAGTGGATCTACCCGCTCCCCATTCCCGTCCGGCCTTCGACTGCTTGATCGCCGCAGTGATGCGCAAGCCACGCCTACTCAACGCGGTAGCGCAGTCCCGCTGCGCGCCTCACGCTCGTGGGTCGGTCTCGATGACCTGTGTGGGGATGTGAGTGGCGCCGTGGCAGCCGGCATACGAGTTCCCCGACCCGCACCAGCACCCCGCCCCCCTCTGCGGTGGCCAAGCCACCGCCCGTCCCCGGGCCGCCAGGGTCGTCGCGTACTGGGGGAGCAGGGTGAGGTCGCCCGGCGACGAACCCTCCGACGCCGCGAAGGCCTCGTAGGAGGGGACTGTGGCTGTGACGATGCCGAGGTTCGGGGTGCCGGAGGTGGAGAGTTCGCGGAGGGAGGACTCTATGGTCGAGAGATGGTCCTCGTGGGAGGGGTACTCCGTGGCCAGGTCCGGGTGCGCCGTGAGGAGTTCGGCCAGTTCGGGGGCCGGCCAGTGGAGGACGGCGACCGGGAAGGGGCGGGAGAGGGCCTCGCGGTAGGCGCCCAGTTCGGCGCGGAGGCGGGAGATCTCCGCCTGGAGTTCGGCGGGGTTGTCCGAGCCCAGGGACCACACGCGTTTGGGGTCGTGGAGTTCGTCCAGCGTGACCGGGGACGTGTGCAGGGAGTCGGCCAGAGTGTCCCAGTCGTCGTGGGCGAGGCCCAGCATGCGGCGGACCCGGTGGCGGCCGAAGAGGACGGGGTGGGTGGCGTGCGGGGGGTCGCCGGCGTCGGTGAGCAGCAGGGCCGCGGCCTCGGTGAAGGTCTCCGCCGCCGCCTCCAGCTCGTCGTGGGCCTCCAGGGACTCCGCGACGATCACCCAGGGGGCCGGGTCGCGCGGGGCCGAGGTGCGGATGCCGTCGATGATCGCCCTGGCCTCCGCCTCGTGGTCGTACTCCCACAGGTTCGAGGCCTTCAGGGCGCGGACGAGGTGGGGGGCGTCCAGCGAGGCGGCGTCGGACAGCAGGCGGTCGTAGAGGGAGGTCGCGGCGGGGCGGTCGCCGGAGAGTTCCAGGTGGGCCGCGGCGCGCAGGAGGAGGGCCTCGGCGTCCTCGGGGTACAGGCCGGCGGTCCGCTCCAGGCGTGCTGCTTCGGCGGTGTGGTCGACGTTCTCGGCAGGAGTGTCGGGGCGCATGGGGGACACGGTACTGCCGACGGGTGACGGAGGAGGAGTACGTGCAGGTCATCGGTGACCGTGGGGTCGGTCACCGTGCGGGTGGGGTGTCGGCGCCGCGTGGGTGGAGTGTCGGAGCCGCGCGAGGTTCGCGGCGGACAGCGGTGACAAGCCCTCTGTGTATGGCCAGTTGAGGCCCGCGCGCTTATCGTGCGGGCGGCTTCCGGAGAGGCGGGTGTACGGATGCGGGTCGTGCGGCACCGTGATCGGCGCAGGCGGGCGAGGTGGCGGCGGGGCCTGTGGGGCGCGGGTGAGGCGCTGGTCACCCTCGGGGTGGTGGTCATGCTGCTCGTCGTGCATCAGGTGTGGTGGACGAACCGGGAGGCGCGGCAGGGGGCCGCGCGGAAGGTGGAGGCCATGGAGAGGGAGTGGGGCGGCGGATTCGGGGCGGCCCCCGCGGCCACGCCCGGGGGTGCGTCAGCCGATTCCGCTCCGTCCGCGTCCGGAGGGTCCGACGGGTCCGATGGGTCCGACGGGTCCGGCGGGTCCGGTGGTCACGAGCGGGCGGTGCGGCGGCAGCGGTCGTCGTACGGCTCCGCCACCCTCGTCTCCGACCGGCCCCGTGACTCCCAGGCGTACGCCGTCCTCACCGTCCCCCGGCTGAACCTGCGCGTCCCCGTCGCCGAGGGCGTGAGCAAGGCGAACGTGCTCGACAAGGGGTACGTCGGGCACTATCCCGGCACCCAACAGCCCGGCCAGGCCGGGAACTTCGCGCTCGCCGGGCACCGGAACACCCGCGGCGAGCCCTTCCGGTACCTGCCCAGACTCCGCCTCAAGGACGTCATCCAGGTCGAGACGCAGGGGGCGGTGTACGTGTACGCGGTGGACCGGATCCTGCCGCAGACCTCCGCCCGGGACTCCGGGGTCGTACGGCCCGTGCCGCACTCGATCGTCAGGCCGGGTACGGGTACGACGAGCCGGGCTACTACATCACCCTGACCACCTGCACGCCGGAGTTCACCTCGCGGTACCGGATGGTGGTGTGGGGGAAGCTCGTGTCGATGCGGCCCCGGGGGTGAGGGTAGGGCCGGTCCGCACACCCTCCTGAACACCTTCCTGACGAATCCTCCGCGTGGGGAACCTTCGTGCCTGTCGTGGTCGTTGTCATGGTGCCGGGCACGGGACTCGATCCCGATCCGGGCCGTCCAGAGGTAGAGAGTAGAGAGCGGAAACGCAGGTCAGCGGGGAGAGGGGGAGCCATGGTGGGCATGCGCAGTCGTGCCGGCGCGGTGCGTCCCATCGCCCTGCTGCTCGTCCTGGTGAACCTGCTGCTGCTCCAGGCCGCGCTCCTCGACACCGGCAGCCTCTCCACCACCGTCGCGCTCGCCGCGACCGCCGCCGCCGGATCCGCGCTCACCGCCTGCTCCCTCCTCGCCGCCCGCAGCGCCCCCGCCGTCCCGCCCACCCGCGTCCGTACGGCGATACGCGACCGGGCCCGTCGTACGGCCTTCCTACCCCAGCGTGACCCCGACGCCCCGGGACGCCGCAGACCCCGGGCACCCGGACACGCCCTCGCGACGACCCGCGCGTAGGGCGACGGCCACCGGCCTTCTTCACGCTCACCCTTCACGCTTCACCCTTGACCTGACCCCCGCGCGGGTCGTCGTGCCGCCATGCCGCCACGCCGTTTCCGGTCCGGCACGTACGACGACACACACCCCGCCACGGAGGGTCCACCCTTGTCCGTCTTCGCCCACCTCGTCGAGCAGCTCGCCGACCTGCTCACTCCGCTCTTCCACGCGTCAGCGGCGGCTGCCGCGATCATCCTGTTCACCGCGCTCGTACGACTGCTCGTGCATCCCCTGTCCCGGGCCGCCGCCCGCGGCCAGCGCGCCCGGACCCAGCTCCAGCCGAAGATCGCCGAACTGCGCAAGAAGCACGCCAAGAATCCCGAGCGGCTGCAGAAGGCGGTGATGGAACTGCACGCCGAGGAGAAGGTCTCGCCCCTCTCCGGCTGCCTGCCCAGCCTGCTCCAGATGCCCGCCTTCTTCCTCCTCTACCACCTCTTCTCCAACACCTCGATCGGCGGTGAGGCCAACGAACTGCTCACACACTCGCTGTTCGCGGCACCTCTCGGTGGCCGCTGGAGCGACGCCCTCGCCGGCGACGGCGTCTTCGGCGCCGCCGGGCTCGTCTACGTCGCGCTCTTCGCCCTCGTCGCGGCGGTCGCCACCTTCAACTTCCGGCGCACCAAGCGGCTGATGGCGGCGAATCCGGCCGCCCTCGGCGCCGTCTCCGGCACGGGAGCCGGCGCGGGAGTCGGCACGGGAGTCGGCACGCGGGACGGGGAGCGGGTGCCGGGGCTCGGCGCGGTCAACAAGGTCATGCCGTTCATGTCCTTCTTCACGCTCGTCACCGTCGCGGTGGTGCCGCTCGCGGCGGCCCTGTACGTCGTCACCAGCACGGCGTGGAGCGCGGTGGAACGGGCCGTGCTCTACCGCTGACCGAAGGTCCGCCGCGGCACGGAGCTACGGCCCGCTACGGTCCAGTACGTGAACAGGGTCTTGCGGAGTGGAAGGCGGACTTGGAGGATCGACCAGTCCTCTGATGGCTGCACCCATCGGCCGGGCGCCCCGCGATCGAGGGAGATGGTGACCATGAAGCTGCTGCGAGTCGGTACGGCCGGAGCGGAGCGCCCCGCGCTGCTCGACGCCGAGGGGACCCTGCGCGACCTGTCGGGCGTCGTGGATGACATCGACGGGGCGCTGCTCGCCGACGCCGCCGCGCTCGGCCGGGTACGGGCGGCGGCCGAGTCCGGCGAGCTGCCCGCGCTGGACGCGGACGGGCTCAGGATCGGACCACCGCTCGGCCGGATCGGCAAGATCGTGTGCATCGGGCTCAACTACCACGACCACGCTCGCGAGACCGGGGCCGAGCCGCCCGCCGAGCCGGTCGTCTTCCTCAAGGCCCCGGACACGGTCGTCGGGCCGCACGACACCGTGCTCGTGCCGCGCGCGTCCGTCAAGACCGACTGGGAGGTGGAGCTGGCCGTCGTCATCGGGTGCACGGCCCGCTACCTGGAATCCCGGGAGGAGGCGCTCGCGCACGTCGCCGGGTACGCCGTCGCGCACGACGTGTCCGAGCGGGAGTTCCAGATCGAGCGGAGCGGGACGTGGGACAAGGGGAAGAACTGCGAGACGTTCAACCCGCTGGGGCCCTGGCTCGTGACGGCCGACGAGGTGGCCGACCCGCAGAACCTGTCGCTGAAGCTGTGGGTCAACGGTGAGCTGAAGCAGGACGGGAGCACGGCCGAGCAGATCTTTCCCGTGGCGGAAGTCGTGCGGTACGTCAGTCAGTTCATGACGCTGTACCCCGGGGACGTCATCAACACGGGGACGCCCGCGGGGGTGGCGATGGGGCAGGCGGAGCCGAAGCCGTATCTGCGGGCCGGGGATGTGGTCGAGCTGGAGGTCGAGGGGCTGGGTCGGCAGAGGCAGGAGTTCAAGTCCGCCTGAGGGGTGGGGGGCTGCGGGTTTACGCTGCGGCCTCGGCCTCGGCCTCGGCTGCGGCTGCGGGTTCGGTGTGGTTGATCGCGCGGGTCCGCCGCGCGGTTCCCCGCGCCCCTCAGGGGCGGTTACGCCGCCAGGAGGGAGGCCAGCCTGCGCCAGCCCTCGCGTGGCAGGCCCTCGCGGGAGCCGGGGGTGATGAGCTGGAGGGCCACGTGGTCGGCGCCCGCGGCGTGGAAGGCGTCGACGCGGGCGCGGATGGTGGAGTCGTCACCCCAGGCGAAGAAGGTGTCGATCAGGCGGTCGCTGCCGCCGTCCTTGAAGTCGTCCTCGGTGAAGCCCAGACGGAGCCAGGTGTTGGTGTAGTTGGGGAGGGCGAGGTACATGGCGAGGGTGTCGCGGGCGGCGGTGCGGGCGCGGTTCGGGTCGGTCTCCAGGACGACCTTGAACTCCGGGGCCAGCAGCGCGCCGGCGCCGAGGATCTCGCGGGCCTGGGCCGTGTGCTCGGGGGTGACCAGGTACGGGATGGCGCCGGCCGCGCGGGTGCCGGCGAGGTCCAGGGTCTTCGGGCCGAGCGCGGCCAGCACACGGCGGTGCGCGGGCACCCCCGCCTCGTCCAGGGCGTCGAGGTAGGCGACGAGGGCCGAGTACGGGCGGCGGTACTGGTCGGCGAGCTTGGCGTGGCTGATGCCGAGACCCAGCACGAAGCGGCCGGGGTGGGCCGTGTCGACCTCGGCGAAGGCGGCGGCACTCTCGGCGGCGCCGTACTGCCAGATGCTCTGGATGCTGGTGCCGACGGTGAGCGCCGACGTCGTCTCCAGCAGCGGGACGGCGTGTCGTGCGGCGCTGCTGCCGCCCAGCCAGGCGGCGCCGTAGCCGAGCTCCTCCAGCTCGGCCGCGGCCTCGCCGATCTCGCCGCGCAGGGACGGGTCCTCGGCGCGCAGACCGTGGCTCCAGATGCCGTACCGCCCGACGGACTCCTTGAGAGGGTTCGGGGTGTCGCTCATGGGCTGGGCCTCCTCGGGTCGGCGGGTGCGATGCCGTGACAGATGAGACAGATGAGATAGATGCGGCGGATGTGACGGACGTGACACCGGTGCCAACCGGAGGGTGCCCCGGGTTGATTCCCGGTCGGCTCCCGTCCCCGGTCGGCTTCCGTCTTTGGCCGCCCCCGTCCCCGGTCGGCTCCCGTGCCCGGTCAGGTCCCGTGCCCGGTCAGGTCCCGTGCCTGGTCAGCTCGCCAGGAACCGTTCCAGCGCCTCCACCACCAAGCGGTGGTCCTGCAGCTGGGGCAGGCCGGAGACGGTCACGCTGCCGATGATGCCCACGTTCTCGACGTGGACCGGGAACGAACCGCCGTGTGCCGCGTACACGGCCGGGTCCAGGCGCGAGGACTCCTCGAACGTGGTGCCCTTGGCGCGGAAGCGGGTGCCGACCAGGTAGGAGGCGGCGCCGTAGCGCTCCACCACCCGGCGTTTGCGGGCGATCCAGGCGTCGTTGTCCGGGGTGGAGCCGGGCAGGGCCGCGTGGAAGAGCTGCTGGCCGGCGCGGTGGATGTCGATGGCGACCGGGGCCTGGCGCTTCCGGGCCATCTCGACCAGCAGGGAGCCGAGCGCCCAGGCGTCGTCGTACGTGAACCGCTGGAAGACCAGACGGCGTTCCTGCTCCTCCAGTTCCTCCACGCTCGGGGTGATCTCGGGGGCGGACTTCGGGGTGATCCGGGGCTCGCGCATCAGAGGGTCACCGTCACCTTGTCGCGTGCGGAACGCCGGGCCGCTTCCAGTACGTCGAGTGCGGCGGCCGCCTCCAGGGCGGTCACCGGGTTGGGGCCGTCGCCGGTCAGGGCCGCGGCCACGGCCGCGTAGTAGGCGGGGTAGTCGCCGGGGAGGGTCGGCACGGGACGGCCGCCGCCGGTCAGCGGGGACTCCCCGGATCCGATACGACCCCAGAGGGCCTCGGGTTCGGCGCCCCACTTGGGGCCGGGCCGCAGGCCTTCCCGCAGGGCCGCCTCCTGCGGGTCGAGGCCGTACTTCACATAGCCCGCCTGCGAGCCGAGCACCCGGAAGCGCGGGCCGAGCTGGGCGGTCGTGGCGGAGACGTAGAGGTGGGAGCGGACGCCGCCGGCGTGGGTGAGGGCGAGGAAGGTGTCGTCGTCCGTCTGCGCGCCGGGGCGGCGGATGTCCGTCTCGGCGTACACCTCGGTGACCGGGCCGAACAGGACCAGGGTCTGGTCGACGACATGGCTGCCGAGGTCGTACAGCAGACCTCCGATCTCTGCCGGGTCCCCGGACTCGCGCCAGCCGCCCTTCGGCTGGGGGCGCCAGCGCTCGAAGCGGGACTCGAAGCGCCGTACGTCGCCCAGTTCGCCCTTCTCCAGCAGGCTGCGCAGAGTCAGGAAGTCGTTGTCCCAGCGGCGGTTCTGGAAGACCGACAGCAGCAGGCCCCGCTCCTCGGCGAGGGCGGCCAGCTCGCGTGCCTCGGCGGCGGTGCCGGCGACCGGCTTGTCGACCACGACCGGCAGACCCGCGTCGAGCGCGGCGGTGGCGAGCGGCACGTGTGTCTTGTTCGGGGACGCGATGACGATCAGGTCCAGCTCGTCGGCGCGGTCGAACAGCTCGTCGGGGGTGCCCGTGAGGCGGACGTCCGGGAACTCGTCGTGGGCCTGCGCCTGCCGCGCGGGATACGAGGTGACGACCGTGTCCAGGGTGAGGCCCTCGGTGGCGGCGATCAGCGGGGCGTGGAAGACGGAGCCTGCGAGGCCGTAGCCGATCAGGCCGACGCGGAGGGGGGTACCAGTCATGCGTCCTACTTTCGCAACGCTGTTGCCAAAGTGCAAGCAGCGGGGAGAATGGGAGTGTGAGCGGGACGACGACGAGCGGGAGCGGACAGGTGGGGAAGCGGGTGGGAGCGCAGGCGGGGCGGAGCGGCCCGGTGGGGGCGAACCTGCTCGCGGTGCGGTCGCACAACACCGCGCTCGTGCTCGATCTGCTGCGCGGCGCCGGCGCGGAGGGGATCAGCCGGCTGGAACTGGCCGAACGGACGGGGCTGACCCCGCAGGCCGTCAGCAAGATCACCGCGCGGCTGCGGGAGGAGGGTTTCGCGGCACAGGCCGGCCGCCGAGCCTCCACCGGAGGCAAGCCGCGCACCGTGCTGCGCCTGGTGCCGGAGGCCGGGCACGCGGTGGGGGTGCACCTGGACCGGGACGAGTTGAGGGTGGTCCTGGCCGATCTCGACGGCACGGTGGTGGGGGAGCGGCGCGGGGCGGTCGGCCTGCGGGGTGGCGCACAGGCCGTGCTGCGCTCCGTCGCCGGGGAGGTGAGCGGGCTGGTCGGGGAGGTCCTGGGGGGCGGGGGCGAGCGGGGGCTCGCCGGTGTGGGGTCCCTGCTCGGGGTGGGCGTGGCGTTGCCCGGCCCGCTCGATCACACCCGAGGGGTGCTGCACCGGGTCACCGGGTTCCCGGAGTGGGAGGGGTTCGGGCTGCGGGACGCGCTCGCCGGGCGGCTCGGGGTGCCGGTCGTGGTGGACAAGGACACGAACGCGGCGGCGCTCGGGCTGTCGGTACGCGGCGAGGGCGGGTCCTTCGCCTACCTCCACCTCGGTACGGGGCTGGGGGCGGGCCTGGTGATCGACGGCCGCGTGCACAGGGGAGCGCGGACCCGGGCCGGGGAGTTCGGCCACCAGGTGATCCAGCTGGACGGGCCGCTGTGCGGGTGCGGGAACCGGGGGTGCATGGAGGTGCTGTGCCTCGCCGCCGTCGCGCGGGGGCGGGCCGAGGAGGCGGCGCGGGTGCTGGGCGAAGGCGCCGGGAACCTGGTGGGCCTGCTGGACATCGACCTCGTCCTGCTCGGCGGCCGTACGATCGCCTCGGCTCCGGACACCTACGTCCACGGAGTCTCCGAGATCCTCGCGTCCCGGGCCCACCGGGAGGGGACACTCGGCGCGGCGGTCCCCGTACGCCTGGCACCGGGCGGCGACCGGGGAGTCGCCGAGGGCGCCGCCCAACTCCTCCTGGCCCCCCTGTTCGGCCACTCGACCGACTGACCCCCCGTCGACCGTCAGAACCGCCAAGCCCCCGCAACCCCTCCCGTACCCCCCGCGCCCCCCACAACCCCCTGCACCCCCCACAACCCCCTGCACCCCCCGAGAAGATTTTCCGCTGATCGAGCGGACTTGGACCCGCCTACGGAGTGGCACCCGCCGCCAACCACCCCACCCGCCAGGGTTATGTGTTTATGCGATTGCCCCCGCCCTCACCTTCGCCCCCACCCCCACCTCCACCCCCGCCCCCGCCCCTGTTCCCCCTCACCCTCTGCCTCGCCGCAGCCGCCGCCCTCACCCCCCTCTCCCCGGCCCTCGCCCACGCGGCCACCTCCTCCTGCGCCGCATCCGGCGACCGCGCCTTCCCCCTGACCACCACCATCCGCGGCGGCCTCGCCTCCTACGAGCCCGGCGAGGACCGCGGCACCTGGTACATCGACCTCACGAACACCACCCGGCAGACCTGCACCGACGTCCACCCGGTCGTCGTCCTCGTCGACGACAAACGCACCCTGAAACCCTCGCAGCCCAGGCTGGACTTCTACGACGGCTCGCACGCCAAGCCCGTCCACTTCGAGAGCACCGACGAGCAGGAGCTGGTCGGCGTGCTGGACGCGGCCGGGTTCGCGGGGTTCACCGTGGCGCCCGGCAAGACCGTCACCGTCAAGGTGAGGTTCTCCCTCACCTCCGACACCGCCTCCGACCGCATCACCGCCAACGCCGCCGTCATCCAGCGCCGCGGCCAGGACGGCGACTGGATCGGCGAGTCCAACGACTACCGGTTCGGCGTCGGCGACGACCAGGACGTACAGGGGAGCGGGGACACCGGGACGACGGAGGAACCGAACGGGTCCGAGACCTCGGACAGCGCACAGGCCTCGGACGGCACGCAGATCGCCGGCGGCGCACAGGCCTCGGACGGCACGCGGAAGGCGGACGGTACGGCGACCGGTTCGACCCACACCCCCTCCGGCACCCCCTCTGACACCCCCTCCGGCACCTCCTCCAGTGACCCGTCCGGCAGGACCAGCTCCGCCCCCGCCCCCGACTCCCCCTCGAACCCCACCTCCACCCTCCCTCTCGCCGGCGACGCCCAGGAAGCCGGCGAGCGCGCCCGCGAACTCGCCCGTACCGGAGCCGAACTCGCACGCGGTCTCCTCATGACCGCCGCCGTCCTCCTCGCCGTCGGCGGCACCGCCCTCCTCCTGACCCGCAGATATCGCTGACCGCAGATATCGCTGACCTGCAAACATCGCTGACCGCAGACATCGTTGACCTGCAAACATCGCTGGCCCGCAGGCATCACTGTCCAGCGCTCTGACCAGCCCATTGACCCGCACTCCGCCCCCACCACGCCCCCCACCGCGCCCCCCACCCACGCCGCCCGCTCCGCACCCCGTCCGTCCCAACTCCGCCCCAGCCTCCCCTCATCTGCGACGATCACTTGCGTGGACTACCCGAACGACCAGGCCCCCGGCGCCCCCATCCGCTCCGGCATTCCCGAGCACGGGCGCATCCCGAAGTACTACGCGGTGAAGGCGCGACTCGCCGCGCAGCTGGAGGAGTTGGGGGAGGGCGGCCTCATCCCGACCGAGCGGGACCTCGCCGAGCGGTACGACGTGGCCCGTGAGACCGTGCGGCAGGCCGTGCGGGAACTGGTGCTGGAGGGGCGCCTGCAGCGGAAGGGCCGGGGCACCGTCGTCGCCGGGCCCAAGCTGGCCCAGCCGCTGTCGCTCGCGAGCTACACAGAGGGGGTGCGCAGGCAGGGCCGTACGCCCGGTCGTAACCTCGTCACCCTCGACAGCTTCCCGTGCCCCGCGCCCCTCGCCGCCGAGACCGGCCTCACCCGGGGCGAACCCGTCTGGCACCTGGAGCGCGTGCTGCTCGCCGACGACGAGCGGGTCGGCCTGGAGACCACGTACGTCGCCGTCGAGCGGGTGCCGGGCCTGGAGCGGGACTTCGACCCCGACTCCTCCTTCTACGCCTATCTGCAGGCCCAGGGCATCGCCTTCGGTGACGCCGACGAGCGCATCGAGACCGTGCTGGCCACCCCGCGCGAGGCCCTGCTCATCGGCACCCCGCCCGCCCTGCCGATGCTGCTGATCCACCGCATCTCCCGGGACACGGAGGGCCGGCCGCTGGAGCGGGTGCGCTCCCTGTACCGGGGTGACCGGTTCTCGTTCACCACGCACCTCCAGGGCTGAGGGCCGAGGGTCGCGGGCTGAGGGCCGGAGGCTGAGGGCCGGGGGACACAACGCCCAGCTCAGACGGCACACCCGGGGTTCATAACGGTCTTTATCGACCCATTAACCCCCTCCGGAGTGTCACGAAAAGATAACGGGTCTAGCCCAAACGTGACGGGTCGTTCACCCTCTCGTTGCTATCCGGACCCTTCCGGTTACCCGGCCCCGAGGAGTGTTTGAGCCGTGAGAGTGACAATCGTTGGAGCAGGCGTCGTCGGCACGATGCACGCCTGGCATGCAGTGGAACGTGGCCACCAGGTCGTACAGATCGAGCGCGAGGCGGAGGCTCGTGGCGCATCGCTGCGCAACTTCGGCCAGATCTGGGTCAGCGGACGTGCGGGCGGGGAAGAGCTGGACACCGCGCTGCGAGCGCGGGAGCTGTGGGAGGGGATCGGCGCGCGGGTGCCCGCGCTCGGGTTCCGGGCCAACGGCTCCCTGACCCCGGTCCGCGGTGACCTGGAGCTGGCCGTCGCCGAGGCCGCCGTGGCCCGCCCCGACGCCGCCTCCCGCGGCTACAAGCTGCTGACCCCCAGCGAGGCGCGGGCGATCAACCCCGCCCTGCGCGGCGAGTTCACCGCCGCCCTCTACTGCGAGCGCGACGCCGCCGTGGAGCCGCGCACCGCCCAGCGCGCCCTGCGCGCCGAGCTGCTGAAGTCCCCGAACTACACCTTCCTGCCGGGCCGTGAGGTGCGCGAGGTGGTCGGTACCGCGAGCGTGCGCGACGACCACGGCGACGTGCACCACGCCGACGCCGTCGTGCTGTGCACCGGCGCCTGGCTCGGCGGACTCGTCCGCGAGCTGGCCGGGCCCGACCTGCCCGTGCGCCGCGTCCGCCTGCAGATGATGCAGACCGACCCGTTGGGCGAGCCGCTCACCACCTCGGTCGCGGACGCCGACAGCTTCCGGTACTACCCGGCCTACGCCTCCGCCGAGCTGGACGCGCTCAACGCCGGCCAGCCGCAGGCGCAGACCGCCGCCGACCACAAGATGCAGCTGCTCATGGTGCAGCGCGCCGACGGCGGACTGACCATCGGCGACACCCACGAGTACGAGCACCCCTTCGCCTTCGACACCCTTGAGGACCCCTACGAGCACCTCACCGAGGTCGTCGAGTCCCTCCTGGGCCGCCCGCTGCCGAAGATCCGCCGCCGCTGGGCCGGTGTGTACGCGCAGTGCTCCGACAAGAGCCGGGTCGTGCACCGCCAGCAGGTCGGCGACGGCGTATGGCTGGTCACCGGGCCCGGCGGGCGCGGCATGACCTGCTCGCCCGCGATAGCCGAAACCACCGCGAACGAACTGGGCTGGTGAGAGAGTTGACCACCGACATCCGCGACATCCGCGACACCCGCGACCCCCGAGACACCGGCGACACCCGCGACATCCGTCTCGTCGTCCTCGACATGGCGGGCACCACCGTCGCCGACGGCGGCCTCGTCGAGCGCGCCTTCGAGGCGGCCGCCACCGAGCTGGGCGTCGAGCCCGGCTCCGCCGACCACACCGAGAAGCTGGACTACGTCCGCGCCACCATGGGCGAGTCCAAGATCTCCGTCTTCCGGCACCTGTTCGGCGACGAGGACCTCGCCCAGCGCGCCAACACCGCGTTCGAGAAGGCGTACGGCGACCTCGTCGACGCCGGGCTCATCGCCCCGGTCCCCGGTGCCCGCGAGGCCATCGAGGAACTGATCGCCGACGGCCGTACCGTCGTCCTGACCACCGGCTTCGCCCGGGTCACCCAGGACGCCATCCTGGCCGCGCTCGGCTGGCAGGACCTCGTCCCGCTCACCCTGTGCCCGGCCGACGCCGGCGGGCGCGGGCGGCCGTACCCGGACATGGTCCTGGAGGCCTTCGTGCGGACCAAGGCCGCCGAGGACGTCCGGCAGGTCGCCGTCGTCGGCGACACCTCCTACGACGTGCTCAGCGGCGTACGCGCCGGAGCGGGCGTCGTCATCGGTGTCCGCACCGGCGCCCACGACGACGCCGCCTTCGAGAAGGCGGGCGCCACCCACGTCCTGGACTCCGTCGCCGCCCTGCCCGCCCTGCTCACGGGAGCCCGGTGAGATGGGCATCCGCTTCGACTCCGTCACGGTCGCCTACGACGGCAACGTCGTCCTCGACTCGCTCGACCTGACCGTCGAGCCCGGCGAGGTCATGGCGCTCCTCGGGCCGTCCGGATCCGGCAAGACCACCGCGCTGCGGGCGGTCGCCGGGTTCGTACGGCCCGCCTCCGGGCGCGTGTTCCTCGGCGACCGGGACGTGACGGACCTGCCGCCGCACCAGCGCGGCATCGGCATGGTCGTCCAGCAGTACGCCCTCTTCCCGCACCTGCGGGTGGACGAGAACGTGGCCTTCGGACTGAAGGCCCGCAAGACCCCCAAGGGCGAGATACGGCAGCGGGTCGCCGAGGCGCTGGAGATGACCGGCATGGCCGCCTACGCCCGCCGCCACCCCCGGGAGCTGTCCGGCGGCCAGCAGCAGCGCATCGCCATCGCCCGCGCGCTCGCCATCCGGCCGGACGTGCTGCTCCTGGACGAGCCGCTGTCCGCCCTGGACGCCCAGCTGCGCTCCGGGATGCTGGCCGAACTGGCCCGGCTGCACCGCGAGTTGCCGGACGTCTCGATGCTGTACGTCACCCACGACCAGGTCGAGGCCCTCACGCTCGCCGACCGGATCGCGGTGATGGACAAGGCGCGGCTGCAGGCCTGCGGGACACCGCGGGAGCTGTACCGCTCCCCGGCCAACGAGTTCACCGCGTCCTTCGTGGGCGGCGCGAACCTCGTCCCGGTGACCGTCGGCGAGGGCTGCGTCTCCTTCGAGGGCACCGAGCTGAAGGTCGACACCGACGGGGTGCTCGCCGGGGCGCAGGCCACGCTGTGCGTACGGCCGCACCTGGTCGGGCTCGGCGAGGGCCCCAACCGGATCGTCGGCACCGTCACCGAGATCCAGTGGCGCGGCGCCACGCACCGGCTGTACGTCGACGTCGACGGGCACCGGGTCATGGCGGACCTGCTGGAGCTGAAGAACCCGCCGTGGCTCGGCGACGAGGTGGCCCTGCACTTCGCCCCCGAGGACGCGGTGCTGCTGCCCGCGGGGGTGGGCCGTGGCTGAGGCCGTACAGGGCGCGCGGGCCGTCCGGGGCGGGTCGCGCCCGCGCGGCGGCAGCCGCGACGCGAACAGGGCCCCGCGCTCCTTCGGGGCGCTCATGTGGACCCTTCCTCCCATAGCCCTCCTCGCCCTCTTCTTCCTCTACCCCCTCGCCCTCGTCGTCCAGCAGTCCTTCCAGCCGGACAGCGGCGGCACCTCCCTGCAGCCGTACACCGACGTCTTCGCCTCGGAGGCGTTCCGGCACGCGCTGTGGACCACCGTGTGGCTGGCGCTGGCCTCCACCGTGGGGTGCGTGGTCCTCGGGTTCCTGCTGGCGCTGGTCATCGCGTTCGTGCCGTTCCCCGGGGCGAAGGCGGTGGCGCGGTTCATCGACGTGTTCCTGTCCTTCCCGTCCTTTCTGATCACCCTGGCGCTGCTGTTCATCTACGGCACCGTCGGCATGGCCAACGGGCTGTGGACGGACGTCACGGGCGCGGCGAACGGACCCTTCCAGTTCCTGACCACGCCCTGGGGCGTGCTCCTGGCGGAGGTCACCTACTTCACGCCGTTCGTGATGCGGCCGCTGCTCGCCGCCTTCTCCCAGCTGGACACCGCCCAGCTGGAGGCGGCCAGTTCGCTCGGCGCCCGCGCCCCGCGCATCGTGCGGCAGGTGATCCTGCCGGAGGCGCTGCCCGCGCTCGCGGCAGGCGGCAGCCTCGTCCTGGTGCTGTGCCTCAACGAGTTCGGCATCGTGCTGTTCACCGGCGCCAAGGGCGTCACGACCCTGCCGATGCTCGTCTACAGCAAGGCGATCCTCGAGTCCGACTATCCGGGCGCGTGCGTGGTCGCCGTCGTCAACGTCCTGATCTCCGTGGGGCTGTACGGCCTCTACCGGGTGGTGAGCCGTCGTGCTGGTGCATAGCCGCAAGGCCAAGTGGGTCGTGTGGGCCGTGTTCCTGGTCCTCTTCCTGCCCCTGTTCGCCCTGCCCCTCCTGGTCGTCCTGGGTGCCTCCTTCGCCACCCACTGGTCCAGCGTCCTGCCCTCGGGCCTGACCTTCGACCACTACCGCACCGCCACCCGCGGCGAGTCCCTCCAGGCCCTGACCACCAGCCTGGTCACCGCCGTCACCGCGAGCCTGCTCGCGCTGGCCGCCGGCACCTGGGCCGCGCTGGCCGGGGCGGCGCTGAAGAAGCGCTACCGCCGGGTGCTGGACGCGCTGTTCGTCCTGCCGGTGGCCGTGCCGTCGGTCGTCGTCGGACTGTCGGTGCTGGTGGCCTTCTCCAAGCCGCCGATCCTGCTCAACGGCACCCGGTGGATCGTGATCATCGCCCACACCGTGCTGGTCACCGCCTTCGCCTACCAGTCCGTGTCGGCGGCCATCACCCGCCTCGACCCGGCGTACGAACAGGCCGCCGCCTCCCTCGGCGCCCGGCCCGCCTACGTCCTGTGGCGGGTGCGGCTGCCGCTCCTGCTGCCGTCGCTCACCGCCGCGGCCGGCCTCTGCTTCGCCCTGTCCATGGGCGAGCTGAGCGCCACGATGATGCTCTACCCGCCCGACTGGACCCCCCTGCCCGTCCTCATCTACGCGGCCACCGACCGCGGCGCCCTGTTCGCGGGCTCCGCCGTCGCCGTGGTCCTCATGGCGGCGACCCTCCTCGTCCTGTTCGCCGTCTCCCGGATCCGCACCCGCGCCTCCTACCGCTGACCCTGACGCTCCGCTCCTCACCACCCCTTTCGCCGCAAGGAGTTCACCCCGTCATGCCCAGAAACACCCTCAAGCTCGCCATCGCCGTCTGCCTCGTCGCCACCCCGCTGCTGTCCGCCTGCGGCGGCTCCTCCTCCGCCTCCGACGAGAAGGTCGTCACCGTCTACAGCGCCGACGGCCTCAAGGGCGAGAACGGCGACGGCTGGTACGACAAGGTCTTCGCGGACTTCACCAAGCAGACCGGCATCAAGGTCAAGTACGTCGAGGGCGGCTCCGGCGAGATGGTGCAGCGCGCCGTCCGCGAGAAGAACAACCCGCAGGCCGACGTGCTGGTCACCCTGCCGCCGTTCATCCAGCAGGCCGACGGCAAGGGCCTGCTGGAGAAGTACGAGCCGAAGGGCTCCGTGCAGGTCAGCGGCGCCGACAAGGCGCCCGACGGCACCTGGACCGCGGTCGTCAACAACTACTTCGGCTTCATCTACAACAAGAAGGAGCTGAAGCAGGCCCCCACCACCTGGGAGCAGCTCCTCGACGGCTCGTTCAAGAACAAGCTCCAGTACTCCACCCCGGGCGTCGCCGGTGACGGCACGGCCGTCCTGATCAAGGCGATGCACGACTTCGGCGGCAAGGAGCCGGCTCTCGCCTACCTGAAGAAGCTCCAGGCCAACAACGTCGGCCCGTCCGCCTCCACCGGCAAGCTCGCCCCCAAGGTGGACAAGGGTGAACTGCTCGTCGCCAACGGCGATGTGCAGATGAACTACGCGCAGTCCAAGGACATGCCCAACCTTGGTATCTGGTTCCCCGCCGCGAAGGGCGGCAAGCCCACCACGTTCGCCCTGCCGTACGCGGCCGGCCTGGTCACCAAGGCCCCGCACAGCGAGAACGGCAAGAAGCTGCTCGACTTCATGCTCGACCAGAAGCAGCAGCAGGAGGTCAGCGAGATCGGCGGCGGCTTCAGCGCCCGCCAGGACGTCAAGGCCACCGACGCCAACGCCATCGCGCTCACCAAGGTGATGGACGGCGTCGACATCTTCAACCCTGACTGGACCGACATCTCCGACAACCTCGCCACCTACGTCGAGGACTGGAAGTCCGCCACCGGCAGCTGATCCACGCCGACTGCTGACAGCAGTCGATCCGCACCGGCAACTGACAGCGGCTGATCCGCACCGGCAACTGATCCGCGCCGGCAACGCGTCCGGCGTGCGACGCCCCCGGGACCACCGGGGGCGTCGCCATGTCCGCACCCGGGTCAGGACCCGGACCTCCTGACTAGGCTGGGGGCGTCGGTACGCCGTGGTTCCGGCGCCCCTTCTCGACCGTACGCACGCCAGGAGACGCACACATGGCAGACCGCAAGCCCATCGAGTCGTGGCTCACCGACATGGACGGTGTCCTGATCCACGAGGGCGTTCCGATCCCCGGCGCCGACGCCTTCGTGAAGAAGCTGCGCGAGTCCGGACGGCCCTTCCTGGTGCTCACCAACAACTCCATCTACACGGCCCGCGATCTGCACGCCCGGCTGCAGCGGATGGGCCTTGAGGTGCCGGTCGAGAACATCTGGACCTCGGCCCTCGCCACCGCCCAGTTCGTGGACGACCAGCGGCCCGGCGGCACCGCCTACGTCATCGGCGAGGCGGGCCTGACCACCGCCCTGCACGACGTCGGCTACATCCTCACCGACCACGAACCCGACTTCGTGATCCTCGGCGAGACCCGCACCTACTCCTTCGAGGCCCTCACCAAGGCCGTACGCCTCATCAACGGCGGCGCCCGGTTCATCGCCACCAACCCGGACAACGTCGGCCCCTCCACCGAGGGCGACCTGCCCGCCACCGGCTCGGTCGCCGCCCTGATCACCGCCGCGACCGGCAAGAAGCCGTACTTCGTCGGCAAGCCCAACCCGCTGATGATGCGGGCCGGGCTCAATGTGATCGGCGGCCACTCCGAGACCTCCGCGATGATCGGCGACCGCATGGACACCGACGTCCTCGCGGGCCTGGAGGCCGGCATGCGCACCTTCCTGGTGCTGACCGGTGTCACCCAGCCCGAGGACATCGACCGCTACCCCTTCCGCCCCTCCCGGATCGCCGACTCCATCGCGGACCTGGTCGACATGGTCTGAGCCACCCGTATGGAGCAAGCGTGCGCCTCCCGAGGATGCGGAGGCGCACGGTACGGGGGAGCCTCCCAGTATCTGGAGGTTTTCACGATGGGCTCACTTCGCCTCACTCTCTGTACCGGAATCCTCGCCGTCGTCGCGCTCACCCCCGCGGCCCACGCCGCCCATGCGGCGGACGGCGGCACCAACGAAGGCGGAGTCACCATGACCCCGGCCTCCCCGGCCCCGGGCACCGACGTGTCGCTCCGGGTGCGCGGCTGCTCCGGCTCGCAGGGCACCGCCGTCTCGGACGCGTTCGTCTCCGACGCCCGGCTGACCGGCTCCCAGGGCGCCCTGGGCGGCGACACCCGGGTGCGCTCCTCGCTGGAGCCCGGCGCCTACGACGTCAGGGTCAGCTGCGGCGGCTCGTCCTTCACCGAGCGGATCACGGTCGTGAACCGGGCCGACGGCCAGTCCGGGCGGACCCCGGACCAGTCGTCGTCCGACGAACCCGACGCGCTCGCCTCACCCGACGCCCCCGTCCACGCGGGCGGCGGCGGCACCGCCCCGGGCGGCCCCGCGGCCCAGGACGAGGCCGCCGAGCGCGGCGCCGCCCACTTCGCCACGGTGGCCACCACCGGATCCGGGCCCGACACCGCCCAGGCCGTGACGGGCCTGGCGCTCGCCGGATGTGCCGCGGCCGCCGTCGGGGTGCTCAGGGCCCGCCGGAGCCGCGGCACGGAGTGAGGGCCGCGCCGTCATGTCCGACGACCAGGGTTCCCTCACCGGCACCGGGCGTCTGACCAGGGTCCTCGCCTGGGCCGTCCTGCTGCTCGGGCTGTGGCTGTGGGGCCGTGACCTGACCGGCCTTCCCGACGGGCCCACCCGCGGCGACGTGGCCGGCCTCGGCACGTTCCAGCTGCCCGACCCGGCGAAACCGCTGGACACCGCGCTCCCGCGGCGCGTCGACATCCCCGAACTGGGCATCCAGGCCCCGGTGGTGGCCCGCGGCCTCGACTCCCGGGGCGCCATCGACCCGCCGCCCTTCGACCAGCCCGGCGTCGTCGGCTGGTACCGCGGCGGGGTGACACCGGGCGCGACAGGGCCCGCGCTGCTGGTCGGGCACGTCGACACCGAGACCGGGCGCGCCGTCTTCTACCAGCTCAGCACCCTCAAGCCCGGAGAGACGGTCCGCGTGGTCCGCTCCGACGGCAAGGTCGCCGAGTTCACCATCGACGACGTACGGGTCCTGCCCGTCGACCACTTCGACGCCCAGCTCGCCTACGGCCCCCGCGTGCCCGGCCGCGCCGAGCTGCGGCTGATCACCTGCGGCGGCACCTTCGACCGCACCAGCCACACCTACACGGCCAACGTGATCGTCTCGGCCTACCTCACCGGCACCACCCCCTGAGCACCCGCGGGTCCGGGGCGTGATCGCGCGGCGCGGAACGCGGTGGTCAGTGATCGAGCGTGGCCACGGGGGACAAGCGTGCGCGGATGTCGCCGAAGTGGTCCCTTATGGCCCGCTCGGCCCGTACGGAGTCGCCGGAGCGGACCGCGTCGAGGATCTCCCGGTGCTGCCGGCAGGTGACGCGGGGGTCGTGCGGCAGGTCCAGCAGGTCCCGCCGGACCCGGTGGAACGCGTCCCAGAACGCCTCCAGCACCTCGCTCAGCAGGACGTTGTCCAGGCCCCGGTAGAGCGTGGCGTGAAACGCGCGGTCGGTCTCGGCGAGGGTGGTTTCCCGGGCCGCCTGCTCCTCCATCCGGTCCGCGAGCCGGTCGAGTTCGGCGAGATCCGCCTCCGGCAGCCGCCCGGCCAGCCGTGAGACGAGCCCGGTCTCGACGGCCTCCCGCAACTCCAGCAGCTGGAGCAGTGAGTCCTCGCCCCGGTAGTGCCCGGCGACCGTGCGGAAGGCGAGTCCCTCGATCATCGGCGCGAGGGACATCGGGCCGACGTACGTCCCGAACCCGTGCCTGATCTCGACGATCCCCATCGCCTGCAGCGCCTTCAGCGCCTCCCGCACCGAGTTCCGGCTCGCCCCCAGGAACTCCATCAGCTCCGGCTCGGTCGGCAGCGGGGCGCCCGAGGGCAGCCGGCGGTCGACGATGAGCTTCTTGATCCGTTCCTGAAGATCCCGGGCTGCCATGGCCAGAGGGTATCCGGCCAAAAGTAAAAGGGCCCCTCGCGTGTACGAGGGACCCTTTCCTGTCTGTGCGCCGCCAGGGACTCGAACCCCGGACCCGCTGATTAAGAGTCAGCTGCTCTAACCAACTGAGCTAGCGGCGCCTGCTGACGAAGAAAACTCTACATGACCTGGAGGGGTGCTCCGACCGGCCGGTGGCCCCCGCTGTTCCCGCGCTGTGCGCCCCCCGGTGGCCGTACATCATTCGGACCGTCAACATGCGCGTCCCGTGGACAGTTGTGAAACTGATCAACGTGCACACTCGCGGACAAATCCACCCCGAATGTGAGGCAGATCGCATGGGAGCTCCGGTGTTCGAGGAATTCGACCCGGCGAGCGACTGTGTCTGCCCCGGCTGCGTCCAGGTGCGGCGGGTGTCCCCCCGCCCGCTGTCCGGCCGCTGTGGCGGTCACCCGGCGGTCCGGGGCGCCATGGTCATGGCCGCCGCCGCGTCCGCCGTCCTCGGCGCGGTCACCCCGGCCGCCGCCCACTCCGTTCCCGACTCCCCGCCCCGGCCCGGCGCCACCAGGGCGGACGGCGCGTCCGACACCCCGCAGGGCCCCCGGGCCCCGCTGCACGGTCCGGCGGGCGGCGGGACCAAGCCCTCGACCACCAAGGCCCCCGCCACCACCCGCACCGCGATCATCAACCGGGCCAAGATCTGGATCGCCGCCAAGGTGCCCTACAGCATGACCTCCTACTGGACCGACGGGTACCGGCAGGACTGCTCGGGCTATGTCTCCATGGCCTGGGGGCTGGCGGCGAACGAATGGACGGGCAGCCTGGACCAGTTCGGCGTGAAGATCACCAAGGACGAGCTGCAACCCGGCGACATGCTGCTCTTCCACAACAAGGACAACCCCGAGAAGGGATCCCACGTCGTGATCTTCGACGGCTGGACGGACTACACGCACACCTACTACACGGTGTACGAGCAGACGCCGCCGCGCACTCGCACCCAGCCCACGCCCTACCAGTACTGGAGCAACGCCAACAAGTACCTCCCCTACCGCTACAAGGCCCTCACGAGCGGCACGGCGGGCGCGGAGTCGGGCGCCGCGGCCAAGGTGGTCCCCTATCCGGGTGCGTCGTCCTTCGGACCCGGTGCCGACAACAAGTACGTGACCATGCTCGGCGAGATGCTCGTGGCCCGCGGCGCCGCCTCCTCCTACACCAAGGGTCCGGGACCGGTCTGGGGCGAGGCCGACAAGCGGGCGACCCAGGCGTTCCAGCAGGCCCAGGGCTGGACCGGTACGGCAGCCGACGGGCTGCCGGGGCCCCGGACCTGGGAACTCCTGGTGTCGGGCGAGGGCAAGGACATCGGAGTCCGCGCGGGCGGTCCCGGGCGGCCCGCCTCGCACGGTGTGCCCGGCTACCCCGGCCGGAACCACTTCCGGCCGGGCGCGGAGAACGAGTACGTCACGCAGTTGGGGCGGCAGTTGGTGAAGGAAGGATTCGGCAGGTTCTACGACACCGGTCCCGGACCGGTCTGGGGCGAGGCGGACCGGCGGGCGGTGGAGGCCTTCCAGCGCGACCAGGGCTGGCGCGGCGGTGCGGCGGACGGCTATCCGGGACCGGAGACCTGGCGCCGGCTGTTCGCGTAGGGCCGCCCCGGCGGGCGGTCTCGCGCGTACGCCGTCCGGGTCGAGCGGTCTCGCGCATGCCGGCCTCGGTCGGGCGGTCTCGCGCATGCCGTTCCGGGCGGGCCGCCCCCGTTCCCCGTCCCTCGATCCCCCGATCCCTCGATCCCCCGATCCCTCGATCTCTCGATTTCTCGATCCCTTGTCATGAAGCATCTGGCGCGGAGGCTGGAGGCACGCATGAGTACGAGTACGACCACGTCACACACGCCCGAGCCCGAGGAACTTCCCGAGGGCACGCCCCTCGCCACGGGCACGACCACCCGTCCGCCCCGGCTCATCCAGAACGAGGTCACCACCGAGATCCCCGTCCACCTGCTCTTCCGCGACGAACCCGGCCCCGTGTCCGTGCCGTTGAAGCCCGACGCGCCGTTGAAGCCCGCCGTGGTGGGCCGCAGGCAGGGCACCGGCGAGCAGCCGCGCCTCGGGCACCGGGCGGGCCCGTTCCGCGGTCGCCCGGTGCCACGGATCGACCCGGAACTGGTGGAGCGGCCGGCCCGGGTGCTGCCCGGCGCGGCCGGGGTGTTCGCCGGGGTGGGCGGCATCGCCGGCTGCCTGGCCACCTCCTGGTGGGCGGGGGTGCTGCCGCCGCTCGCGGTGGAGGCGCTGCGCCTGCCGGCCGCCACGGGCGCGGGGCTCGGCCCGGAGCAGTGGGCGGCGTACGCCGGGGCCGGCGCGCTCGGCCTCGCCGGCTTCGGCGGGCTGGCCCGGGGCAGGACCGGACGGGCCTTCGTGCTCGGTCTGTTCGGCCGCTACCAGGGCACGGTCCGCCGTACCGGGCTGCTCTGGGTGAACCCGATGCTGCGGCGGCGCCGGGCGGACGTACGGCTGCGGCACTGGCGCAGCGAGGCGATCCCCGCGGCGGACGCGAACGGGGTCGCGCTGCGGGTGGCCGTCCTGGTGGTGTGGCGGGTGCGGGACACCGCGCGGGCGCTGCTCGGGGTCGAGGAGCACGAGCGGTACCTGCGCGAGTGCGTGGAGGCGGCCCTGGCCCGGGTGCCGGTGGAGCCGCCGGGCGGGACGCGGGGCGCGACGGACGCGGCGGGGGAGGCGCTGACCCGGATGGTGGCGGCGGACACGGCGCCGGTGGGCCTGGAGGTGTTCTCGGTGCAGCCGGTGCGGGTGGAGTACGACCCGGAGGTCGCCGCCGCGATGCACCGGCGCCGGATCGCCGCCCTGGACGCGCAGCAGCGGTCCGTGATGCTCAGCTCGGTCGTGGACTCGGTGGAGGACACGGTGACCCGGCTGACCGTGCGCGGGCTCGTCGAACTCGACGACCACGAACGCGGGCTCCTGGTCCGGGATCTGACGGTGGCGTTCTGCTCGGGGCGCGGGGAACCGGCGTGAGCGGACCCGGAACAGGCCGGGCGCCCCGTACCGCGACCGGTATGGACATGTTCAACTGATGGCAATAATCTGGCACTTGGTCTAGACCTACTGCACAGCTCGGCTCAGCTCAGGAACTTCCCCCACGTTCTCCAGGAGCGACAGCATGCGCACCAAGACCAAGGTGTCCGCGGCCGTGCTGGGCGTGGTGACCGCCGGAGCGTTCGCGCTCTCCACCGGCGGCGCCAGCGGGCACGGCTACACGGACCTCCCCATCAGCAGGCAGAAGCTCTGCCAGAACGGCACCGTGACGAACTGCGGCGACATCCAGTGGGAGCCGCAGAGCGTCGAGGGCCCCAAGGGCTTCCCGGCCGCCGGACCCGCCGACGGCCAGATCTGCAACGGCGGCCTGAGCCGCTTCGCCCAGCTCAGCTCGCCCACCACGCCGTCCGGCGCGGCCTGGCCCACGACGAAGGTGACCGGCGGCCAGTCGTACACCTTCCGCTGGCAGTTCACGGCCATGCACGCCACGACGGACTTCAGGTACTACGTCACCAAGCCGGGCTGGAACCAGAACCACAACCTGTCCCGCTCGGACCTCGACCTCACCCCGTTCCTGACGGTGCCGTACAACGGCCAGCGCCCGCCGGCCACCCTCAGCCACAGTGGCACCCTGCCGTCCGGGCTGAGCGGCCACCACGTCATCCTCGCGGTGTGGACGATCGCGGACACGGGCAACGCGTTCTACGCCTGCTCCGACGTCACCTTCTGATCCCCCCTCGGGTAGGGTCCGCGTGCGCCGGTACGGCCGGCTCCGGTCCGGTCTGGTCCGGTCCTGTACCGGCGCACGCGAGACCTGACAACCGACGTACGGGGGTACGTGCGCCATGGGCGCCTTCTTCGACATATGCATGCTCGTCCTGCTCGGCTTCCTCGTCGCGAGCGCCGTGGGGCTGGTCCGCCGCACGCGGCAGAGACGGGCCGCCTGGGAGAGCGGTCTGACCGCGCAGGCCCGCGTGGTGCGGGCGTGGGTCACCACCCAGTTCGTCGACAACGTGGCCCGCCGGGTGCAGTGGCACGAGTACGACTACACCACCCAGGACGGCCGGGCCGTCCGCTTCAAGGAGGCCGGCGGTCCCGTCGACCGCGCCGAGGGCGAGCTGGTCCTCGTCCACTACGCCGCGCACGAGCCGGACCGGGCCACCGCCGGCGAGCCCCAGGTCGGCAAGGACGCGGCGAGCACGGCCGTCTGGCTGGTCGGCCTCGCGGTCGCGGCCGTCATCCTGATCTACCTGTGGACGACGCTGCCGCGCTTCTGAGGGGTCTCGCCCGGAGTGAGCGCGGACGCGTGAGGGGAACGCCGAAGGGCCCCTCGCTCGCGCGAGAGGCCCTTCTTCTGTGCGCCGCCAGGGACTCGAACCCCGGACCCGCTGATTAAGAGTCAGCTGCTCTAACCAACTGAGCTAGCGGCGCATGACTCACGCCTTCCGCGGTTTTCTCGTTCCGCGGCCGACGACGAGAAAAATACTACCCGGTCCGGGAGGGTGCTCGTGACCACCGGCCTGGCCGGTCAGAGGGTCAGGGAGAGCAGCAGCGGCGCCGCGCCGCGGTTGAGGGTGTCCGCGGCCTGCTTCAGCCGGTGCGCGTGCTCCACCGGCAGGGACAGCGCCAGGCAGCCGACCGAGGAGCCCGCCGTGATCGGGACGGCCGCGCAGACCGTGCCGACCGCGTACTCCTGCAGGTCGAGGACGGGCACCGTCGGCGGCTGGGACTCCAGGCGGGACAGCAGCAGCTTGTCGCTGGTGATGGTGCGCGAGGTGAGGCGGGGCATCCTGTGCCGGGAGAGGTGGTCGCGGCGGCCGTTGTGGTCCAGCTGGGTCAGCAGGCTCTTGCCGACGGCGGTGGCGTGGGCGGAGCAGCGGAAGTCGACCCACTCGTTGACCGCGGGGGTGGCCGGACCGGCGGCGTACTGGGTGACCCGGACCTCGCCGTCCACGTACCGGCTCATGTAGACGGCCGCGCCGACGGAGTCCCGCAGCCGGTCCAGGGTGTGCTGGAGCTTCTCGCGCAGGGCCTGCTCGCGGTCGTGCGCCGAGGTGAGCCGGCGCAGGGTGTCACCGTTGACGTACGCCCCGTCGGATATCTGCTCGACGTAGCCCTCGCGGCGCAGCATGCGCAGCAGCGCGGTCAGCCGCTCGGCGCCCAGGCCCGTGTCACGGGCCAGCTCGGTGTCGGTGATGCCGGCGGAGTGACGGGCCACGGTCTCCAGGATGCGCAGGGCGTCCTGGGCCGAGTGGTACGGGGCGGTCGGCTCGTTCATCAGCGCCACGGTTTCCCCCTGCGCTCGCCTGTCTGTGGCCGCGAGATCCGGTCGGCGGATCGGTACCACGATAACGGGCAAAGGCCCGCCGGGGAGAGGGGGTTGGCGAGATTGTGCCGCCCGCCGCCCCCTCCCAACTGGGGTGCAGATCCTCTGGCGTATGTCAGAGTCATCGCCCAACGTCCGGACCTCGACCCATTCGGCCCTCACGCCCCGTAGTCACAGCACCGCGCTCAGGAATTCCCGGGTACGGGACTGTTCCGGATCGCTGAAGATCTTCTCCGGTGGGCCCGCCTCGACGACCCGGCCCGAGTCGAACATCATCACCGTGTCGGAGACGTCCCGGGCGAAACCCATCTCGTGGGTCACGCACAGCAGGATGATGTCCGTGGAGCGGGCGATGTCCCTGAGCAGATCGAGGACGCCCGCGACCAGCTCCGGGTCGAGCGCGGAGGTCACCTCGTCCAGCAGCAGGATCTCCGGGCGCATGGCGAGCGCCCGCGCGATCGCCACCCGCTGCTGCTGGCCGCCCGAGAGCTGCGAGGGGTGCGCGTCGACCTTGTCGGAGAGCCCGACCAGGTCGAGGAGCTCGCGCGCCCGCTGCTCGGCCTCCTCCTTCTCCAGCCCGAGGACGCCGACCGGCACCTCCGTGATGTTCTGCAGCACCTTCATGTTCGGGAACAGGTTGAACTGCTGGAAGACCATCCCGATCTTCCGGCGGGCGCCGCGCAGGTACTTCTCGCTCGCCGGCCTCAGCTCGCCGTCCGCGCCGCGCATGTGGGACAGCGGCTCGCCGTCCACCCAGATCACGCCGTCGCTGACCCGCTCCAAGGTCATCAGCAGCCGCAGGATGGTCGTCTTGCCGGAGCCGCTCGGCCCGATCAGGGTCACGTGCCTGCCGCGCTGTACGCCGAAGTCCAGCCGGTCCAGGACGACATGGTCGCCGAAGCGCTTGACCACGTGGTCGAAGCGCACCAGGTCGGCGGGCGGGCCCGAGGTCCCGTCCTGGGGGGTCGGCTTCCGCAGGGGGTCAATGGCCAAGGCGCTGCTCCAGCTTTCTCATCACAAGCGAGGTCGGGTAACTGGCCGCCAGGAAGATCAGGCCCGCGAGCGTGAACGTCTCGGCGTACGTGAAGTGGTCCGCGCCGTACTCCCGGGCCCGCGCGACCATCTCCGTGACCGTGATGACGGCCAGGAACGGGGTCTCCTTGAACATGGAGACGGCGTAGTTGCCCAGCGCCGGCAGCACGCTGCGCACCGCCTGCGGCAGGATCACCGCCTGCCAGGTGCGGCGCGGTGACAGCGACAGCGCCCGGCAGGCCTCCCACTGGCCCCTCGGCACCCCGTCGATCCCCGCCCGGTACACCTCCGAGAGGTAGGCGGCGTAGTGGACGCCGAGCACCGCGATCCCGAGGGTCAGCGGCTGCACCGTGCTGAACACGGCGTAGGCGCCGACCAGTTGAACCAGCAGCGGCGTCGACCGGACGAACTCGGTGACCGCCCGGACCGGAACGGTCACCAGCCGGGTCGGCGCCCGGCCCGCGACGGCGACGACCAGCCCGAGGACGGCGGCCACCAGCGTGCCGAGCACGGTGGCCAGCAAGGTGGTGAGAAACCCGTCCCACAGCAGGGGCAGCGAGTCCCGGACGGCACCCCAGTCCCAGTCGTAGTTCACAGGGCACCTCCCGCCGTCGCCCGGGGCCGCTCCGCCGACCGCGCGCTGCGACCGCGCAGCAGGCCGCGGGCGCCGGTGTGCTGTCCGAGCCTGCTCCTCGCGTGCCGCTCCAGCGCGTTCATCGCCAGCGTCAGCGCGTAGGCGAGCACGAAGTACATCACCAGCAGGGTCAGATAGGCCCAGGTGGTCGCGCCGGTACGGTCACGCATCTGCTGGACCACCGTCGTCAGGTCCGCCGCGGAGATCAGCCACAGCAGCGGGGTGCACTTCAGCAGCTGGATCAGCAGGTTGGTGAACGGCGGGATCATCTGCGCCCACGCCTGGGGCAGGATCACCCGGCGCATACGCTGCGCCGGCGTCATGTTCAGCGCGACCGCCGCCTACCACTGCGCCCTCGGAACGGCGTTCAGCGCGCCGCGCACCACTTCGGAGCCGTAGGCACCGTAGTTCATGCCGAACGCCACCACGCCGCACAGCAGCGGGGTGAGCTGGTACCCGGCGAGCAGCGGGAACGCGTAGTACAGCCAGAAGAGTTGGACGTACAGCGAGGTGCCGCGGAAGAACTCCACGACGACCCGGGACGTGCCCCGTACGAGCACGGGCCCGCTGTTCGCCATGAAGCCGAACACGAAGGACAGGGCCAGGGCGAGGACCGAACCGAGGACCGTGGCCTCGACCGTGACGGCGAGACCGGACCACACCTGGGAGATGTGGCCGAAGAAATAGGAGAAGAAACCGCTCATGTACGGGGTCCCGTCAGGCCTTGCACAGGTCGGCGGTCTTCAGGGCCGCCGGTGGGATGGTGTCCTGTCCGAAGTGCGCCGCGGTGTGGGACGCGCTGCCCCTGAGCGGCGACGTCTACCACGCGAAGTACGCGCGCAACGAGATCTACGCCCTGTTCCCGCCGTTCGCTCCCGCCGAACCCCCGCTGGAGAACCCGACGGTCACCCCGATCCCCGGCGACCTCTGCTACTTCTCCTTCGCCGGCTCCGAACTGGGCACGAAGGCCTACGGCTACGACCGCGAGGTCCGCCCCGGCGCCACCGTCGTCGACCTCGCCCTCTTCTACGAGCGCAACAACCTCCTCCTCAACGGCGACGTGGGCTGGGTGCCCGGGATCGTCTGGGGCGAAGTGGTCGACGGCCTCGACCGTATGGCCGAGGCTTGCACCGACCTGTGGCGCGGCGGGGCCGCGGGGGAGACGCTCAGCTTCCGCAGGGCGTGAGCCGCTTGCTCACCGGCGCGGTCATGGCGGTCCGTCCGCGGCCGGTTGTGTTCCGATCCATGAGTCGGGGAAGCCGTCGGCGGGTCCGATCCTGGCGAGGGTGATGTGCTGTCCGGGGTCGGCGGTGTCGGGGTAGGTCTGGGCGGGTTCGGTGGAGGAGAGGACTTGGATGGAGATCCCGAGGAAGTGTGAGGCCAGGACTGGGAGGGCGGCGTCGAGGGCCGGGTCGGGTGTTCCGTTGCGCAGGTTCTCGATCAGTTGCAGGCGTTGTGTCTCGCCCCAGTTGAGGGACAGGACGGTGTAGGCGCGGACGCGGCAGGCATCCAGGGCTTCCTCGTCCAGGGGTGCGTCTTCACCGTAGGTCGCCCGGTACTCGGACAGGGCCGCTTCTTCCAGGAGGGCTGTGTGTGCGAGGTTGTCGATCAGTCTCCAGTCCAGGGTGCGGGGTGGCCGGACGAAGTCCTGGTGGGCGGCGTCGGCGAGTTGGTGGCGTAGTTGTTCGACGGGTGCGGTGCCGGGTGCGGGCGGGAGCTGGAGGTGTGGTGCGCTGTCCAGGAGCGCGTGCAGGAAGTTGTCGGTGCCCTGTGGGGTGTTGAGGGCGTTGAGTCCGCGTGCGGTGAGCTGGTCCCAGATGTTGGGTTGGCCTGCGTCCATGGGGTCGGCCAGCCAGTCCGCCATGGCCGCGGCCAGTTGGGCCTGGTCCGGGTCCGGGTCCTGGTCCTGGTCCATGGGGTCGGCCGGATCGTCCCACGGGTTCGGGGCAGGGCCGAGGAGATCCGGGTCGAGCCCGGAGGACATGAGTGCCAGGTCCGGGTCCGGGTCCGGGCCCGGGGTGTGTGGCTGTGGTTGCGGGTCGGGCTCGGGGGTGGCTGGTTGGGGGGAGTGGTGTCGGGGGCGTTTGCTGCGGTTTGGGTTCGGCGGGGTGTGGGATTCGGGGGTTTCGGGGCGGGGGCGAGTTCGGGTCCGGGGCTGGGTTGTGGGTTCGGGGGGACGGGGTGGGTCGGGCAGGGTGACTCCGAGGCGGCGCAGGAGGGCGGCGGCGGCCTGGTCCAGGGGAGTGGGCAGCTGTCCGGTCCGGGCGGCCTCGACCCAGTTCAGCATGTTCTGTGTGTCGGCCTCGTGCGGGCGCTGCCATTCCGTGTTGTTGAGATCCCCGTGGTTGATGAAGTAGCGGACCGCCAGGCGCAGGTGGGCGGAGTGCGACGGGGAGGCGTAGGCCGCCGCCCACAGGTCGTCATGGTCCCGCTGTGGCTGGTCGTGGTCCCGCTGCGGCTCGTCGTGGTCCCGCTGCGGCAGTGCGGGGCCCTCGTCGTCCGCCGGGGTCGGCCCACCGGGTTCCGCGGCAGCCGCCGGTCCTGCGAGAGCCGCCGGTCCTGCGAGAGCCGCCGGTCCCGCGAGAGCCACTGGTTCCGCTCCAGCCGTCAGGAGCTTCTCCCTGCCCGTGGGGATGTAGCCGAGGAGCCTCAGCCCCTCCAGGTCACCCTGCCGGACATTGACATTGCCCCTCGACGTACTCCGCAGTGTGCTCTCAACCGCCTTGTCCTTGGGATTCTTTGAGCCGTCGTGAACGAAGGGGAGGTAGCCGTGGTCCCGGTAGAACTTCACGATGTCGTACAGCCAGCCGCGCTTGCCGCCGGCGTCGGCTTCCGCGACGAGTCGGCCGAGGCGTTCGCCGTGGGTGACGGTGTAGCGGCGGTGCAGGCGGTGCAGCAGGGCCTGGTCCATGCTCCCGGGCCACCGCCTGTCCGCTTCGTCCCACACCTGGCCCAAGGTCATCCGGCCCTGGTCCTGGTCCTGTTCCTGGTCCTGCTCCCGGTCCTGGTCTTGCTGCCGGTTCTGCTCCTGCTCCTGGATCCAGGCGAACAGATCGCTCACCTGGCCGGGGGACAGTTCCCCCTCACCGTACTGAGGGGGCGTGGCCGGCACCCGGTCCGTGCCCGACGGGTCGATCAGGCCCCACGCCGCCTCCCGCTCGTCCTCGGGCAGATCCTCCTTCCTGGCAGCCCTCAAGGCCAACTTGCGCAACTTGGTGCCACGGGTCAGGATCTGCGGCCCGAGGTCTCCGACGGGAACGCCCGGCGGGACGCGAAATGTGTTCCCCCAGGTCAACCGCAACGCCACAGGAACCTGCGAGGGATCCACAACCGGCCCCGGATCCGTGTACCCGGACGCCCCGGTCTCCGCTGCCGCGGGTGCCGCCGCTGCCGCCGGTGCCGCCGGTGCCTGAAGCACCGTCTCCGTGCCCGAGGGGAGGTACCCAAGCAGCCTGAGCCCCTCCAGATCCCCTGAACCGATCGTGAACCGGCCCTTCCGCAGCCCCACCAGCGTGTCGATGACACCCCCGGATCCCGGTGTGCGTACGGAGTCGTGCGCGACGGGGAGGTAGCCGTGGCTCTGGTAGAAGCGTACGAGCGTCTTGTACCGGGTGCCGGTGACGAGCCGGCCGAAGCGTTCGGCGTGGGTGTGGGTGGCGGTGTAGCGGCGGTTCAGGCGGTGCAGCAGGGCCCGGTCCATGCTCCCGGGCCACCGCCTGTTCGCCTCGTCCCACACCTGGCCCAGGGTCATCAGTCGGCCCTCGCGCCGGATCCACAGGAACAGGTCATCCACCTGATCCGCGGACAGATTCCCCTCGGAGTGCTGCGGGGCCGTGGCCGGCACCGAGTCCGTGCCTGACAGGTCCACCAGCCCCCATTCGGCCTGCCGTTCGCCCTCCGGTAGCACCCGCTGCCGGGCGGCGTCCTCGGCCAGCCCACGCAACGCCGTGCCACGCTGCATCGCGTTCGGCCCGAGCTCTCCGTCGGGACCGTCCTCCTGGGTGCGCAGCGTGTGCCCAGGGGCCAACCGCAACGCCGCGGGAATCTCGGCGGGGGCCACGACCGGCCCCAGAGCCGCTTCCTGGGACGCCTCGCCATCCGCGCCCGTCTGCGGCACTGCCGACGGACCTGCCCGGCCCGCTCTGCCCGTCTGCGGCACTGCCGACGGACCTGTCGACGGACCTGGCCCTTGCCGCCGACCTGCTGCCGGGCCCGGGCGTTTCGGGGGCGCCCAGGCCTCGCCTCTCAGGACGTCCTCCTTGCCTGAGCGCACGTACCCCAGCAGCTCAAGCCCCTCCACCTCCCGCAGTACGACCGCGCTACCGCCCGACGACAGCTGATTCATCCTGTTCCAGACAGTGCGGATCGCCCCTTTTCCCTTCTGCGGGTCGTGCACGAAGGGGAGGTAGCCGTTGTCCCGGTAGAACTGCAAGAGATTCTTCAACTTGCCGGTGCTGGGGATGAGTTGGTCGAGGCGTTCGGCCTGGGTGTGGGTGGCGGTGTAGCGGCGCAGCAGGCGGTGCAGCAGGGCCCGGTTCATCTGCTGCCCCGGCCGGAGCCTGCCCGCCTCGGCCCACACCTGGCCCAGGGGCGGCAGCCGGTCCTGGCTCCGGATCCACGCGAACAGGTCGCTCACCTGCTGCTGGGACAGGCTCCCCTCATCCGGGTGGGGGGCCATGGCCGGCACCGCGTCGGTGCCTGACAGGTCGACCATTCCCCAGGGCGCCTGCCGCTCTTCCTCCGTCAGCCTCTCCGTCGCGGTAGCCGTCGCGGCCAACGCGCGCAACTCTTCACCGCGGCGCTTGACGCTCTTTCCGAAGCCTGCGTCGGGACCGTTCGGCGGGATGCGCAGCGTGTGCCCCGGGGTCAACCGCAACGCCGCGGGGACCTCGGGTGCCGCAACCGGCCCCGGCCCCGGGGCGTCCGCATCGGCATCGCGCCCGGGTGCCGGGCCGTCCGCGCCGGCGTCGTGCCCGGGTGCCTGGCCGTCCGCGCCGGCTTCGGTCGGGCCCTCCCGGGACGCCCCGGCCTCGGCCCGGAGGACCTTCTCCCTGCCGGAGCGGGGGCACCCGAGCAGGTCGAGCGTCTCCAGCACCAGCGGCGGCACCGGCTTGTAGCCGTTCACGATCCTCCGCATGAAATCGTGAAGAAGGGTCACCTCCTTCGATGCCCTGGTCGAGTCGTGCGCGTAGGGGAGGTAGCCGTGGTTCCGGTAGAACCGCACGGCGTCGCTCAGCTTGTTGCGGCGCTTCGGGTTCAGGAACCGGCTGAGGCGTTCGGCGTGGGTGTGGGTGGCGGTGTAGCGGCGGTTCAGGCGGTGCAGCAGGGCCTGGTTCATGCTCCCGGGCCACCGCCGGTTCGCTTCGTCCCATACATGGCCCAGAGTCACCCGGCCGTGGGCCTGGTCCTGGTCCTGGATCCAGGCGAACAGGTCGCTCACCTGGTCGGGGGACAGTTCCCCCTCGCCGTCCTGAGGGGCGGTGGCCGGTACCCGGTCCGTGCCCGCCAGGTCGACCAGCCCCCAGGGCGCCTGTCGTTCGTCCTCGGGCAACTCCGGCTGCCGGGCAGCCGCCGCGACCGACGGGCGCAACCTTGCGAGCCGCAGACGATGGGCCTCCTGGCCGCGCTCCTGAGGATCCCAGGGCTGTGCGGGGCCCTGGAACTCGACACCGAGACGCGTCAGCAGTTCCCTCGTCGACGGAAGGGTGGAAAACCCCCAGCCCTTGCCCGCCACCCGTATGATCCACAGGCCGAGTTCGCGTTCCCCCGCCGGCTTGTGCTCCCTGTGCACCGGGAGTTGCCCCATCGCCTCGACGAACTGCCTGATCCGCGCGACCTGTTCATGCTCCGGGAAGCCTCGGCTGTCCGCGAGCAGGACCTCACTGTCCGCCCAGTGGACGATCGGCCCGTTGTGATGGAACTCGGCATGCATGTGGCGCAGCGTCTCGTCGGAGAGCCGGACACCGAGGTGCACCTCGACGTAGTCGCGCACGGTGTCGAAGGTCCACGGGATCGCCGTCGCGAACACCGTGTCCCGGTACAGCGCGTGACGCTGCTCATCCGTCAGCCTGGGGCCCTCGGACAGCCAGAACGACCCTCTCGCGTCATCCGGCGGCGGCACCAGCCACAACCCGCTCTGATCCGGTGCGGCAGCCCGCGCCGCCTCGTAGGTGTGTGGCGTGATGGGGTGTGCCAGGAGGCCCTGTGCGATCGCGCGTTGCTCGGCCCTGTCATCCGTGAGCCGCAATGCTGCTGGGACGGTTGCCGTGTGTCCGGGCGCCGGCCCGGCCGCCGCGTCTGCTGTCGCGTGGGGCGCTGCGCCAGGTGTCGCGCCGGGCGTTGTGTGCGGCGTCGCGCCAGGGGCAGCGCCGGTGTGGGATCCCGCCGGTCCGGTCACGGGCCCCGCGGTCGCGGAGGAGGCCGGTGGGGCGAGGGAAGGCAGGGTGAGGGCCGGTGGGGCGAGGGAAGGCAGGGTGAGGGCCGGTGGGGCGAGGGAAGGCAGGGTGAGGGCCGGAGGGGCGAGGGAAGGCAGGGTGAGGGCCGGAGGGGCGGGGGCGGGCAGGGTGAGGGACGGTGGCGCGAGTGAGGTCAGGGTGGGCGGCGGGGCCGTGACCGCGCTCCCGTCGTCGTCCGGTCCGTCTCCGAACAGGCTCGCGTAGTCCTCGTCCTCGTCCTCGCCCTCGTCTCCGAAGAGGCCGTCGTAGTCGTCCCCGTCGTCGTCCGGTTGCATGGTGGGGCTTCCGCCGGGAAGGCCGGGCCGGGGTGCGGGCCGGCCCTGGGCGAGTTCGCGGGAGAGCCGTCCGGCCGCGGTGGCCGCGCCGGCCGTGTCCTGCGGGAACGACCGCAGCCACGTGTAGCGCAGGTATGCCACCCGGCGGACCGCTTGTTCCGCGGGCGGAAGTTCGGTGAACGGCACCCCTGCCGACGGTTCCAGGCTGATCCGCAGCAGCTGGTCCCCGCGGACCACCTCACGTGCCCGGACGACGGCCTCCCGCAGGGCGCTGCTGTCACCGAGTTTGTCCCACACCCGGCCGAACGCCTCCGCGTCGGTACGGGCCCGCGCGAGCAGCCCGGTGGTTTCCTGCCGCATGTCCGTGGACTCCGTCGGAACGGCGACCATCGTGACGGGTCGTCCGTCGGGTGATCCCACGACCGTGGTGGTGCCGTCCTGCTGTACGACGGTCACCTCCATGCCGAACAACTTCCCTGCCAGCGGCGGCAGGAGAGTGTCCGCCGCGTCACCGGTGCGGATCGCTTCCGTGAGCGCGTGCCGTGCCTCGTCACTTCCTGTGTGACGGGTCCCGCCGACCTGTGTGTCGAGGGAGTCCCACAGGGGGCGTGGTCCGGCCGGGTCGGAGTGGAGCTCGGTGACCAGGGCGTCGGCGATCTGCGCGCGGATCTCGCCGGGTGTCCCGGAGACCAGGTCCGGGGCGGCGGCCTGGAGTGCGCGTACCAGCGGGTCCGGTCCCTCGTGGACCGTCGCGGGACCGAGCCCGTCGGCTTGCCGCACCTCCCACCGGGTCGTGGGGACGGCCTCGTGCCCGCCACGCGGAACGGCGACACCGTCGGCGGCAGCGGCCCGCGGTACACCATCTCCGGTCAGCGGATTCGTATCCGGTACGCCCGTCCTCCCGGCCGCCCCCGCATCCTGCCAGGCCTCTGTGCCGGTGCTGGTGCTCCTCGCGCCGGGCCCCGGGTCGCCCGCGCCGGGCTCCCCGCCCGCCGGGCGCGGCTCCACGAGATGACCGCCGGACGAGGAGGTGAACGCCCCCGCAGCCGGCCGCACAGCCGAGGCGACGTCCCCAGCCCCCGAAGCAGGCCGAACCTCACCGACCTCACCTGCGATCTCACCTGCCCGGGATACGGCACCACCGGCCGGGCGCCGGATCCCGGGGGTCCCGGAGCCGGGTCCCTCCGGCCGCCCGGAGCCGGTCCCGACCGCCGGGCTAACGGCTGCCGGGTTGCCGACTGCCGGGTTGCCGATCGTCCGGTTGCCGACTGCTCGCCGGGTCCCGGAACCGATCCCGCTCGCCGGGCGTCGGGTTCCGGAACCGGAGTCGCCCTTCCCGGATCCGGACCTGCTCACCCCGGAAGCGGACTCGCCCGCCGGGCCTCCGGTCCCGCCCGCCGGGTCACCGGCCCGGTGAGTCCCGATGCCGGCCCCGTCCACGCCCGTGGACCTGTTGGTCCCTCCGCGTACTGCCGCACCCTGCTTCGGTGCGGGCGTGGTGACCGCTGTACCGGGCCGAAAGCCCATGACCGCGATGCCGTTCGTGCCGTTCATGCTGTTCGCGTCGTTCGCGGTTTCGGTGCCCCAGGTGTTCACCCCGCCACCCGCCGCCCCGGCTCCCGTCACCTCGGGCAGGCTGGTGAACTTGCTGTTCAGCCAGTGTCCCGCCCCGTGCGCCGACATCTCCAGGTTCCGTTGCACGACACCGCTGAGGCCGCCGTTCACGAGCGTGGACCAGTTGAACCAGGGCCCCCCGAAGATCGCCGCCATCGCCCCGGCCCCCAGCAGCTCACCCCCGCCCTCCGACACGAAGGTGGCGGTGTTCTCGAACGCCTCACCGCTCAGACGGCGCTGCCAGCCGGCAAGGTCGTTGACCCCCACCCCCGCGAGCCCGCCAACCCCAGGCGGCCGGGAGAACTTCGTCGTGATGTCCCGGACCTTGTCGAACACCCCGCCCAAGCCCTCGGCGAACCCACCCGCGAACAGACCGAACAGACCGTCCTTGCCGATCTGCGACCAGTCCAGCGACCTGCGCCGCAACCGCGCATCCCCCCACAGCTTGTTCGTCAGCTGCGCGGCGAACGACACCAACGCCTCCTCGAACGCCTCCACCACCCCCGGAAGCACCCGCACCCGCTGCATCAACTGCACCATCGCCGCCAGCACCGCCACCCGCGCACGGGCGAACACCGCCGACTGCAGACCCCCCAGACCCCCGAACCCGAACACCGCCAGAGCAGCGATCCACGCCAGCAACGCCAGCATCTGCAACAACGCCGCCAGGATCTGCCAGTTCATCTCATAAATACCCCGCGCCTTACCCTCAAGATCGGCGCGCACCCCCCGCAGCTGCGTCAGATACCCCTCCAGATACGACCGCCCCCGGCCCGAGGTGAAACTCGCCACCGTCTCCTCGAACCTGGCACGCGCCGCGGCCGGCATCCCCTCCCCGACCCGTGACACCAGCCGGCGCGCCAGCTCCATCATCGACTGGAGATCGTCACCGAGCCGCCCGAACACGTCACTCGCCGCGAGGGCCTTGCGTGCGTTCGCGGTCGCGGGCCGATCGCCCGTCAGCAACTGGACCAGATACAAAGCCCACTTGGGCAGACTCCCCAGATCCAGATCAGCCACCGGTACCCCCACGATCCCCTACCCACCCGGCACGACCACCGGTGCAAGGGGCAACAGCGGCGGCACCCCGGCGCGACCACCCGACACGGAGGCGGCCGCACCCTACAGACTCCACCAACACCCCGCCCCCGCACCTGAGTCAACCGACGTAACCCAACGCGCGAAAGAGACGCTCAGCTTCCGCTTCCGGCGAGCGGGAGGGTGAGGTCCGCCCCGTACAGCGCGTGCGCGGCCCGCAGCACCAGATCGTCGCGGTGCCGGGCCGCGACGATCTGCATCCCGACCGGCAGCCCTTCACCGTCGGCACCCACCGGGACGGTCGCCGCGGGCTGCTGCGTCAGGTTGAACGGGTACGTGAACGGCGTCCAGCCCGTCCAGCGCCGCTGCCCCGACCCCTTCGGCACCTCCTCGCCCGCCTCGAACGCGGTCAGCGGCAGGGTCGGGGTCACCAGAAGGTCGTACCGCTCGTGGAAACGGCCCATCCGCCGGCCGAGGTCCATGCGGACGTCCACCGCGGCCAGATACTCCAGCGCGCTCATGCGGGCGCCCTGCGCGCGGACCTCTTGCAGGCCGGGGTCCAGCAGCCCTCGCAACTGCGGGGACAGGCGCTGGGTCAGCCGGGCCGCACCGCTGAACCACAGGGTGTGGAACGCCTCCAGCGGATCGCTGAAATCCGGGTCGGTCTCCTCGACGTACGCGCCGAGGTCCGCGAGCCCCGCCACCGCCCGCCGCACGGCCGCCGCGACCGCCGGCCGGACCGCGACCTGCCCCCCGAACGACGGCGAGTACGCCACCCGCAGCCCACGCACCCCACCCCCGTGGACCCCACCCCCATGGACCCCGTCCCCGTGCACCCCACCCCTGTGCACCCCACCCCCGCGCACCCCGACCCCGAGCGCCGCCGTGAACGACCCCGGCGCCGGCGGCAGCGCCGACCAGTCACGGGTGTCGGGCCCGCCGATGACGTCCAGCATCAGCGCCGCGTCCGCCGCGTCCCGGGTCATCGGCCCGACGTGCGACAGCGTGCCGAACGGGCTCGCCGGATACACGGGCACCCTGCCGTACGTCGGCTTCAGCCCGAAGATCCCGCAGAACGCGGCCGGGATCCGGACACTGCCCCCGCCGTCCGTGCCCAGCGACAGCGGACCCGCGCCGACGGCCACCGCCACCGCGCTGCCGCCGCTGGAACCCCCGGCGGTGCGGGACGGGTCGTGCGGGTTGCGGGTCACCCCCCACAGCGGGGAGTCCGTGACGCCCTTCCAGCCGAACTCCGGTGTCGTGGTCTTGGCGACGAAGACCGCGCCGTGCTCACGCAGCCGGGCGACGGAGGGCGCGTCCTCGTCCCAACTCCCTTGTTCGGACAAAGTTCTGGAGCCGCGCAGGGTCGGGTGGCCGCGCAGCAGCAGCAGGTCCTTCACTGTCACCGGCACGCCGTCCAGCAGCCCGGCCGGCTCGCCGCGCCGCCACCGTTCCTCCGACTCCCGCGCCCGCGCCGTCGCGTCCTCCTCCAGGAACCGTGTGAACGCGTTGACCTCCGGCTGCACCCGGCGCGCCCGCTCCAGCACCTGGGCGGTGGCCTCCACAGGGCTGAACTCGCCCTTGCGGTAGCCGTCGAGGAGTTGTACGGCGGTCAGGTCGGTGAGCTGCATGCACCCTCCTGGTGGGTCAATGGCCCGGCACGTATCCACGCTTCTTGTCGACCACGTTCACCAGAGATCTTCCCGCTGCCCAGCGCTCGTACAACTCCACGAACTGCTTGCCCAGTTCGTCCCGCCAGCCGACCGTGTCGCCACTCATGTGCGGGGAGACGACCAGCCCCGGAAGACCCCACAACGGGCTGTCCGCGGGCAGGGGTTCGGCGGTGAACACGTCCAGGGCCGCGCCCGCGATCCAGCGCCGTCGCAGCGCCTCGGCGAGGGCGGCCTCGTCGACCAGCTGACCGCGGCCGACGTTCACGAAGACCGTCGAGGGCTGCATCACGCCGAACCGGTGGGCGTCGAACATGCCGTGCGTCTGCTCGGTCAGCGGCGCGGCGGCGATCACCCAGTCCGCGCGGGAGATCAGCCGGTCCAGGTCGGCCGGGCCGTGGATACCGGTGCGCGGCACCCGTCCCACCAGTGCCGTCGTCACGCCCAGGGCCTTCAGGGTGCGCGCGATCGCCCGGCCGATCGGCCCGGACCCGACCACGCACGCGCGCGTGCCCGCCACCTTCCGTGTCTCCCGGTGCCGCCAGACGCGCTCCCGCTGGAACTCCAGGGTGCGCGGCAGATCCTTGGCCACGGCCAGCACCAGCGCGGCCACGTACTCGGCGATCGGCTGGTCGAAGATCCCGCGCGCGTTGGTCACCACCGTGTCGGACGCGGCCAGCTCCGGTCCCATCAGATGATCCACGCCGGCGCTCGCCGTGTGCACCCAGCGGGGGCGCGGGCCGTCGCCCGGCCAGGCCTCGCGGACGGCGTGCGAGGTGAAGTCCCACACGAGCAGCACGTCCGCCTCCGGCAGCCGCTCGGGAAGGCCTGCCGCGTCGGTGTGCAGGATCCGGGCGCGCCCGGTGAGGCGGCCGAGCCGGGGCGGCGGGTCGGCGTCCAGCACGAGCAGGGTGGGGCGGGTCGGGATGGGCATCGGCAGGCCGTTCCTCCCGGATCCGGGGCGCGGGCAGGGTGTCTGACATGCGCGGATTGACCACGCTCGCACCCGAACCTACCTTCGTCAACACGGGCGTACCCACGATGCGTTGCCCGCTTCCTCTCCGATCTTCCCCTGACCTCCCCCGATCTGCCCCCGACCTCCCTCGATCCCTTCCCCCGATCTTCCCTCGATCCTTTCCCCCGACCTTCCAGAACGCTCCCCGTCCCTCCCCGTCCTTCCCCGTTCCCTTTCAGCAAGAGGCCGGTGCCTGCCATGGACGTCTCCTTTCTCGGCGGACCGCGCCCCCAGCGCGGTGTCGGTGTCGTCGCCCCTTTTGACTTCGCGCTCGACCGCGAGCTGTGGCGCTGGGTGCCCGACGACGTGTCGCTGCATCTGACCCGGACCCCGTTCGTGCCGGTCGAGGTGAGCCTGGACCTGGCCCGCCTGGTCAGCGAGCACCAGACGCTGGGCGAGGCCGTGCGCGCGCTCGGCGCCGTCGCCCCCGAGGCCCTCGCCTACGCCTGCGCGTCCGGCAGCTTCGTCGGCGGGATCGCCGGCGAGCGGGCGATGTGCGCGCACATGAGCCGGGCGGCCGGCGGCACCCTGCCCGCGGTCACCACCTCGGGGGCGCTCCTTGAGGCCCTGACCGAGCTGGGGTGCGGGCGGGTCGCGCTGGTCACGCCGTACACCGTCTCCGTGACCCGGGCGCTGGAGAAGTACGTCGCCCAGGCCGGCGTACGGGTCACCGGCCGCGCCTACATGGGGCTGACCCGGCACATCTGGAAGGTGCCGTACCGGGACGTGGTCCGGATGGCCCGGCGCGCGGTGCGGCCCGGGAGCGCCGACGCGCTGTTCATCTCCTGCACCAACCTGCCCACCTACGACGTCATCCCCCAGCTGGAGGCCGAGCTGCGCATCCCCGTCCTCTCGGCCAACCAGGTCACGATGTGGGCCGCCCTGCGCCACCTGGGTACCCAGGCTGTGGGGCCGTACCAAGCGCTGCTCGACGCGTCGGCGCGTGACTGGCCGGCCCTGCCCGAACAGACGCAGGAACCGGAAGAGACACAGGAACACTGAGAGAACGAACACCGAGAGAACGAACACCGAGAGCACACGGAGAAGGGCCGCCATGACAGCACTCGGATTCCTCTACCCGGGCCACTCCGGCGAGGACGACTACCCGCGCATCGAGCAGCTCCTGGGCAGCGACATCCGGGTGGACCTGGTCCACACCGACATCGGCGAGGACGCGCACCGGGTGGACGCGCTGCGCGAGATGGGCTCCACCGGGCGGCTGGCCGCGGGCATGGAGCAGCTGCGGCTGTCCGGGGCCGAGACGGTGGTGTGGGCGTGCACCAGCGGCAGCTTCGTGTACGGCTGGGAGGGCGCGCAGGAGCAGGTGCGGGCGCTGGCCCGGCTGGCGGGGATGCCCGCCTCCTCCACGTCCTTCGCCTTCGTGCACGCGGCCCGGGAGCTGGGCGTGCGGCGGGTCGCCGTCGGGGCGACCTACCCGCAGGACGTGGCCGGGCTGTTCGCGGACTTTCTGCGGGTCGGGGGCCTTGAGGTGGTGGCGCAGCGGTCGTCCGGCATCGTCACGGCCGCCGAGGTGGGCACGTGGGGCGAGGAGGAGGTGCTGACGCTCGCCAGGGCGGCGGACGCGGCCGAAGCACAGGCCGTGCTGCTGCCGGACACCGCGCTGCACACGGTCGCGTATCTGCGGCTGCTGGAGAAGGCGCTGTCCAAGCCGGTCCTCACCGCGAACCAGGTCTCGGTGTGGGAGGGCCTGCGGCTCGCCGACCGGCGCGTGAACGCACCCTCGCTGGGGACGTTGTTCACCAGGGAACCGCTGGTGCAGATGTGAGGGAGCCGCTGGTGCGGATACGGATACGGATACGGATGCGGATGCGGAGGGCGCGGGGGAAGGCGGAACCGGCCCTGCGCGGGGAATAACCGGGGACTGCCTCCTGTTAGCGCCATGAGGACATTCAGCAGGGCATCGGCAGGACATCCGCATATTCCGCGCGGAAACAGGAGGCACAGATCGTGGCGGCAGACGAGATCCGGGGTACGACGCACGGGACCGCGCCCGTCCCCCTCTCCGTACTGGATCTGGTGACCGTGGGGGCGGGCGGCACCGCCACCGACGCACTGCGCACCGGCGTGGAGCTGGCGCGGCTCGCCGAGGGGCGCGGCTTCCACCGGTACTGGGTGGCCGAACACCACTCGATGCCCGGGGTCGCCTCCTCCTCACCGGCCGTGATCCTCGCCCACCTCGCCGCCCACACCGACCGCATCCGGCTCGGCTCGGGCGGCGTCATGCTGCCCAACCACGCTCCGCTGGTGATCGCCGAGCAGTTCGGCACGCTGGAGGCGATGGCACCGGGGCGGATCGACCTGGGCCTCGGCCGCGCGCCCGGCACGGACGGGGCCACCGCCGCCGCGCTGCGCCGCACCGACACCCTGAACGAGGGCGCCGACGACTTCCCGCAGCAGCTGGCCGAACTGACCCGCTTCCTGGACGACGACTTCCCCGACGGCCACCCCTACGCCCGCATCCACGCGATCCCGGGCCCGGTGCAGGGCACCACCCCGGGCGGGGTCCAGTCCACGCACCGGCCGCCGATCTGGCTGCTCGGCTCCTCCGGCTTCAGCGCCCGCCTCGCCGGGATGCTCGGCCTGCCCTTCGCCTTCGCGCACCACTTCTCCGCGCAGAACACCGTCCCGGCCCTCGACCTGTACCGGCACAGCTTCCGGCCCTCCGAGGTGCTGGCCGAGCCGTACGCCCTCATCGGTGTCTCCGCCCTCGCCACCGACGACGAGCGCGAGGCCCGCCGGCAGGTGCGGGCCGCCGCGCTGAACATGCTGCGGCTGCGCATGGGCCGCCCCGGTCTCTTCCCCGACCCGGCGGAGGTGGAGAGCCACGAGTTCAGCCCGATGGAGGAGGAGTTCGTGGCCTCCTGGTCCGCGAACGTCGTGCACGGCACGGCCGACGAGGTCCGCTCCGGCCTGGACGAACTGCACAAGCGCACCGGCGCCGACGAACTGATGCTCACCTCGCACGCCCACCGCGGCGAGGTCCGGCTGCACTCCTACACCCTGATCGCGGACGCCTACGGCCTGCCGGCCGCGTAGGTTCCCACGCCTACGGTTTGCCGGAGGGCCGCACGCCTACGGTTTACCGGCCGCGTAGGTCCGTACGCCCAGCAGCTCGGAGATACGATCCGGCGGCACCGGACGGGAGTACAGCCAGCCCTGCCCGGTGTCGCAGCCGATGCGGCGCAGCCGCGAGGCCTGCGCCGAGGTCTCCACGCACTCGGCGGTGACCGTGAGGCCGAGCCGGTGGGCCAGCTGGATCATCGCCTCCACGATCACCTCGTCGGCCGGATTGGGCGGCGCGCCCGTGGCCGCCGCCGTCTCCTCGTACTGGAAGCCGCGCACGAAGGAACCGTCCAGCTTCAGGACCTTCACCGGCAGCCGGCTCAGATACGCCAGGTTCGAGTAGCCGGTGCCGAAGTCGTCGATGGCGATCCGCACACCCATGTCGCTGAGCGCCTGAAGGGCCTGCAGCGGGCGGCCCGCCGAGCCCATCACGGCCGACTCGGTCAGCTCCAGTTGCAGCAGGTGCGGGGCGAGCCCGGTCTCGGCCAGGGTCTCCGCCACGTCCGCCACCAGGTCGGAGTCCCACACCTGCCGTACGGCCACGTTCACGCTGACGAAGATCGGCGGCTCGCCGGGGTGGTCCAGCTGCCAGCGGCGGGCCTGCCGGCAGGCGGTCACCAGCGCCCAGCGGCCGAGCTGGACGATCGAACCGTCCTCCTCCGCCAGTCCGATGAACCGATTCGGCGTCAGCGTGCCGAACTGAGGATGATTCCAGCGGATCAACGCCTCGACCCCGCTCAGCCGGCCGTCCTCCATGCCCACCAACGGCTGGTACTCCAGGGCGAACTCACCGCGCTCGATCGCGGGGCGCAGGGTGGAGGAGAGGGCCTGGCGGGTCATCAGATGCGCGTTGCGTTCCGGGTCGAACAGGGTCCAGCGGGCCTTGCCGTCCGCCTTCGCCCAGTACAGCGTCGTATCAGCCGCCTGCATCAGACCGGTGGCGGTGGTACCGGCCGCGTGCCGCTCCACCACCCCGATGGACGCGGTCAGCGACAGCCGCTGCCCGGCCAGGTCGAAGGGCGGCTCCAGGGCCCGCAGCGCGGACTGGGCGAGATCGGCGACCTGTTCGGTGCCGGTGGAGTCCTCCACGAGCAGCGCGAACTCGTCACCGCCGAGGCGGGCCACCAAAGGAGTGACGGCACGGGCGTACCCCGCCTCGTCGGCCACCCGGGTGAGACGCTCGGCGACGGCGGCCAGCAGCCGGTCGCCGACGCGGTGGCCGAGGGTGTCGTTGACGGCCTTGAATCCGTCGAGGTCCAGATAGCACAGGCCGATCCGTCCGGTGCCGCTGCGCTCGTACGCGTCGGCCTCCAGTGCGGCCGACAGGCGTTCGAAGAACAGGGTGCGGTTGGGCAGCCGGGTCACCGGGTCGTGCATCTGCAAGTGCCGCAGCCGCGCCTGGAGTTCACGCCGGGCGCTGATGTCGGCGACCGACAGCAGGACCCCCGGTTCGCCCTCCGCCAACGGGGCGACGGTGACCTGCGCCCACAGGGAGTTCCCGTCGGGGTGCTTGAGCCGGCGGGCGCAGCGCAGCTTCGCCTGCCGGCCCCGCAGCACCTCCCGGTAGGCGTGCCAGGTACGGGCGTCCGAGGCCAGGTCGACCAGGTCGGCGGCGACCCGGCCGGTCAGCGCCTCGACGCCGATGCCGAGCAGTTCCCCGAAGGCCGGGTTGGCGCTGACGACCAGCCCCTCGCGGTCCACGACGGCCATGGCGAGCGGGGCGGCCGTGAAGACACGGCGATAGGTGGATTGATCACTGTCTGTGACGGCTGACCGGTCGAGGTCTGCCGCGGGCGTCGGCCCTTCGGACGTTCCGCTCACCGCTCGCTCCCGCAGTGCACTCGATCTCTGTCCGTGCCGGAAAGTGTGCCGATCATAGAGGCTGGTTCTTGGCCCTTCCAGCCACTCACCAGTGTCCCCGACCGGCCCGTGGTTATGACAGATCGTTTCTGCCCACACGTGGACGGGTTCGTAGGGCCTCCGACCAGTTGTGACGTTCCGTGAGTGGCCCGGGGTGTCGTCCGCCGATGCGCGCCGGCACACGGACGGCCGTACTCACCCTTCTGGTCCGGCGAAACAGTGCAAACCTCCTCAAATAGTCACAGTCTGGATGTGGTGTCCCGCGAACCGCATCCGGAGGTCCTTCCCGTGCTCAAGCTGCGCAGCACCGCCGCCGTGGCCACCACGATGTCGGCGCTCGCCGCCACCTCGATCCTCTCCGGCCCGTCGGTCGCCGAGCCCTTCTCGACGACTCCGTGCGCGCTGCACCGCACCGATGCCCACCACTCGGAGGGCGTCGACAGCTGGAACCCCGCCTACACCCGCCCCCTCGGCACGCTCGACGCCGTCATGATCTTCCTGTCGTTCCCGGACGCCACCCCGCGCACCACCCCGGCCGAGCTGACCGCCGATCACTTCCCGGCCACCAGCCGCTTCTACACGCAGTCCTCCTACGGCAGGTTCACCCTGCGCCCGCACCCGCTGAACCACTGGCTGCGCATGCCGCACCCGTCGTCCTCGTACGCCATGAAGCGGGACTGGAACGTCGCCGACCGCACCAACTACCTGAACGACGCGTTCGCCGTCGCCGACAAGGAGGTCGACTTCTCGCGCTACTCCGTCGTCTACTTCGTCGCCGATCCGGACGCGCCCGGGGTGGACTCCGACGCGACGAAGGTCGTCAACCTCGACACCCCCGAGCACGTGGACGGCACGGACGTGCGCCGGGTCGTCACGGTCTTCGAGAAACATCCGCCCGACCGGCTGGTTCTCGCCCATGAGACCGGCCATGTCTTCGACCTCCCCGACCTCTACCACCGCCCGGCCGGCGGCAAGGGCGACTGGGACACCTATGTCGGCGACTGGGATCTGATGGGCAGCCAGTTCGGGCTGGCACCGGACCTGTTCGCCTGGCACAAGTGGCGGCTGGGCTGGCTGGATCCGCGCCAGGTGCAGTGCGTCCAGGGAGAGGGGCCGACCCGGCTGACGCTGGAGCCGCTCGCCGCCGGACCGGGGATCCCCGCGCAGGGCGGCGCCGGCGAATCCTCCTTCGGCCTCGGGCACGGCACGAAACTGGCGGTCGTCCGCACCGGCCCGGACAGTGTGCTGGCCTTCGAGGCGCGGGTCGCGGCCGGGAACGACCGGACCGCCTGCCGGCAGGGCATCCTCGTCTACCGGGTCCGCGGCGGCGTCGAGTCCGGCGGCGGTCCCGTCGAGGTGGTGGACGCCCATCCGCACTCCGAGGCCTGCTGGGAGGACTCCGTCTACCCGCCCCTGGCCGACGCCCCGGTCGCGCTGGGGGAGAGCTTCACGGTGCCGGGCGAGGGCGTGAAGGTGGAGGTGGAGGGCCGGACGGCGTCCGGGGCGTGGACGGTGAAGATCACGCCGGGGGTGAGCGGCTGACCGGGCAGACGAAAAGCGGTGGGCCGGTTTCTGTCGAAACCGGCCCACCGCTTTCATTCGCGTGCGCCGCCAGGGACTCGAACCCCGGACCCGCTGATTAAGAGTCAGCTGCTCTAACCAACTGAGCTAGCGGCGCCTGCTGACGTCGTAGACCTTAGCATCCTGATCGGCGGGAGGAAAAATCGATATCCGCACCGCGGCACGGGCCGCCCGCACGGCCGCCCAGAGCATCACCTCGGGGCCGGGCAGCCAGGGGTGGCGGGTGTCGGGGGCGACCAGCCAGCGGGAATCGCCGGGCGCGGGACAGTCGCCGGCGGCGAGCGCCGGGACGGTCACCGCGTCACCGGTGCCGTGACACAGCAGCGGCGGTACGGCCTGGGTGCGGGTGGTGTGGGCGCCTCCCCACTCCTCCCAGGCCAGCAGCGAGGGCAGCCGCTGGGCGGTGCCCGGGGCGGTGAACAGCAGCATCCGGCCCCGGTACATCGCGACGGGCCCCGAGCCCGGCCCGTCGTCCCATAAGCGGTCCAGCATCCGGCGCCCGAAGACGGCCGGGGCGCTCACGATGTCGAAGACGGTGCCGCAGGGCAGGACGACCGGGGCGCCGGGCCGCTCCTCCCACAGGGCGAGCGTGCTGCGCGGATACGTTCCGGCAGAGGCGAGCCAGGAGGCTCCGTCGGCGGTGGCGGACGTGACGTTCGGTGGGCTGCTCATGCCGTCTGCGCTCATGCCATCTACGCTCATGCCGTCAACATCTACCGGTGGTGCGGGTGCGACTCCGCTGAGTTGCGGAAAACCGGGACAGGGGTGGGCGGGCAGGAGTATCTTGCCCGCCTGGCATATGCCGGGTGCGAGGGCCTGCGGCGCTTTGGCGGCTGAGGGAGCGTGGGGCTTCGGGGCTGCAGGGCTTGCGGGGCTGCAGGGCTTGCGGGGCTGTGGGACCTCTTCGGGATCAGGTCCCGGACCGGTCCTGGACCGTCCTGGACCGGGTCCGTCCTAGACCGGGTCGGGCCTGCGGCCCTCCGTGTCCACCCCGCGCATCAGGTCCCGCCCGAACTCGACCATCCGCTTCGCATAGTCCTCGGTCCACTCCGCCCGCTCGGCGATGTCCGCCGGGGTCAGCCGGTCGAACCGGCGCGGGTCGGCGAGCTGGGCCGCCGCCATGGCCTGGAACTCCACGGCACGGTCGGCCGCCGCGCGGAACGCCTGGGTCAGCTCCGTGGCACGCGACAGCAGCATCCGGGGGTCGTCGATCGACTCCAGGTCGAAGAAGTGCTCCGGATCGCCGGCCGCCGCGGCGGGCTCGAAGATCAGGGGCGCGGGGCGAAGCCGCGGTTGGCTCTGACGCGGCGTGGGCTCCGCCATGTCTTCATCTCCTCCTCGTACGGTCCGGTTCCTCATGGGGCCCGGCGGACCCCTCTCAGGTGGGCCACCGTCCATTGTCTCGCGCACGCGCAAGAGGACCTCGGACCGAGGGGAACCTCACAGCCACGGCCGCCAGGTCACCCGGTGTTCGGCGAGGTGGGCGAGGACGGCGTGGTTCGCCTCCCAGCCGTCGGGGCTGTGTTCATCGGCCGCCTCCGGTGGCGTGCCGGACGCCGTCCGGCGGGTGGGGTGTGGCAGTCGGCGTCCGTGGGCCGCGGCGGGGGCGTTGGTCACGGCCGCCAGGTCACCCGGTGTTCGGCGAGGTGGGCGAGGACGGCGTGGTTCGCCTCCCAGCCATCCGGAAACTTCACCAGGGTGCCCAGCTGGACCGGTTCCGTGGACGGGTAGTCGTCCAGCAGGTCGCCGACGCCCGCGCGGCACACCACGATGCAGGCGTGGCGGTGGCGGGAGGCCAGCACGCACAGGCGGCCGGTCTCCAGGTGGAACGCGGTGGCGTCGGGGCGGCCGGAGAGCGGGTGCAGGACGACCGTGACGTCGTACTCGCGGCCCTGCAGGCGGTTCGCGGTGTCGACCGTGACGTCGGTGACGCCGAGGTCCGCGAGCGCCGCGCGGACCGCGGCAGCCTGGTCGCGGTGGGCCGTGCCGACGGCGACGCGGTCGGCGGTGAGGGGGGCGGGACGAGGGGCGGGGGTCTCCCCGGTCCCCCCGGTCTCCCCTGTCGGGCGAAGCCGGGACGGGGGGACTTCGGAGACGGTGGCGCCGCCACGGTCCAGCAGGCGGCGTACGACCGCGGCCACCGCCCGTACCGCCTCGGGGTCCGTGCGCGGGGTGTGCCGGGCGGGCAGTTCCAGCAGGCCCCAGCCGGACTCCGCCGCCTCGTCGATCACCCGGTCCGGACCCGTACCGTCCGACGGGACGGCGAAGGCCAGCCGGCGGTCGCCGTGGCCGGTGCCGCTGCGGAACGGGGTGTATGGGTAGAACGCGTCCGAGACCAGCGGCGCCGCCGAGGCCGGGAGACGCCAGGAGACCGGGAGGCGGTGCTGGGGAAGGCCCGGGTTGTGCGCCAGCAGCGTCGTGACGGCCGAGGCGGAGGGGTCGTACGACAGGCCCGCCCACTGCTCGCTGCCCACGATCGCGAACGGGTCCAGCTGGCCCGGGTCGCCCACGAACAGCGCCCGCTCGAACAGGCCGGCCACGGCCAGCAGGGAGTCCGAGCGCATCTGGTACGCCTCGTCCACGATCGCGTGCCGCCACGGCTCGTCCACCGAGACGTGCGCCCACTTCGCGGCGGTGGAGAGCACGACGGGCAGCCCCTGGAGATCCGCCGCCCTGGCCGCCGTGCGCACCTGCGGCAGGTCGTCCAGCGCCTTGTCGTACGCGTCGGAGTCGCTGCTGTGCAGTCGGCCCACCGGCAGCTCGGGGTTCTTCTCGGCGAGCCGCAGGACCAGGTCGTCCACCTGGGCGTTCGTCTGCGCGACGACCATCAGCGGGCGGCCCGCCTCGGCCATTTCGAGTGCCGCGCGGACCACCAGGGTGGACTTGCCGGCGCCGGGCGGGGAGTCGACCACCACGCCCCGCTCGGTGCCGTGCAGGGTGTCGTGGAGGATCGCGTCCGTGGCACGAGTGGCAGCGGCTGCGGGGTCGAAGTCGACCGTCGTCACAGGACATCCTCCTCGGTCACGGTGTCGGGGGCCTCCGGCGCGGCCTCGCCCGGCGGGCCGCCGTGCGTCCACGGGGTCTCCTCCGGGTCGGGCAGCTTCGCGCCGCCGCGCTGCTCGTGCTCGAAGAGGGTGAAGCACACCACGTCGCCCTTCTCCGGCACCGAACCGGGCTCCGGCTCCTTGCCCCGGCCCATCTTGTCCATGATCCGCAGGACGAGGACGACATCGTCCGGTGAGCCCTCGTGGCCGACGAACTCCGCGGCCTGCGGTCTGCCGCCCAGCGAGCGGTACACCTTCGCCCGCTCCGCCGGCTGCGGCCGGTCCTCGGTGCGGACCGTCACCAGCGGGCGGGGGCTCGGCCGCCTGCCCTCGCTGTACGCCATGACGACCTCGGTCACCTCGCCCGCGAACGCCTCCCCGGACAGCCGCCGTCCCGCCATCACCAGCGGGTCGTCCAGCGCCTCCTGCGCCTCCAGGCGGGCCTGCTCACGCTCGCGCGTGGCCAGCTTGTTCGCCGCCGTCACCGCGTCGTCGCGGCGCGGCTGCGGGGGCTCGCCGGCCACGACCCGGTCCCGGTGACCGGTGAACGACCAGCGGTCCCGGGTCCAGCGCTCCTCGACGTGCGCGCCCTCGGGAAGCGCCCGCAGCAGGTCAAGGCCCCGCCACACCGCGTCCCAGGTGGGCCGGGTGCGGCTCTCGACCAGGGCGCGGATCTCCCGCTCGGCGGCGGTGAGCGCGGCCAGCCGGTCTTCCGCCTCCAGGGCGTCCTCGGCGGCGGCCAGGGCGCCACGCGCGCGGTCGTAGCGCTCGATCGCCGGGGCCAGCAGCTTGTTGTCGAACGCCGGGTCGGTGGCCGGGCCGGCCGGCGGGCACAGCAACTGGCCGCCGGCGTCACGGGCGAGTTCGGCCCGCTGGGCGGCCTCGGCGCCCGTGCTGCCGGCGGGAGGATCGATCCAGGCCAGCAGCGCGCCCAGGTGCTGGTCCTCCAGGCTGGACTGGCCGGTCGCCCAGTGCCGGGACAGCACCTCGGTGAGGGCCAGGAGCAGGGACGAGCCGGGGACCCGGGCGCGCTCCCCGTAGTGGGTCAGCCAGCGGCCCAGCAGCGGCACCCGGGGCGGCGCGGGGTGGGGAGCCTCGGGGTCCTGCTCGGCGGTGCGCCGGAACCGCGTCGAGCGGCCGAGCAGCCGCACATGGTCCAGGCCCGCCCGGCTCGGCACGATCAGCTGGGGCGCGTCCGCGCACAGCTCGACCTCGACCTTGACCCGCTTGCCGGTCTCCGGATCGGTCTCGGTGCGCTCGGCCGCCTCGACGTCCTGCGCGTAGGAGTCGATGTACGGCAGGACGACGTCGGCCAGGTCGGCGAGGAACGCGAACCGCAGGTCGCGGTCGCGGGGCTGCGGTACGACCAGCAGGCGCGGGGCGTCCCGGTCGGTGCCCACCAGCGCGCCCAGCGGCGCACCGGCCTCGCCCGCCGTCGTGAGCGGCACGAACACCAGCGGGCGCCCGGAGAGCCGGCGGTGCCGGACGGTCGCGGCGGGCTGCGCGCGGCCGGTGCTGACGGCTTCGAGCCGGGCGAGCGTGGCGATCAGGGACACGGGGCCTCCTGCGCGGTGCCGGCGGACGCGGGGCGGGTGCGCGTAGCCGTACGGGGGGCTGCCGGGGTGGTTGTTGTCGGGGTGGCTGCCAGGGTGGTCGTCGGGGTGGCTGTCGGCGTGGTCGTCGGGGCGCTTGTCCGGGTGGGGGCCGCGGTCACGGGCACGGGGTCACCTCCGCCGTGAGCGTGCCGGTGTGCCGGGTGCCGTCCGGGCCGGCAGAGCCGTCGGAGCCGTCGGAGTCGTCCGGGCGGGAGCTGTCCGAGCAGCCGTCCCGGCGGGACTGCGCGGGCAGGACCGCGTGCGCCAGTGCCTCGCCGCGCAGGGTCGCCGCGCGGCGCAGTGCGGCGACCGTCGGGTCGTCCGGGTCGCCGGTCTCGCCCCGGGCCGCGGCGAGGACGTCCTCGACCGTGGTCAGGCCGCCCAGCTCGGCCCGCAGCGGGCGGCCGAGGCGGGTCACGGCGCCGGCCGCGCGGGAGCGTTCCCGGCAGTGGAAGGCCAGTTCACAGGCGGACAGGCACTCCGGCGCGTAGACCGCGGGGACCGCCTCGACGGCCGCCGTCAGCTCCTCGGCGGGCCGGTCGGGCGCGAAGCAGGTGCCCTCGGGCAGGGCGTCGGCGATCTCCTCGACGCGGGTGAGCCGGGCCAGCTGCCGGGCGGTGACCGCGCGCTGCTTGCGCACGTCGACGGCACAGGCCGTGGGCAGGTTGGAGAAGTCCTTCGGGCACACCAGCAGCACCCGGTGCCGCACCCGCGGCGGCGGGTCGAGGCGCCGGGCGACGTCCTCCAGGGCCAGCACGTACACCGCCGCCTGCCGGGCAGCCGCGCCCACCTTCGCCGGGTCCGCCGAGCCGTCCAGCATCGGGAACGACTTGATCTCCACGACCGTCCAGCCGCCGTCCGGGTGCACCACCACCGCGTCCGGCTCCAGGAACGCCGACGAGCCGGCCACGTCGAGCGCCAGCATCGGGTGGTCCAGCAGCGTCCAGCCGCCCGCGCGCACGGCCTCGCGCAGGGCCAGCGCCGTACGCGCCGTGCGCCCCTCGGGGCCCGGTGCGCTCAGGTCGGGCAGGGCGGCCCCGGAGGGCGGCTCGGCGCCCGGGTCCAGCCGGGCGTGCACCAGCCGCAGCAGCTCCGCGCCGCCGTCCGCCTTCACCTTCGCCTCGAACGCGTTGCCCCGGGTCAGCGCGAACTGGGACTGGCCGAAACCGGACGGGGAACCCAGCGCACTCGCCAGCGCCGCCTTGTCCACCCCGGCGCCGTCCAGGATCGCCCGCCTGCGGCACCCCGGGTTCGCCGCGAGCGCCGCGAGGGCACGCGCGTCCAGCGCCTTGGCCGGTACGTCTTGGCCGCGCAGCTCAGCGAGCCGGTGCCGGAGCGTCCTCGCCCGCGTCGCTGGGGGAGACGTCCGGCTCGGCTGCGGCGTCGTGCCGCGACTCGCGCTGCCTGGGAATGTACTCACCCACGGAAGTCTGGCATTCGCCACTGACAATCGGGGAGACAGCGCCGTCCGAGCCCGGTGCGGCCGAGGTGGCGCGCGTGACCAGGCGGGCCCGCAGCAGGTCCGTCGCCCGTGTCACGCGCGGCGCGATCAGCAGCCCGACGCCCATCACGGCCACGCCCGCGGCCGCGTCCAGGAAGTAGTGGTTGGCGGTGCCCATGACGACGATCGCCGTCAGCAGCGGGTACGCGACGCCGAGGACCTTCGTGAGGCGGGTGCCGCCGTGGCGCCACAGCATGACCCCGCACCACAGGGCCCAGCCGACGTGCAGGCTCGGCATCGCCGCGTACTGGTTGGTCATCGCGCCCATGCCGCGCGGGGCGCTGGCCTCGCCGCCCCACCAGCCGTACGAGCTGTAGTGGGCCATCGTGTCCACAAAGCCGTAACCCGGGGAGAGCAGCCGGGGCGGGCAGGTGGGCAGCAGCGTGAAGCCGATCAGACCGATGAACGTGGACGACATCAGCCAGGTGCGGGCCGCCCGGTAGTGCTCGGCACGGGTCCGGAACAGCCAGACGAGGATGATGGGCGTGACCACGTAGTGCAGCGAGGCGTACCAGAAGTCGGCCGGCACACCGAGCCAGGGCTCGCGCGTGAACAGGCGGTTGAGGGGGTGCTCGGCGTTCAGGTGGAAGGCCCGCTCGAAGCGGAGGATCGCCAGGCCGTGGTCGACGGCGGTGGAGACGTCACCGCGCGCGAGGAGGCGGCCGGCCGTGTAGCAGCCGTAGACCAGCAGGATCAGGGGCAGCTCGGTCCACCAGCGCAGCCGGGTTCGCGGGGTCACCTCGGTGCCCGGTGTCTCGGTCTGCGGCATCCGATCGCCCTCCCCCTTCTGCTGCGTGGTGCGCCCCGCGGGCGACCGTGACACTTTACGGTGCCCGTCTTCCGCCCGTACGGGCGCTCCGGCCCTCAAAGACGCCGAGATCGCCCGGCGGGTTGCCCCGGTCGGGGGTGGGCGATGATGGACGCACGGCGCCTGCCCCGTTCCCGGCGCCCCGACACCTCTCTCCAGGAAAGGCCCCTCATGGCACCGCGCATCCTGCTGGCCCGCCACGGACAGACGCAGTGGTCACTGTCCGGCAAGCACACCGGCAGGACCGACATACCGCTCCTGGAGGAGGGCAGGCGCGGGGCCAAGCTGCTCGGCGAGCGCCTGCACCAGGCCCCGCTCGACGGGCTGCCCGGGGTGGAGGTGCGGACCAGCCCGCTGGCACGCGCGCGTGAGACGTGCGAACTGGCCGGGTTCGGTGAGCGGGCGCAGTCCTGGGACACGCTCATGGAGTGGGACTACGGCACCTACGAGGGCATGACCCCCGCCGAGATACACGCCGACCGGCCCGGTTGGCTCATCTGGCGCGACGGCGTCCCCGAGGGCGAGACCCTCGCCGAGGTCACCGCCCGCGCCGACGAGGTCGTCAGCTGGGCCCGCTCCGCCGACCGCGACGTCCTCGTCTTCGCCCACGGCCACATCCTGCGCTCCATCGGCGCACGCTGGCTGGGCCTGCCCCTCGACTTCGCCGCCCGCATCCGCCTCAACCCGACCTCCCTGTCCATCCTGAGCTGGGCCTACGGCATGCCGGCCATCGAATCCTGGAACGACGTGGGCCACCTGTCCTCCTGACCGCCGGGTCCCGCCTGTCCTCCTGACCGCCGGGTCCCACCGAGCCTCGTGACCACCGGGTCCCACCTGTCCTCCTGACCACCGGGCCCACCGACCCACGGTCCCCCGGCCGGCTAGGCCACGGCTAGGCCCGCGCGGCCCTCGGCAGCGACGCATGACGTTCGAGGAAGTCCGACACCCCCGACGCCCGCCGGTGCGGCAACAGCACCCGGGCCGTCCCGGACAGCATCGTCTGGATACGGGAGGACTGCACCTGGGTGAGCAGCTCGATGACGACCAGACCGGCGGCAGCCGCCTCGTCGGGACGACCGTCGCGCGCGAGGTCGTCGGCGAGTTCCGCGGTGTAGAGCGCGATGTTCCGGGAGAAGTGCGGGTCCTGGAGACGCGCGGCGCGCCCGGCGTGCCGCGCGGCCCGGCGCCAGTCGCCCAGCATCGACCAGCACTGCGCCTCCAGCCCCTCCAGTTCGGCCTCCCCGTAGAAGCTCATCCACTCGGGATCGGCCTGCGACGTCCCCCTCTCGAAGAGGGCCTGCGCGCGGGCCAGCGCCTGTTCGCACCCGGTGCGGTCGGCGAGCCCCGCCCAGCCGCCCGCCTCGCGCAGCGCGAGCAGCGACATCAGCCGGGCCGAGCCCAGCGCGTGCGCGACCCGCTGCGCGGCCTGCGCCGCCCGCACCGCTTCCCGTGGCCGGCCCGCGTCGCGTGCGAGGAACGCCGTGTTGCAGAAGGCGTGCGCCTCGACAGCGGCGTCGCCGGTCATCCGGGCGGTCGCCAGCGCCTCCGCGTAGTGCGAGCGCGCATCGTCGAAACGCCCGGAGTCATGGGCCAGCCAGCCCACGGAGATGGCCAGTTCACCGGCGCCCGAGTGCAGGCGCTCGGCGGTCGTCTGCCGCGTCGCGCCCGCGTCCAGAAGCGCGAAGGCGGCGCGCAGCGGCGCCGCCGCGCGCCGGTACAGGCCGTCCGCGCCGTGCCGGTCGTCGAGCAGCCGGATACGGCGCACGGCCTCCTCCAGCGCGGCGGCCTCCGGCGTTCCGGCGCGCCGCGCCGGCCGGGCCGCCGCCGCGGCGTCCGTGGTGAGCATCAGCGGGCCCAGTGCGGCGGCGGCCATCGTGACCCCGCCGCCGGTCATGAATGCGCGACGCAGCACGTCGCTCTCCTCGTGGTTCAGGTGGTCGTTCGTGTGCGGTTCGTCCGGGCCGTACGGGTCCTGCGGGGCCTGCGAGTTCTGCCGGTCACGCGAGTCCTGCGGGTCGTACGGGTCCTGCGGGTCGTGCGGGTCGTACGGGTCCTGCGGGTCCTGCGGGTCGTAGGGACGGTCCGGTGTGTCATACGGCTCGTCCGCACCCCGCGACTCATCGGCGGCGGGCGCCAGGGGCGCGTCCACGGCTGTGCGCGCCCCGCGTCCGCGTACGGACGAGCGCGGCGCGAAGCCGAGGTCGGCGAGCGTGCGACCGGGGAACATGTGCAGGAACACCCGCTCGTACGCGTAGTTCGGGCAGCGGATCTCACCCGCCTCGACCCTGCCGACATAGCGCGCGTCACAGCTCACCCGCTCACCGATCTCGCGTGCGGCACGCCGTACCAGCGCGGCGAACTCGGCCGGTGAGCGCCGGCCGCGCAGCTGCCGGAAGGCGAGATTCGGCCGTGGTGGCCGGTCGGGCTGTGACGCGGTCTCGGTTGACGACGTCATGGCCGGTCCTCTCGTGCGAACCGTCGAACCATGCCGGAACCGGGGTGGAATCGGGCTGAGTTGTCCGTGTGACACCCTGGGTCCGACGGGCAAGAACGTACCTGCTGTGTCGGACCCGCCACGCTGTGTTTAGCCACAAACCGGATATCTCACGCACGATCTGCCATGAACTGCCATCCTTTGCGGCGCACTTGCGCCGTAGCTGTTGACGCGGTCGCGCGTTGTACGTCATGGACTGCAACAGGGCACGTGGTGGAGGCCGGCATGGAGACCAGCCAGAGCAACGATCCTTGTGCCGCGCCATCGTCGTCGCTGACGGCGAAGGACGCGGCATGCGACCTGGTGACGGTGCCGGCCAGGCAGGGCCTGGAGGCGGTCGACATCCTGCGCCGCGGGGCCGGCGAGGCGGTCGGACCGGTGCTGCACGACGACGGCGGCGGCACCCTCGGCTTCCTCGTCCCGGCCGGCACCGCCGACGGCTGGGACGTCCCGGGCAGCACCTGCACCCAGACCGAAGGGCGGGGGCTGAGGCTGAACCCGCAGCCGCCGGTGGAGGGCTCGGACTGGCTCCTGCCGCCCGGTGACGCCGACCTCGCCACCGACCCGGTGGTGCTGCGCCGGGCCCTCGGCGAGGCCGCCCGGCTGATCGAGGCCGCCGACAGCTGCCGCTGAGCCGACCCGCTGAGCCGACCCGCTGGGCGAATCCCGCTGCTGTCGTACGAGCCTTGCCGCCGTCCGCCGGTCGCGCGGCTGGCATCGTACGGCGGGTGTCCTCGCCACCTGCGAGAATGGGCCGGTGGGCAGGTCCAGGAACAACCGGCGCAGGTCGGCCGCCGTCGAAGCCGTCGAGGAAGCGGTCGACGGCGGGCTCGCGCAGCTCATACCCGACCCGGACCGCTCCCGTGCCTGGACGCTCCTGATCGACGGCGCTCCCCAGTCGCACGTCGACCTGGACGACCCCGCGCACCTCTCCTTCGAGTACCAGCGCCGCATCGGCCATGTCATCGACCTCGCCGCCCCGCCCGGCAAGCCGGTGCAGGCCGTGCACCTCGGCGGCGGCGCGCTCACCCTGGCCCGGTACGTCGGCGCCACCCGGCCCCGCTCCACCCAGCAGGTCGTCGAGCGCGACGCGGCCCTCGTCCAACTCGTCCGCCGCGCGCTCCCGTTGGACCCGAACGCCCGGATGCGGGTGCGTGCGGCCGACGCGCGGGAGGGGCTCGCGAAGGCCCCGGACGGCTGGGCCGACCTGGTCGTCGCCGATGTCTTCAGCGGCGCCCGCACCCCCGCCCACCTCACCTCCACCGAGTTCCTGGACGAGGTGCGCCGGGCCCTGAAGCCCACCGGCATCTACGTCGCCAACCTCGCCGACGGGCCGCCGCTCGCGCATCTGCGCGGCCAGATCGCCACCGCCGCCGCCCGGTTCGCCGAACTCGCCCTGATCGCCGACGCGGCCGTCCTGCGCGGCAAGCGCTTCGGCAACGCCATCCTGGTCGCCTCCGACGCCCCGCTGCCCCTCGCCGAACTCACCCGCCGCGCCGCCTCGGACCCGCATCCCGGCCGCGTCGAACACGGCAGGGCGCTCAGCGACTTCGCGGGTGGCGCCACCCCCGTCACGGACTCGGCCGCGGTGGCCTCCCCGGCCCCGCCGCCCTCGGTCTTCCGCTGAGCCGCCGCACCGGGAAGCCCGCCCTTCTCGGCAGGCGCCCGGTCAGTACGTGTTCACCTCCACGTGCGGAGGCCCGTCGTGCCAGGTGCAGAACACCGAGACCCGGTCCGTGCTTCTGGCGAACTCCACCCGGATCCACGTGTCCGTCTTCCACACCTGCATCGACCAACCGGCCCCCGGAGCCGCCGAGACGAGGGTCGCGTCGGTGGCACCCAGGTCGAAGACGGCCCGGCCGCCGTCGGTGTCGTAGGACTTGATCACGCCAGAGCCAGAGCCAGAGCCAGAGCCGGAGCCAGAGCCAGAGCCAGAGCCGGAGCCGGAGCCCGAGCCGGTGGGGGAAGCGGCCGGGGACGGGCTGGTGGCCCCCGAGGAGGTGCGGGAAGGGGTGCGGGACGTGGCGGAGGCCGACGGGCTCGTCGGCGACGGAGTCCTCGGTGAGGCGGACGGGCCCGCGGCCGACCGCGTCGGCGCCTGCCCGCCCCGCGCGGTCCTGTCCGCCGCCGCGATCGGCAGCGCGCGCGGCGGGTCGTACACCGTGCGCGTCATCACCGTGTGCACACCCCACCACGACAGCGTGACCGCCGCTCCCGTCGAGAGCAGCCACGCCAGTACGTGTACGAGTCCTCTGCGCATCGCGGGTCATACTGCCTCAGGGGCAACGCCGTACGCACATGCCCCGAGTTGTCCACAGGCCCGGGACCGGTGTTCGCCGCATGGCGTACGGTGCGGCGCATGGCAAGTGTGCTCGTGGTCGAGGACGACCAGTTCGTACGCTCGGCGCTCATCCGGCATCTGACCGACGCCTCGCACACGGTGCGCAGCGTCGGTACGGCACTGGAGGCGCTGCGCGAGGTCGCCCACATCCGCTTCGACGTGGTCGTCCTGGACCTCGGACTGCCGGACCTGGACGGCTCCGAGGCCCTGAAGATGCTGCGTGGCATCACCGACGTGCCCGTCATCATCGCCACCGCCCGCGACGACGAGACGGAGATCGTCCGGCTGCTCAACGCCGGGGCGGACGACTACCTGACCAAGCCGTTCTCGGTCGAGCACCTGTCCGCCCGCATCGCGGCGGTCCTGCGCCGGGCCCGCACCCCCGGACCGGGGACCCCGCCGTCCCCCGTGCTCCGCGTGGGCGGTCTGACCGTCGACCCGCTGCGCCGCCAGGCCGAGCTGGACGGGGCCCGCCTCGACCTGACCCGCCGCGAGTTCGACCTGCTCGCCTTCCTCGCCGGCCGCCCCGGTGTCGTCGTCCCGCGCAGGGAACTGCTCGCCGAGGTCTGGCAGCAGTCCTACGGCGACGACCAGACCATCGACGTCCATCTGTCCTGGCTGCGCCGCAAACTGGGGGAGACCGCGGCCCGGCCGCGCTATCTGCACACCCTCAGGGGCGTCGGCGTGAAGCTGGAGCCGCCCGCGCCCGCCGGCGGGGGAGGGGAGCCACCCCGATGAGATGGGCTCTGGTCAAGGTCTGCCTGGCGGTCACCACGATGGTCGTGGTCGCCTTCGCCGTCCCGCTCGGCCTGGTCGTCAAGGAGATGGCCCGCGACCGCGCCTTCGCGGGCGCCGAGCGGGAAGCCGCCGCCGTCGCCCCCGCGCTGTCCATCACGACCGACCGGGACGAGCTGGAGCGGGTGGTGGCCTCCGCCGGCACGGACGCCGGGATGGCCGTCCACCTGCCCGCCGACGGCGGCCGGGCCGCGCTCGACCTCGGCCGGCCCCGCGCCACCCACCGCGACATCGAGGCCGTCCGCCGCCTCGGCCGCGCCTCCACCACCTCCGTCACCGGCGGCTTCACCCTCCTCCAGCCGGTCGCCCTCGGCTCCGGTTCCATCGCGGTGGTCGAGGTGTACGTGCCCGAGTCCGAGGTGAGCAACGGCGTCGGCACCGCCTGGGCGGTCCTGGCCGCCGTCGGACTCGCGCTGACCGTCGGCTCGGTGGCCGTCGCCGACCGGCTCGGCGTGCGCATGGTGCGACCCGCGCGGCGGCTGGTGGAGGGGGCGCGCGAGCTGGGCGAGGGCAAGCTCGGCGCCCGGGTCCCCGAGGACGGCCCGACCGAACTCCGGCTCGCCGCCGTCGCCTTCAACTCCATGGCCGACCAGGTCGTCCAACTCCTCGCCAACGAACGGGAACTGGCCGCCGATCTGTCGCACCGGCTGCGCACCCCGCTCACCGTGCTCCGACTCAACGCGGCCTCGCTGGGCGCCGGACCCGCCGCCGAGCAGACCCGGACCGCCGTCGCCCAGCTGGAGCGGGAGGTCGACACCATCATCCGTACGGCCCGGGAGGCCAAGCCGCAGACCGCCGCGCCCGGATTCGGCGCAGGATGCGACGCGGCCGAAGTGGTCCGCGAACGCATGGAGTTCTGGTCGGCGCTCGCCGAGGACGAGGGCCGCAAGTGGCGGGTGGCCGGGGTGGAGCGCCCGGTGCGCATACCCGTGGCCCGCGCGGACCTGGCCGCATCGCTGGACGCGCTGCTCGGCAACGTGTTCCGGCACACCGCCGAGGGCACCGCCTTCGCGGTCGACGTGCACAACGGCGAGGACGCGGTGATCGTGCTGGATGATCGGCGTCAACGACGTCTCCTCCGAGGTCTTCACGGTCGACGACGCCACCCAGCTCGCGGACTTCGCCAAGTCCAAGGGTCTCGGCGGGCTCTCCATGTGGTCCGCCACCCGCGACAAGCAGTGCGCCGGCGGCCCCAAGCCCTCCGCCGACCCCACCTGCAGCTCCATCCCCCAGACCCCGTTCGCCTTCTCGAAGGCGTTCGGAGTCTTCAACTGAGCCACTCTCGCGAACGGGGAGCGCCCCGGCCGGACTTCCCCCCACCTCCGGCCGGGGCGCGTGGCGTCACCACCCCGCCGCCCCGGCCTCCGCCGGGACTACGCCAGCGGCGGCAGCGCCCCCGACCTGGCCGCTTCGCCGTACCACCGGGCGCTCGACTTCGGTGTTCGCTCCAGCGTGCCGTAGTCCACGTACACCGCGCCGAAGCGCTTGCCGTAGCCGTAGGCCCACTCGAAGTTGTCCATGAGGGACCAGAGGTAGTAGCCGCGCACGTCGGCGCCGTCGGCGATGGCCCGGTGCACCGCCGACAGATGGCCGTGCAGGTAGGCGATGCGCTCGGGGTCGTGGACGCGGCCGTCGGCGTCGGGCTTGTCGTCGAAGGCCGCGCCGTTCTCCGTCACGTACAGCGGCAGGCCCGGTGCCTCGTCCGCGTAGCGCATGAGCAGGTCGTACAGGCCCGACGGATCGATCGACCAGCCCATCTCCGTGCGGTCGCCCGGAGTCTGGTGGAAGAGGACGTCGTCGGCGCCGGGCCAGGGGGAGTGGGAGCTCGCGCCGTGGCCGTCCGCCCGGGGGCCGTCGGCCGCGCCGGACGCGGCCGAGACCAGCGCCGGGGTGTAGTAGTTCAGGCCCAGCGCGTCCAGCGGAGCGTTGATCGTGCGCTCGTCGCCGTCCAGGACGAACGACCAGTCGGTCACCGAGCGCGTCGCCTCGAACAGGGACGTCGGGTACGCCCCGTTCAGCATCGGGCCGTGGAAGATCCCGTTGGCCAGGTCGTCGATCCGGCGGGCCGCCGCCAGGTCCAGGGGGGACTGCGAAAGGGGCCGTACCACCGCTGAGTTGAGGCTGACCGCCACCTGGTTGCGGGACGGCATCGCGGCACGCAGGGCCGAAGTGCCCAGTCCGTGCGCCAGGTTGAGGTGGTGGGCGGCCCGGAGGGCGGTCGCCGGGTCGGTGCGGCCGGGCGCGTGCACCCCGGAGCCGTAGCCCAGGAAGGCGCTGCACCAGGGCTCGTTGAGGGTGATCCAGTGTTCCACGCGGTCGCCGAGGGCCTCGCCGACCAGCTGCGCGTACTCCGCGAAACGCAGCGCCGTGTCGCGCTCCGGCCAGCCGCCCGCGTCCTCCAGTTCCTGCGGCAGGTCCCAGTGGTAGAGGGTGACGGCCGGCTTGATGCCGTGCGCGAGCAGCTCGTCGACGAGGCGGCGGTAGAAGTCCAGGCCCACCTGGACCGCCGGGCCCCGGCCCGTCGGCTGCACCCGCGGCCAGGAGACGGAGAAGCGGTACGCGGTGAGGCCCAGCTCCGCCATCATCGCCACGTCGTCGCGGTAGCGGTGGTAGTGGTCGACCGCGATGTCGCCCGTGTCGCCGCCGGCCGTCCTGCCCGGCGTATGGCTGTACGTGTCCCAGATCGAGGGGGTGCGGCCGTCCTCCCGCACCGCACCCTCGATCTGGTACGCGGAGGTCGCGGAACCCCAGAGGAAGGCCGGGGGAAAGGTCACGGGGGTGACGGAGTCAGTCATGGAAGCGCTCCCAAGGAAGGTCGTAAGGGCCGGGCGGGCTGGACGGGCCGGGCGGGCGAGACGGTCCGGACGGGCCGGGCGGGGGAGACGGTCCGGACGGGCCGGGCGGGCGAGACGGTCCGGACGGGCCGGGCGGGCGAGACGAGCCGGGCGGGCCGGGCGGGCCGGGACAGCGGTGCCCGGCCCCCGGCGGGACGCAGGACGGTCGGACGGTCAGCCCTTGATCGCGCCCTGCATGATCCCGCCCACGATCTGCTTGCCGAACAGCAGGAAGGCGATCAGCAGCGGCAGCGTGCCGAGCAGCGCCCCCGCCATGATCACGGCCTGGTCCGGGACGTAACCGGTGCCGAGCGAGTTCAGGGCCACCTGCACGGTCGGGTTCTGCTGGTTCAGGGCGATGATCGGCCACAGGAAGTCGTTCCAGGCGAACACGAAGGTCAGCAGGCCGAGCACGGCCATCGCGGGCCGGGCCGCCGGGAAGACCACGTGCCACACGATCCGCAGGCTGCTCGCCCCGTCCACCCGGGCCGCCTCGATCAGCTCCGAGGGCAGCGCCTGCACCAGGTACTGCCGCATGAAGAACGTGCCGAAGGCGGTGACCAGACTCGGCAGGACCACCGTCTGCAGCTGGTTGGACCAGCCGAGGTCGGACATCCACAGATACAGCGGTACGACGGCGAGCTGCGGCGGGATCATCATCGTGCCGATGGTCAGCAGCAACAGCAGGCCGGAGAACCGGAACCGCAGCTTGGCGAAGGCGAAGCCGGCCAGCGTGGAGAACAGCACGGTGCTCACCGTGATCGTGCCCGCCACGAGCACCGAGTTGAACATCGCGGTGCCGAGCCCCGCCTGATCCCAGGCCGTCCGCAGGTTCGTGAACAGGTTGCCGCCGAACCACAGCGGCGGCGGGGCCTGGGCGAGCCGCCCGTCGGTGCGCGAGGCCGCGATCGCCGTCCACACCAGCGGGGCCAGCGAGACCAGCGCGAACACGGTCAGCACGACGTACGTCACCGGGCCCGCGTGCAGCTGCCTGCCCGCGCCCATGATCCGGCGGCGCCGGGCCCTGGGCTTCGAGGCCCGCGGAAGGGTCAGTTCACTGGTGGTCATCGGGACTTCCTCAGCCGTCGGGTGAGCAGCAGATTGACCGCGGCCACGATCAGCAGGATCAGGAACATCGACCAGGCGATCGCGGAGGCCTTGCCGAGGTTGCCGATGATCCAGCCCTGGTCGTACATGTACAGACCGAGCGTCTGGTACTGGTGCTCGGAGCCGCCCTTGGACCCGCTGACCCCGCCGAACAGCAGGGGTTCGCCGAAGAGCTGGGTCGCGCCGATGGTGGAGACGACGATCGTGAACAGGATCGTCGGGCGCAGCTGCGGGACCGTCACATGCCGGAACTGCTGCCAGCGGTTCGCGCCGTCGATCGCCGCGGACTCGTACAGGTCCGACGGGATGGCCTGCATCGCGGCCAGATAGATCAGCGCGTTGTAGCCGGTCCACCGCCAGATCACGATGGACGACACGGCGAACTGCGAACCCCAGTCGGACTCACGCCAGTTGACCGGACCCACGCCGAAGAAGTGGAGGATCCAGTTGACCATGCCGCCGTCCCACGAGTACAGCAGCGTGAAGACCAGGGTCGCCGCCGCGACCGAGGTGGCGTACGGGGTGAGCATCACGGCCCGCCACACGGTCGAGCCGCGCAGCCGGTAGTTCAGCAGGTGGGCGAGGCCGAGCGCGGCCAGCAGCTGCGGAACCGTGGAGATCAGTCCGATGGTGAACGTGTTCTCCAGGGCGTTCCAGAAGAAGTCCGAGGACAACAGGTTCTTGTAGTTGTCCAGGCCCGCCCAGGTCTGGGTGTCCAGCGCGGACAGCTGCACGTTGTGCAGCGAGTACCAGGCCGTGTAGAGCAGCGGGACGAGCGTGAACGCCCCGAAGAGGACGAAGAAGGGGGCGACGAACGCGTACGGCGACGCCTTCATGTCCCAGCGGTACAGCCGGCTGCGCCAGGAGTCGGCGCCCGCCGGCGCACCGCGACCGTGAGCGCCCCGGGCCGCGCCCGGCGAGGAGCCGGACGCGGCATCGGCGCTCGACGCGGAGTGCGCGAGAGCCTGCTTGGGGCTGGTCACTGGCCGAGCACGTCCTTGATCTCCTTGGTGGCCGCGTCCCAGCCCTGCGCGGGCGTCTTGCCCTTCTGCTCGACCTGGAGGATGCCGACGTCGGTGATCGCCGTGTTGATCGGCTGGTCCTTGGTGCCGAAGTACTGGACCGGGATGGTCGTCGCCGAGTCGGCGAAGATCTGCGTGATCGGCGCGTTCGAGAAGTAGGCGGTGGTGTCCGTGGCCGGCTTCAGGCCCGCGTACGCCGACGGGGTCGACGGGAAGCTCGCCTGCTTGGCGAAGACCTTGGCCTGCTGTTCGGGCGCGGTCAGCCACTTGGCCAGCTCGATCGCCTCCTTCTGGTGCTTGCTCGCCGTCGGCACGCCGAGGAAGGAGCCGCCCCAGTTGGCCGCGGTCGGCGCCGCCGCCACGTCCCACTTGCCCTTGCCGGAGTCACCGGACTTCTGCTCGATGTAGCCGATCATCCAGGCAGGGCAGGCGACGGTGGCGAAGGTGCCCTTCGCGTAGCCCTGGTCCCAGGTCGGGTCGAACTGCTTGAGCTTCGCCGACATGTCGCTGGTGGCGACGGCCATCGCGGCGTTCCAGGCGTCCTTCACACCCGAGGACTTGTCCCAGATGACGTTGTCGTCCTTGTCGTAGTAGCGCTCCTTGCCTCCGCCGAGGGCCGCGTTGTAGACGGACGCGGCCGAGTCCACGAACTTCGTGCCCGCCGGCGCCTTCTTCATGTACTGCTTGCCGACGTCGACGTACTTGTTCCAGTCGCCCTTCCACTGCTCGGCGAGCTTGGTCCGGTCGGTCGGCAGGCCGGCCTTCTGGAACAGGTCCTTGCGGTAGCAGATCGCCATCGGACCGATGTCGGTGCCGAGCCCGATGAGCTTGCCGTCCTTGGTGGTGGCCTGGGCGTTCTTCCAGCCCAGCCACTGGCTCTTGTCGACGTCCTTGCCGAGGTCGACGAACTTGTCGCCCTGCGTCTGGACGGCCTCGGTGATGTTGCCGACCTCGATCGCCTGGATGTCGTCGGTGCCGGAGCCGGCCTGCAGGCGCGTGAGCACCTTCGGCCAGTACACGTCGGTCCGCGTGGTGACGTTCTCCTTGATGCTGATGTTCTTGTGGAGCTTCATGTACTCGTCGTAGAGGCCGGCCTGCTTGTAGCCGAAGACGCCGAAGGTCCCGACGGTCAGCGTGATCTTGCCCTTGCCGCCGCCGTCGCCGCCGCCCGCCTGGGACGAGCCGCCGTCCGAGTCCTTGGCGCAGCCCGCCAGCAGCCCCGTGGCCATCGCGGCGACGGCCACGAGGGCCCCCAGCCTGCGGGACCGGTGGATGCTCGTACGCATTGAGTCCTCCTGTTGCCTGACGTGCCGACCCCCCGGCCAACTGCATGGTTGGGCCCGTTCGTACTCGCTGCGGCTCGGGCGGGGAACGTGCGGGATATGTAGGTGTCAGGTAGTGTGGGAGCGCTCCCACACGTGATGAGTTGAAGAGTCGTCGGTCCCGGGCGGGGTGTCAAGGGAGCGGACAGGGCCAGCGGGCGCGCGTTACCGGGCCGTTAGCGAACCGCGATCGGCGGTACCGGCCGGCGGCACTGTTACATTCCAGGCCGACCGGATGTGCGGAGAAAGGCGGAGCCCATGGCAGGCCATGGAGTGCGGGGCCGGAGCGCGGGGCGGCCCACGCTCGAGGAGGTCGCCGCCCGTGCCGGGGTCGGCCGCGGCACGGTCTCGCGGGTGATCAACGGCTCGCCCCGGGTCAGCGCCGCGACCCGCGCCGCCGTCGAGGCGGCCGTCGCGGAACTCGGCTACGTCCCCAACACCGCGGCCCGCGCCCTCGCGGCCAACCGCACCGACGCCATCGCCCTCGTCGTCCCCGAGCCGGAGACCCGCTTCTTCGCGGAGCCGTACTTCTCCGACATGCTGCGCGGCGTCGGCGCCGAACTGTCCGACACCGAGATGCAGTTGCTGCTGATCTTCGCGGGCAGCGACCGGGAGCGCCGGCGCCTCGCCCAGTACCTGGCGGCCCACCGCGTCGACGGGGTGCTCCTGGTCTCCGTCCACGCCGACGACCCGCTGCCCGACATGCTGGCCCAGCTGGAGATCCCGGCCGTGATCAGCGGCCCCCGGTCGGCCGGGGAGACCCTCACCTCGGTGGACTCCGACAACTACGGCGGCGCCCGCTCGGCCGTCGAGCACCTGATCGCGGGCGGCCGGCGCCGGATCGCGCACATCACCGGCCGCCTCGACGTCTACGGCGCCCAGCGCCGCGTCGACGGCTACCGCGACGCCCTGCGCGAGGCGGGCCTGGAGGCGGACGAACACCTCGTCGAACCCGGTGACTTCAGCGAGGAGGGCGGCCGGCGCGCGATGACCGCGCTGCTCACGCGGTGCCCCGGCCTGGACGCGGTCTTCGCCGGCTCCGACGTGACGGCGGCGGGCGCCCGTCAGGTGCTGCGCGAGGCGGGCCGCCGAATCCCCGAGGACGTGGCCCTGATCGGCTACGACGACTCGGCCATAGCCCGGCACATGGACCCGCCGCTGACCAGCGTGCGCCAGCCGATCGAGGAGATGGGCCGCGCGATGATCGACCTGCTGCTCACGGAGATCGCCGACCGCCGCCCGGCGGCGAGCCGGGGGCCGGTGCGACGGCATGTGGTGCTGCCCACGGAGCTGGTGGCGCGGGCGTCGTCGTGATGCCGGCGCTGTCGTGATCCGGTGTCGCCGTGATGCCGGTGTCGGTGGAAAACGAATCAGCCGGTGACCCGTCCTTCGACGGAGTCACCGGCTGATCACTCAGGGTGAGTGACGGGACTTGAACCCGCGACATCCTGGACCACAACCAGGTGCTCTGCCAGCTGAGCTACACCCACCACGACCGGCGGTGGAACGTATCGTTTCCCCGACCGGCCGAGAAGAAGTCTACAGGGTCCGAGGGGGTGCTCGCGCACGTGTTTTCGTGCGGCTTTTCGCGCGGTCCTACGGGCGGCCCTGCGGGGTGTGCTCTACAGGCAAGTTCTCCAGGCAAGCTCTACGGGCCGGCTCTACGAGGCGGGCAGGACGTACTTGGCGGCGATCGCCTTCGCGGTGTCGCTGTCCGGGCCCGGCTGCGGCACGAAGACGGCCTCGCGGTAGTAGCGCAGCTCGGCGATCGACTCGCGGATGTCGGCGAGGGCCCGGTGGTTGCCGTTCTTCTCCGGGCTGTTGAAGTAGGCGCGCGGGTACCAGCGGCGGGCCAGCTCCTTGATCGAGGACACGTCGACGATCCGGTAGTGGAGGTAGTCCTCCAGGGTCGGCATGTCCCGCAGCAGGAAACCGCGGTCGGTGCCGACGGAGTTGCCGCACAGCGGGGCCTTGCCGGGCTCCTTCACGTGCTCGCGGACGTAGGCGAGGACCTGCTCCTCGGCGGCGGCGAGCGTGGTGCCGCCGGCCAGCTCGTCCAGCAGCCCGGACGCGGTGTGCATCTGACGCACCACCTCGGGCATCGTCTCCAGCGCGGAGTCCGGTGGACGGATGACGATGTCCACCCCCTCGCCGAGTACGTTCAGCTCGGAGTCGGTGACGAGGGCGGCAACCTCGATGAGAGCGTCGTCGGACAGCGAGAGGCCGGTCATCTCGCAGTCGATCCACACCATGCGATCGTTCATGCGACCTACCCTAAAGCGGCCCGGAGTTTTTCGGTCCCCCCGTGCCGCCCGGTCGCCCGGTCGCGCGGTTCCCCGCGCCCCTGGCGGGGGCGCGGGGAGATGTCGCTCAGGTGCCGTGCCGCGGTCCAGGGAGCAGGCTGACCGCGCCGGCGGCCTGGCGGCGGCTCAGCTGCATCGGCACGCCGCCCTCCCGGTCCGGGTGCGCCATGGCGGCCGACACCGGTCCCACCGGTCCGTGGCCGGACAGGGCGGCGGACGGTGTTCCCGCCTGGCCGTGCTGGGAGAGCGCGGCCTCCTGCTCACCCGGTCTGTCGGCCCCCGGCCGGCGGGCGCGGTACGCGGCCCGGTAGGCGGCGGGGGACGAGCCGAGCTGGCGGCGGAAGTGCCCGCGCAGCGCGACCGGCGAACGGAAGCCGCAGCGGCCCGCGACCTCGTCCACGGAGTAGTCCGAGGTCTCCAGCAGCCGCTGCGCCTGCAGCACCCGCTGGGTGATCAGCCACTGCAGCGGCGCGCTGCCGGTGAGCGAGCGGAAGCGGCGGTCGAAGGTACGGCGGCTCATGTAGGCGCGTGCCGCCAGGGTCTCCACGTCGAACTGCTCGTGGAGGTGTTCCAGCGCCCAGGCGACGACCTCGGCGAGCGGGTCGGCGCCGATCTCCTCGGGTAAAGACCGGTCGAGGTAGCGCTCCTGGCCGCCGCTGCGGCGCGGCGGGACCACCAGGCGGCGGGCCAGCGCGCCGGCCGCCTCGTTGCCGTGGTCCGTGCGCACGATGTGCAGACACAGGTCGATCCCCGCGGCCGTTCCGGCCGAGGTCAGTACGTCACCGTCGTCGACGAACAGTTCGCGCGGATCCACGTGGACCGACGGATAGCGCTTGGCCAGCGTCGGCGCGTACATCCAGTGCGTGGTCGCCGGGCGGCCGTCCAGCAGGCCCGCCGCCGCGAGCACGAAGGCCCCGGTGCACAGCCCGACGATGCGGGCGCCTTCCTCGTGCGCTCTGCGCAGCGCGTCGAGCGCTTCCTCCGGTGGCGGCGAGGTGATCGAGCGCCAGGCCGGCACGACGACCGTGCCCGCGCGGGAGATCGCCTCCAGGCCGTGTGGCGCGGTGAGTTCCAGGCCTCCGGTGGTCCGCAGCGGGCCCTCCTCGCCGGCGCACACCAGCAGTCGGTAGCGCGGTACCCCGGCGTCCTGGCGGTCGATGCCGAACACGGACAGCGGTATGGAACTCTCGAAGATGGGGCCGCCGCTGAACAGCAGCACCGCGACGATCTCCTTGCGGCGTCGCCCGGCGAGTTTCCGGGCCGCGGTCTCCGGCGCGGCAGTGGAGTCGTGGCTCATCCTGCTAAGCCCCCCTCGGTGGTCGCGGCTCCTCGGTTGTGTCGCTCCTGCACGTTTCCCCTCGGTCCTGCACGAGTCCCCCGCCATGAAGAAAATCAAGATCGAATCTACTGGCTTGCGCGGTCTGCCGGTGGCCAGTTCCGCACGCCGTGGATTGTCGACATGACAACTTGGCGTGAAGCATTCGATCACGAAGGGTTGCACTCACGGGCCGTGCGCGGAAGTGCGCCTTGTGGCGGTGGCCGAACAGCGTAGGGTGCGTGGGGTCTTCCAGACCCTGTTCGTGCAGGTGGAACGGGGGTTGGGGGGTGCTCGCCACCCCTCCGTGGCGATATCGAGAAGTTGGCTGAAAAGAACCGTTCGAGGGTACGGAAACCGGTCAGTCGACCGGTGTCCATCCCTGGGTGTGATGTCCACCTCTTTGCGCGGCGCAACGTTCCGAACGCCGCAGCAGGAAGCGGCAGGCGCCGGTGACGGCGGCGAGGGAGAGTGCGGTGCCGGCTGCTCCGGCCGGCGAGGTGCCGTACCAGAGGAGGACCACGGGGACGAGGGCGCAGCTGAACGCCGCCCAGCGGATCACGTCACTCGTGGTGTCCGGGGCGGGCTGCGGTTCGGAGGCGGAACGGGGTCCGGGCATCACGTGCTCCCTGGGGCGGCGGTCGTCGTGATCAACGCCTGGCGGACCGGTCGGTCACTGGCCGTGGCGTGGCGGATCGCGCAAACCGCCTGTACGGGGCAGCAACCATTGCGTTACGGGCGCCGCTCGTGCATGCTCCGGGGAACCCCCGGGGACACCCCTGGGTGCCGATCACGGAGAGTGCGCGAGATCTGGGCGCAAGGAGGCGTGCAGCCGTACCCTTGGGGGTATGGGGTTGGGAAGACGTTTCCCGGACACACGCCTTCGTCGCACGACATCACCCCCCTCCCATAAAGGATCACGACGCCGAGACAGCCATGGCCGGTCACGAATTCTTCGAACCCGCGGACCGCAAGCGGCCGGTCGCCGAACCGACGGCGGCAGAGCCCCTGGCGGCGGAAGAGACACGCTCCTCCTGCGATCCGGCCTTCCGGCACGGGGTGGTGGTCGGCTTCGACGGCTCCACCTCCAGTGAGCGCGCCCTCGCCTACGCGATCGGCGTGGCCAACCGCTCCGGCTCCGGTCTGATCATCGTCCATGTGGCCAACCGGCTGCCCACCACCGTGTGGGCCGGCTGCGAGCCGCCCGTCTTCGTCGACGTGCCGGACCACCGCACCGAGGTGCTCGGCCTCGAACTGGCCTGTGCGGACTACCTCTCCGAGGTGCCGTGGATCCTCGTCGAGCGCGGCGGTGACATCTGCCACGAACTCGAGGAGGTCGGCCGGGAGTACGAGGCCGACGCGATCGTGGTCGGCTCGACGCACGGGATCGTCGGCCGGATCTTCGGCTCCGTGGCCGGACGGCTCGCCAAGCGGGCCAAGCGGCCCGTGATCGTCATCCCCTGAGGTCACCGGCGGCCCGGAGCGTCTCCACTCCGCGTCAACTTCCTTTGTGCAGACCGAAACTACTCGCGCGTCAGAGGTGTTTGTGCCCTTGTGAAGGGCATATATCGGTCACCGCGCAACTGAACAGCATGAAGGGAGCCCGCCGTGGACAGTGACGTCTCTGCGGGAAGCGGAACCACCACCGTCGTAGGCCGACTCGCCCTGGGAATCACCCTGTTGGCGTTCGGACTCGGTACGACCGGTGTGATCGACGGTGTGGCGTCGTCCGACGCCATGTCAGTGGCCCACTACGTGGGCGGAGTTGCTCTGTTCCTGATCGGCCTGCTGGCCTTCCGAGGCGGCGACACCGCCTCCGGCACGGGCTTCACGGTCCTCGGCGCCCTGTGGTTCACCTGGGCCGTCGCGGACCACGGATCGGCCCACGCGGCCGGTCTCTTCCTGCTGCTGTTCGCCCTCGTGGCCCTGACGTTGACCCTCGCGGGCGGTGACAGCCTCGGTCAGCTCATGTACGGGCTGCTCTTCCTCGCGATGCTGGTGCTCGCCGTCGCGAGCTTCGCCGACAGTTCGTCCCTCGCGAAGGTCGGCGGCTGGGTCGCCGCGGCATCCGGTGCGGTGGCGTGGTACGCGGCGACGGCCGCGGTGGCGCACTGGCCGACGGCGATGCCCCGGCGTGCTGCGGGCCGGGGGGTGACGGCCGCCGGCTGAGTTCAGCAGCACAGGGCGGATCCCCGCGTGTCAGGTGGCACACGTGGGGATCCGCTCTGTTGTTCTGCCTGTGCGGGTGCGTGGGGGTTGCTCGCGCCCACGCGGCGGAGCCGCAAATCGATACAGCCCCGCGCCCCTCAGAGGCGCTGACGCGCCCCTTTCGGGGCGCTGTCCCGCCGGTGTCTGAAGCTTTCGGGTGCCTATTCCACCGTCACGGACTTGGCCAGGTTTCGCGGCTTGTCGATGTCGCGGCCCAGGGATTTGGCCGTGTGGTAGGCGAGGAGCTGGAGGGGGATGCCCATCAGGATGGGGTCCAGTTCGTCCTCGTTCTTGGGGACGACGATCGTCTGGTCGGCCTTCTCCTGGTGCTGGTGGGCCACGGCGAGGATCTTGCCGCTGCGGGCCTTGATCTCCTCCAGGGCGGCGCGGTTCTTCTCCAGGAGGTCGTCGTCGGGGACGATCGCGACCGTGGGGAGGGCGGGCTCGATCAGGGCCAGCGGGCCGTGCTTCAGCTCGGAGGCAGGGTAGGCCTCGGCGTGGATGTAGGAGACCTCCTTGAGCTTCAGGGAGGCCTCGCGGGCGACCGGGTAGCCCCGGACGCGGCCGATGAAGAGCATCGAGCGGGCGGCGGCGTACTCCTCGGCGAGTTCCTTGACCTCGTCCTCCTGCTTGAGGATCTCGGAGATCTGCTCGGGCAGCTTGCGCAGGCCCTCGATGATCCGCTTGCCGTCGCGGACCGAGAGGTCGCGGGTGCGGCCGAGGTGCAGGGCGAGCAGCGCGAAGGCCACCGTGGTGTTGGTGAAGCACTTGGTGGAGACGACGCAGACCTCGGGGCCAGCGTGCACGTAGATGCCGCCGTCCGCCTCGCGGGCGATCGCCGAGCCGACCACGTTGACGACGCCGAGGACGCGGGCGCCCTTGCGCTTCAGCTCCTGGACGGCGGCGAGGACGTCGTACGTCTCACCGGACTGGGAGACCGCGACGTACAGGGTGTCGGGGTCGACGACCGCGTTGCGGTAGCGGAACTCGGAGGCGGGCTCGGCGTCGGCGGGGATGCGGGCCAGCTCCTCGATCATCTGGGCGCCGATCATGCCCGCGTGGTACGAGGTGCCGCAGCCGAGGATCTTCACGCGGCGGATCTTGCGCGCCTCGCGGGCGTCCAGGTTCAGGCCGCCGAGGTGCACGGTGGAGAAGCGGTCGTCGATGCGGCCGCGCAGCACGCGGTCCACGGCGTCGGCCTGCTCGAAGATCTCCTTGTGCATGTAGGTGTCGTGGCCGCCCATGTCGTACGAGGCGGCCTCCCACTCCACGGTGGTGGGCTCGGCGGTCGTGCGCGTGCCCTCGGTGGTGTAGGTGCGGAAGTCGTCGGCCTTGAGGGTGGCCATCTCGCCGTCGTCCAGCGTGACTATCTGCCGGGTGTGGGCGACCAGCGCGGCGATGTCCGAGGCGACGAACATCTCCTTCTCGCCGATGCCGAGCACGACCGGGGAGCCGTTGCGGGCCGCCACGATGCGGTCGGGGAAGTCGGCGTGCATGACGGCGATGCCGTACGTGCCCTCGACCAGGCGCAGGGTCTCGCGGACCCGGTCCTCCAGCTTCTCGGCCTCCGAGCGGGCGATCAGGTGGACGAGGACCTCGGTGTCGGTCTCGGAGAGGAACTCGACGCCGTCCGCCTCCAGCTTGCGGCGCAGTTCGGAGGCGTTGTCGATGATGCCGTTGTGCACGACGGCGACCTTCTGGTCGGCCGACATGTGCGGGTGGGCGTTCACGTCGGACGGGGCGCCGTGGGTGGCCCAGCGGGTGTGGGCGATGCCGGTCGTGCCCTTGAAGCGCGCCGGGACCTTCGCCTCCAGGTCGCGCACCCGGCCCTTGGCCTTGACCATCTTCAGGCCTGCCGACTTCGGGGAGGAGACGACGATGCCCGCGGAGTCGTAGCCGCGGTACTCCAGCCGCTGCAGGCCTTCCAGCAGCAGCGGGGCCACGTCACGCTTCCCGATGTATCCGACAATTCCGCACATATGCAGGTATCTCTCAGCCTGGCGTCTCAGCCGTAGACCATGCGGCGCAGCTGCCTGAGCGTCAGCTCCGGCGGCGCCACCGCCCGGTATTTCAGGTCCGCCTCGATCCGTTCGAAGATCTCCGTGTTCTGCAGGCCCTGGGTCTGCAGCTCGCGGTGGCGGCGACGGACGAAGTCCTGGGTCGTCTCGTCGAAGTAGGCGAGCACGTCCTGGACCACCCGCAGGGCCTCGCCCCGGTTCAGGGGCGTGGACCGCGTCAGGTGATCGACAAGTTCCTCGTGCACCCGGTAGATCCTGAGGTACCGGCGCGAGTTTCGCAAGAATCGTGCCCGATTCCGGGCAGATCCCGGGGAAACGTCTTGTGGGCCGCTGTTCGCGGAACGGTCATCCCGTGTCCCGCGCCGCGTTGCCCGAACAGGCGAGTTTCAGGCGTCATGGACATTCCTCGTATGGGAGTACCCGACAGGCTGGCCGAGCGCATGAGCATGGCCGAGCAGCACGAGTACCTGCGCGCCAGGTTCTCGCGGCGCAACATGATCAGGGGCGGCGCCGTCACGCTGGGCGCCGTCGCGGGCGGCGCGTTCGTGCCGGGCGCCACCGCCCAGGCCGCCGTCCCGACCCCGCGCACCGTCGGGGCGGCCGAGAAGGTCGACGGCGCCCTCGTCGCGCCCTTCGGCCGGCACCTCGCCTACGGCAGTGACCCGCGCACCGAGATGACCGTCTCCTGGCAGGTCCCGGTCGCGGTGAACAAGCCCTTCATCCGGATCGGCGCGCACCCCTGGGACCTCTCGCGCAGGATCGAGGCCGAGGTCCGCACCCTGTACACGCCGGCCGGCGTCGGCGCGAGCGGCGACCACACGCAGTACTACCTGCACGTCCGCCTCACCCACCTGCGGCCCGGCAGGACGTACTACTACGGCGTCGGCCACCAGGGCTTCGACCCGGCCCGGCCGCACCTCGCCGGCACCGTGGGCACCTTCACCACCGCCCCCGCGAGCAAGGCGCCGTTCACCTTCACGGCCTTCGGCGACCAGGGCGTCAGCTACCACGCCCTGGCCAACGACAGCCTGATCCTCGGCCAGAACCCGTCCTTCCACCTGCACGCCGGTGACATCGCCTACGGCGACCCGGCCGGCCAGGGCAAGGCCTCGGACACCGGCTTCGACTCGCGCACCTGGGACCAGTTCCTCTACCAGACCGAGTCCGTCGCCAAGCAGGTCCCGTGGATGGTCTCGTACGGCAACCACGACATGGAGGCCTGGTACTCGCCCAACGGCTACGGCGGCGAAGAGGCCCGCTGGACCCTCCCGGACAACGGCCCGGACCCGAAGCACCTGCCGGGCGTCTACTCCTTCGTCCACGGCAACACCGCGATCATCTCGCTCGACCCCAACGACATCTCCTTCGAGATCCCGGCGAACCTGGGTATCTCGGGCGGGACGCAGACCACGTGGTTCGAGGGCCAGCTGAAGAAGTTCCGCGCCTCGAAGGACATCGACTTCATCGTCGTGTTCTTCCACCACTGCGCGTACTGCACCTCCACCGCGCACGCCTCGGAGGGGGGCGTGCGCCAGGAGTGGGTGCCGCTGTTCGACAAGTACACGGTGGACCTGGTCATCAACGGCCACAACCACCAGTACGAGCGCACGGACGTCATCAAGGGCAACGAGGTCACCAAGAAGCTGCCGATCGGCGGCACGGCCTACCCCGAGACCGAGGGCGTGGTGTACGTCACCGCGGGCGCGGCGGGCCGCAGCCTCTACGCCTTCAGCGCGCCGGACTCCTACGAGGGCCACGAGAACGAGGTCGACTCCGTGTCCTCGTTCATCTGCCTCAAGGACGGCGCCCGGCAGAACGAGACCGTCGCCTGGTCGCGGGTGCGCTACCTCAACTACTCCTTCCTGCGCGTGGACGTCACCCCCGCGCCGCGGGGCCGTCAGACGACCCTGAAGGTGTCGGGCATCGCCGAGACCGGTGACCGCATCGACCACTTCACGGTGTCCCGCACGGCGAAGTGAGCATGAGCGCGGCGGTCCTCACATCCGGCTGAGGACCGCCCGCCACATCGGGCCGATGGCCGCCCGCTACGCCCGCTGAGGACCGCCCGCTACATCCGGCCCAGGACCGCCCGCTTGGCCACGGTGAACTCCTCTTCGGCCAGCACCCCCGAGCGGTGCGGCTCGCCCAGTTCCCGCGGACGCCGCAGCAGGGTGTCGTGGTCGTCCTCGACGGCGGGAGCCTCCGCGGGTGCCTCCGCGGGGGCGGGACCTCCGGCCGGGGCGAGGGCTCCGGCGGGAGCCGCCGACGGGTGCGGCAGCCGTACCTGCACGGCCGCCGCGACCAGCGCCATCAGCGGGTCCTTCCGGAAGCCCCACAGCTCGACGGCGTTCGGGTCGAACGTGGGCGGCGCGGTGACGGGCGCGCCGCGCACGCGGAAGCGCAGGTACCCGTTCTCCAGCCCGGCCGCCGGCTGCCACCGCACGGCGGTGATCTCGGCCAGGGGAATCGACCGGGGCCCGGTGGCGGCCTTGGCGTCCTCCGTCCTCCAGTTCCACTCCAGCCGCACCCGCTCCCCGTCGAAGGCCGCCGTGCCGTCCCCGGCCGCCGCGGACACCGGCAGGCCCGGCCCCGGCAGCAGATACCCGGTGACCGGCCCCGCGGGAACACCCTCCAGCAGCAGGGCGGCCCGGACCTCCTCCGCGACGTACTCGGCCACGCCGTACCGGTCGCTGTCCACGGTCAGCCGGCAGGGGTCGTCCGACTCGGCGAGCCGCCCGGCGGTGGCCCCCGCCAGAGGGTCGGCGCCGTCGCGCAGCCGCAGCCGCAACCGGCCCGACCTCCTGCCCTGTTCGAAGGAGACACCCGCCAACGCGCTCAGCGGGACCTCCAGTTCACCCAGGGCGCGGCGCATCGGGCTGACGTTCCTGTCGCGTCCCGGAGTCAGGCGCAGGCAGTCCCCGTCGAAGGCCCAGGTGCCGTCCTTCTGGATGATTTCCGCCATGCGGGGATTGTTTCACCGCGACTGAGGGAGAGTGGTCTTGACCAATCCCGCAGTCCTGAAGGGAGCGCATGTGAGACGGCACCGCGGCACGACTCCCCGACTGACCCGAATACTCGGCTCGTTCCTGCTGGTCGCGGCGGCCGGAGCGGCCACGCTGGCCGCAGGCCCCGCATCCCGGGCGACCCCGCCGACGCCACCGACGCCGCTGGACCGTGTGGTCCCGGCGCCCGCCTCGGTCACGCCCGGCGGATCCCCGTACCGCATCACCCGTTCGACCCGGCTCGGCGTCGACGGCCCGGACGCCGCACGGCGGATCGGCGAGTACCTCGCAGGCGTCCTGCGGCCCTCCACCGGCTACCCCCTGCCCCTGACCGAACAGGGCACGGGCGGCATCCGGCTCCGGCTGGCCGAGGGCGCGTACGGCGCCGAGGGCTACCGCCTGCACAGCGGGCCCGACGGCGTCACCGTCACCGCGAGCGCCCCCGCCGGCCTCTTCCACGGCGTGCAGACCCTGCGCCAACTGCTCCCCGCGGCCGTCGAGAAGAAGACCGTGCAGGCCGGCCCCTGGCAGATCGCGGGCGGCACCATCGAGGACCGCCCCCGCTACGGCTACCGCGGCGCCATGCTCGACGTCGCCCGGCACTTCTTCACCGTCGCCCAGGTCAAGCGCTACATCGACCAGCTGGCCCTGTACAAGATCAACACCCTGCATCTGCACCTCAGCGACGACCAGGGCTGGCGCATCGCCGTCGACTCCTGGCCGCGCCTGGCGGCCTACGGCGGCTCCACCGAGGTCGGCGGCGGCGCGGGCGGCCACTACACCAAGGCCGACTACCGCGAGATCGTCCGCTACGCCGCCTCCCGCTACCTCGAGGTCGTCCCCGAGATCGACATGCCGGGCCACACCAACGCGGCCCTCGCCTCCTACGCCCGGCTCAACTGCGACGGCGAGGCACCCCCGCTGTACACCGGCACGGACGTCGGCTTCAGCTCGCTGTGCGTGTCCCAGCAGGTCACCTACGACTTCGTGGACGACGTGATCCGCGAACTGGCCGCCCTCACCCCCGGCCGCTACCTCCACATAGGCGGCGACGAGGCGCACTCCACCACGCACGCCGACTACGTGACCTTCATGAACCGCGTCCAGCCGATCGTCGCCGCGTACGGCAAGACGGTCATCGGCTGGCACCAGCTGACCGGCGCCACCCCCGCAAAGGGCGCCCTCGCCCAGTACTGGGGCCTGGACGGCACCGGCGCCGACGAGAAGGCCCAGGTCGCCAGGGCCGCCCGGAACGGCACCGGGCTGATCCTCTCCCCGGCCGACCGTGTCTACCTGGACATGAAGTACACCAAGGACACCCCGCTCGGCCTGGACTGGGCAGGCCTGGTGGAGGTGCGGCGGTCCTACGACTGGGACCCGGCCGCCTACCTCCCCGGCGCCCCCGCCTCCGCCGTCAAGGGAGTCGAGGCCCCCCTGTGGTCCGAGACCCTCACCAGCCCCGCCGACATCGAGTACATGGCCTTCCCCCGCCTCCCCGGCGCCGCCGAACTCGGCTGGTCCCCGCAGTCCACCCACGACTGGAACGCCTACAGAATCCGCCTCGCCGCCCAGGGCCCCCGCTGGGACGCCCTCGGCATCCGCTATCACCGGTCCCCCCAGGTGCCCTGGCCCGCGAACTGAGCGCAGGACGACGGGCACCCCGCGGGACCGTACCGCGGGGTGCCCGTCGGGCCCGGTCAGAACCCGGCGATGGGGTTCCTCAGGGTTCCGGCCAGCTGGAGGGCGCCCGCGGGATCCGCGAGGTCGACCATCTGCCGGTTGTCGTGCAGCTGGAGGCGGTTGAGGCAGGACAGCGCGAACTCGGGGGCGAAGAGGTCGTACTGCCGGAACTTGTCGGCGAGTTCGGGGTTCGCCTCCTGGTAGTCGCGGGTGACCTCGGCGACCGTCCGCCAGAAGTCGTCCTCGGACAGGACGTCCTCGGCGGCCAGTCCGGCGCACAGGAAGCGGAAGAAGCAGTCGAAGACGTCCGTGAAGAGGGACAGGAGCTTCATGTCGTCGGGGACCTCGACGCGGATGCGCCGCACCTCGGGCGGCAGTGCCGCGTCCGGGTCCATCACCGCGATCTCCTCGGCGATGTCCTTGTAGATCGCGCGCCGCACCACCCCGTCCTCCAGGACCAGGATCACGTTCTCGCCGTGCGGCATGAACACCAGGTCGTAGGCGTAGAAGCTGTGCAGGAGGGGGGTGTAGTAGGCCTGGAGGTAGGCCCGCAGCCAGCCCTTGGGGGACAGTCCGCTGCGCCGGATCAGCGCGGCGGCGAAGGACGCGCCCTCGTGGTCCGTGTGGAGGAGGGAGGCCATCGTCGCGAGCGACTCGCCGTCCCGCAGCGAGGACACCGGGCTCTCCCGCCACAGCGCGGCCAGCATCTTGCGGTACGGCGAGTAGCGGTCGGTGGCCCGCTCGTACTCCTGGTGCCGGTAGCCGACGGCCGCCCGCTCCCGGATGACGGTCAGACCCGTCGACTTCAGCACGGGGTCGTTCTCGATCAGCCGCGCCAGCCAGTCGTTGATCGCCGGCGTGGCCTCCATGTAGGCGGCGGAGAGGCCGCGCATGAAGCCCATGTTGAGCACGGACAGGGCCGTCTTCACATAGTGCTTCTCGGGGTGCGAGGCGTTGAAGAAGGTCCGGATGGACTGCTGGGCCAGGTACTCGTCGTCGCCCTCGCCGAGGCAGACCAGGTGCCGGCGGGCCACCTCGGCGGCGAAGGTGACGGTGAGCTTGTTCCACCACTGCCAGGGGTGGACCGGGATGAACAGGTAGTCCGCGGGGTCGAGGCCCTGGGCCGCCAGGATCCCGTGGAACCGCTCCACGGTCCCCGCGCCCAGCTCCCGTCGGACGAAGTCCTCGTACTCGATGCCGGCGCCCGCCGTGAACGCGGCCCGCGAGCGGTGCGCGGCCAGCCACACCAGCCGGACCGGGCTCGCGGTCTCCGGGGCGTACGACAGGTATTCGTGGACGCCGAAGCCGAGCCGCCCGTTGTTCGCGACGAAGCACGGGTGGCCCTCGGTCATCCCGGTCTCGATCGCCTGGAAGCCGCCGTCCGCCAGCTCCGCGGAGGTGACGCGGGGCTTGGTGAGCTTGTAGCAGGTGCCGGAGAGGGTGGAGGAGATCTCCTCCAGGTAGACGGGCAGGACGTCGTCGCTCAGGCCCAGGGTCGCCCGCAGCTCGATGAAGAAGTCCAGGGCGGACAGCGGGAGTTCGGTGCCGTCGCGGTGCCGGGTGAGGGAACCGGGGTCGACCTGCCAGTGGTCGAGGGCGCGGCGGACGGCAAGGAAGCGGTACGCGGTGAGGCCGTCGTCGCTGCGGACGACGTACCGTTCCCCGTCCTCCTGCGGTGTGATCAGGCGCTCGTGCGCGAACTCGGCGAGCGCCTTGCGTATGAGCAGCCGGTTGGCCAACGCCCAGCGTTCAGGGGAGAGATGGGCCACGGAGTCGGTGAGGCTCATGCGGACACCCCCGTCGCGGCCAGGAACCGCTCCCGGGTGCACACGCTCAGCAACGCCCTTTTCTCCGGCTTGTCGATCTCCCGCACGGGCACGAACCCGACGGCCTCGTTCAGCGCGTGCACGGCCGTGTTGCGCACGTCCGGTTCGACGACGACGCGCCGCACCGCCGGGTCCTCGAACAGGTGCGCCATGACGGCGGTGATGACGGACCGGGTGAAGCCGTGCACGGGCGTCTCGGCCGGCGGCACCAGGAAGTGCATGCCGACGTCTCCCGGCTCGGGCTCGTACAGGCCGACCAGCTCACGGTGCGCGGGGTCGTACCTCTCCATCAGGAAGGCGGGCGCCCCGTCCCGCAGTCCGAGGAGCGCGTGGTGGTGCTCGTCGGCCGCGATCTGCGCGTAGGCGCGCTCGACGTCCCGCGGACCGGCGTCCCGCATCATCCAGAAGGCGGCTTTGGGGTGGGTGACCCAGGCGTGCAGGAGCGCGGCGTCCTGCGAGGGGTCGACGGCGCGGAAGGCGAAGGTCATGCGGCGAACTCCTGGAAGGCGATGGTCTTCTCGACCGGGTAGTACTCGGCGCCGAGCAGCTCACGGATGATGTAGCTGTTGCGGTACGCGCCCATGCCCAGGTCGGGGCTGGTGATGCTGTGGGTGTGGACGCCGGCGTTCTGGAGGAAGACGCCCCGGCCCGTGGTGTCGATGGAGTAGTTGCGGGCGATGTCGAAGCGGCCGTGGCCGTCGAAGCGGAGGTGGTCGCGGACCGGGGCGAGGAAGGCCGGCGGCTCGTAGTGGTAGCCGGTGGCGAGCACCAGGCCCTCGGTGCGGATCTCGAAGTCCTTGCCCTGCTCGTCCTGGTGGAAGGCGAGGGTGTAGGCGCCGTCGTCGTAAGTGGCCTGGGTGAGCGAGGAGTTGGTGAGCAGCCGGGTCGGGACCGGGCGGTCGCCGCTCTCGACGTCCTTCTGGTAGAGCAGGTCGAAGATCGCGTCGATCAGGTCCGAGTTGATGCCCTTGAACAGGCCCTTCTGCTGCTTCTCCAGCCGGTGTCGGGTGTCCTCGGGCAGCGCGCGGAAGTAGTCGATGTAGTCCGGGGACGTCATCTCCAGGGTCAGCTTGGTGTACTCCAGCGGGAAGAACCGCGGTGAGCGGGTGACCCAGTTGAGCTGGTAGCCGTGGACGTCGATCTCGGCGAGGAGTTCGTGGTAGATCTCCGCCGCGCTCTGGCCGCTGCCGACGATCGTGATCGACTTCTTCCTCTGCAACTCCGTCTTGTGGTGCATGTACTGCGAGGTGTGCAGGAAGCCGCCGCCCAACTCCTGGCAGGCCGGGGGGACATGGGGGACCGTGCCGGTGCCGAGGACCAGGTGCCGGGCGCGGAACGTCGTGCCGGTGCCGGTGCCGGTGTTGGTGCTGTTGCCGCTGGTGCTGGTGCTGGTGCTTGTGCTTGTGCGGACGACGTACACCTCGTCCTCGTCGTCGTACGTCACCTCGGTGACCGTCGTCCCGAAGCGCACGCTGCTCAGCCGGCCGGCCGCCCAGCGGCAGTAGTCGTCGTACTCGACCCGCAGGGGATAGAAGTTCTCGCGGATGTAGAACGGGTACAGACGGCCCTTCTCCTTCAGGTAGTTCAGGAAGGAGTACGGCGAGGTCGGGTCGGCCAGGGTGACCAGGTCCGACATGAACGGGGTCTGGAGGTGGGCGCCGTCCAGGAACATCCCGGCGTGCCACTCGAAGTCGGGCTTGGACTCCAGGAAGACGGCGTCCAGTTCGGCGATGGGCTCGGTGAGGCAGGCGAGGCCGAGGTTGAAGGGGCCGAGCCCGATCCCCACGAGGTCGTGGACGTGGTGGCTGGCGTCAGGAAGCGCGGTCAAGGGAGTCTCCCAGGTACTGCTCGGCGTGGCCGGCGATCAGGTCGAGGACGGCGGCGATGTCGGCCGGGGTCGTCTCGGGGTTGAGCAGGGTGAACTTGAGGTAGTGGCGGCCGGCGACCGTGGTGCCCGCGACCACGGCGTCACCGGAGGCGAACAGCGCCTTGCGGGCGTACAGGTTGGCGCGGTCGATCTCGGCCGGGTCGGTGACGGCCCGGTCGGTGACGGCCGCCGGGACGCAGCGGAAGACGAGGGTGGAGAGCGAGGGCTCCACGAGGACGTCGAAGCGGGGGTCGGCGGCGAGCATCCGCCATCCCTCCCGGGCCAGGTCGCACACCTCGTCGAAGAGTTCCCCGATCCCGTCGGCGCCCATGACGCGCAGCGTCATCCACAGCTTGAGGGCGTCGAAGCGGCGCGTGGTCTGCAGGGACTTGTCGACCTGGTTGGGGATGCGCTCGCGCACCATGCGGCGCGGGTTGAGGTAGTCCGCGTGGTAGGTGGCGTGGCGCAGGGTGGCCGCGTCCCGGACCAGCACGGCGGACGAACTCACCGGCTGGAAGAAGGACTTGTGGTAGTCGACGGTCACCGAGTCGGCGCGCTCGATGCCGGCGAGGCGGTCGCGGTACTTCAGGGAGGCGAGCAGCCCGCAGCCGTACGCCGCGTCGACGTGCATCCAGACGCCGTACTGCGCGCACAGCCCGGCGATCTCCGCGAGCGGGTCGACGGACCCGAAGTCGGTGGTGCCGGCGGTGGCGACGACCGCCATCGGGACCTGCCCCTCGCGCCGGCAGCGCTCCAGCTCGTGGGCGAGGGCGACCGTCTGCATGCGCTTGTCGCGGTCGACGGGGACGGAGACGACCGCGTCCTGGCCGAGCCCGAGCAGCCCGGCCGACTTCTTGACGCTGAAGTGGCTGGCCTCGGAGGCGAAGACGCGCAGTTCGCCGAGGGCGTCGCCCGTTCTCCGCCCGGCCCGTCCCGGCTTGGCCTCCTCCCGGGCCAGCAGCAGCGCCTGGAGGTTGGACTGGGAGCCGCCGGAGGTGAACACGCCGTCGGCGGCGGGGCCGAGGCCGATGCGCTCGGCGGTCCAGTCGATCAGCCTGCGCTCGATGAGGGTGCCGCCGGCCGACTGGTCCCAGGTGTCCAGCGAGGAGTTGACCGCGCACAGGACGGCCTCGCCGAGCACCGCCGGGATGACCACCGGACAGTTGAGGTGGGCGAGGTAGCGGGGGTGGTGGAAGTAGACGGCGTCACGGAGGTAGACCTCCTCCAGCTCGTCCAGGGCCGCGGCGGTGTCGCCGAGCGGCCGGTCGAGGTCGATCGCGTCGACGCGCGGGGTGAGGTCGTCGACCTGGACGCCGGTGAACGGACGGTCGGTGGTGGCGAGTTTGGCCGCCACCCGCTCGACTCCTTCGGTCACGGAGTGGCGGTAGTGCTCCGCGGTGAGGCCATTGAGCAGGTGCGAGCGCATGTGGGGGTCCTCCGAGGGGACTGTCCGTGCGGGAACGGAAGAAGGGGCGAGGTTCCGCGATCAAACTTAAGTTAGCCTAACCTAAGTTTGACGCAAGGAACCGCGCCCCTCCCGCGAAACCCGCTCCTCACGGGGGAGTTCGGGCCGCTACTCGCCGGCGGCCCGCACCTGCTCCTCCGTCATCCCCCGCCGCCAGTAGCCGACGAAGGTGACACGCCGCCGGTCGATCCCGCACTCGCCCACGAAATACCGGCGCAGCGCCTTCACCTGCCCCGACTCCCCGGCGATCCAGACGTACGGCCGCTCGGCGGCGGGCAGCCCGGAGGCGCGTACGGCGTCGACGGCGGTGGAGGCGGGGGCGGCCGTGGAGGCGAGGGCGTCCGCAGGGGTGGTGGGGACGGCGGGGGCGGCCCCGTCGTTCCGCACGATCCACGTGATCTCCGCGTCCGCGTCGGTCGCCACGTCCTGGATGTCCCCGGCGTCCGGCACCTCCAGCCAGACGCGGGCCCGGGTGCCGGCCGGCAGCGATTCCAGGGCGGCGGTGGCGGCCGGCACGGCACTGTCGTCACCCCACATGACGACGAGATCGGCGTCCGCAGGCGGCCGGAACCGGATGGACCGGTTGTCCGCGACGGCCGGTCCGAGCACCCGCGCACGGTCACCGGGGACGGCACGCGCGGCCCAGGTCGAGGCGGGCCCGGCGGGGGTGTGCAGCACGAAGTCGATGTCGATCTCGTCGGGATCGCGCCGCAGCGCACGCAGCGTGTACGAGCGCATCACGGCCCTGACCTCCTCCGGAAGCTCCCGCCATGCCTGCGACCACCCCTCGTCCAGCTCCAGCGGTACGACAGGCTCGCTCTGCCCCGGATGCGGCAGGAACAACGACAGGGACTGATCGCACCCGTCGGAGTGGAAGTCACGCAGTTCGTCACCGCCGAAGGTGACCCGAACCAGCGACGGCCCCAGCCGCCGGGTCCGTACAACCTGAAGAGAGAAGAAACGGAACGGGGCGACAAGGGCCGTCGTCATCAAGGCTCCTGAATGAGCGTCGGTGTTCAGATGTTCGGATAAGGGGCGACCGAGGCACGGGCACGAATGAGGGGCGACCGGGGCACGGGCGCGAGGCCTCAGCTGACCTTCTTCGCCTTCTCCAGTGCCTGTGCCAACCCGCTGAGCAACGGCACGCACTTCTCGTACGACAGGATCGGTTCGGGCGAGCGCGCGATGACCTGCCCCGCCTTCACCGCGGGCAGCTTCTTCCACGTCGCCTTCGTGATGTCGGCGGGCTGGATGGTGGAGGACCGGTCGTCCATCATGATGATGTCGGCCTCGTACTTGTCGACGTTCTCCCAGCTCAGCGACTCGTACCAGCCGCCGCCCTGCCTCTTCGCGCTCTCCGGCGGCTCCACGAAGTTCACGCCGAGGGCCTTGAAGTACTCCAGGTCGATGGAGAGGTCCGTACCGGAGACGTAGAAGAGCTGGTCGCTCGCGGAGCCGGCCATCACCTTGATGCCGGGCTTGGCCTTGGCGGCGGCACGCAGCCGGGACGCCGCCTCCTCGAACCGCTTCTTCGCGTCCGTCGCCTTCGCGGCCTTCATGTCCGCGCCGAGCGACTCGGCCAGTTCCCACATCCGCTGGAGCGGCCGGGTGAGCTGACGGTCGTACACGGAGATGCCGACGCTCGGCGCCAGCTGGGCGATCTTCTTCTTCGACTCCTCCGGGACGTACCAGAGCGTGCCGGCGGCGTCGAACATCGTCGTGATGAGCATGTCCGGCGCGAGGGCCGCGTACTTCTCGACGCTGAACTGGCCCCAGGCGTTGCCGAGGACGGTCACCTTGCTGACGTCCATGTCGCCGGCCTGGACGTCGGCCTTGCCGCCGGCGGTCGTGGTCGGGCCGAACACGCCCTTGACCTGGATGCCGTAGTCGTACAGCGCCGCACCGACACCCGTGAACGCGACGATGTCCGCCGGGACCTTGTCCAGCTTCACGGTCGTGCCGCGGTCGTCCTTGAAACTCCAGGGCCCGGAACGGCCGTTCCTGGCGGCCGTGGAGCCACCGCCTTCGCCCTTGTCGTCCCCGCAGGCGGCGAGCGCGGCACCGAGTCCGAGGGCGCCGCCCGCGGCGAGCAGTCCGCGGCGGGTGAGGTGGGTGGCACGGGCATGGGGCATGGGTATGACTGCTTTCGACCAGGGCGGATCACCCGCCGGACAAGTTCGAAGCCAGGTTAGCCTAACCTAACTAGAAGTCCAGGGGGTGGGTCTCCCGGTCTGCTCCTCGCCGGCGATCACGCGGCCGAACCACCGTTCGCCATCGGTCATCGACGGGACAGCGGGCTCGGCGCGACGCTAGGACGCGGCAGATCTCCTGCTCGCGAGAAGCAATGCCAGGGGACCGCCCTGCAAGAGGAAGCGGCCCTCGCCGACTGCTTCGAGCGTGTCCTCCATCGACCACCACATGAGCGTGAAGTCCGCTTCCCAGGGCATGAGTTGCTGCGGGCCGCAGGTGAGCTGTTCGGCCTCGAAGAGGTGCACTTCGGCGGTGGAGCCGAGGGTCATGGCGTACGAGCCGAGGTGCCGCCAGGACCGGGCGGTGACGCCGGCTTCTTCGAGGAGTTCGCGGCGGGCGCACTGCTCCGGCGTCTCACCGGACTCGGCCTTGCCTCCGGGGAGGAACAGGTACTCGCCCCCGTGCCGGGGGAAGTCCGCGCTCAGGACGGCGATCCGTCCGTGACCGTCGCGGGCGACGATCACGGAGGCGTCAGGTTCTGAGTCGCTGCCGTGGGCGTGGGTCATGCTCCGCGAGAGTAGCCGCGGGTCCCCTCAGCATGACGGCGAACGGCACGTTCAGCACGGCGGGGTGAGCGATGCCACGTCCCCGGTAGCCGTCCTCGCCGAAGGCGTCGCCGTGGTCGGCGCACATGATGACCAGCCACGGTCGCGCGCTGGTCAGTGTGCGGATGAGCCGTCCGAGGTGTTCGTCCGCGTACGCCAGGGCCGCGGCCTGCGACTGCCAGGAGTCCTCGCTGTGGCCCACGTAGTGCCCGTGGGGCACGTGAGTGGCCGAGACGTTGACGAACAGGAACAGCGGTCGGTCACGATGCCTGTTCGCGACTGCCAGGGCATGGTCGACCTGATGGCGAGTGGAGTCCGCTTCGGCGGAGCAGAACTCGGGCCGCCAGTGATCCTCGTGGAACATGTCAGGCAACACCGACCCGAGCGGGGTTTCGCGAGAGAAGTAGGTCACGCCGCCGACGCACGCGGTGCGGTAGCCATGCTGCGCAAGGCCGGTGAGGAGGTTCGGCGCGTCAAAGACGAACGTGCCCGTGTCGATGGCCTTGAATGCCGGCGGGCGGCACTCCCAAAGCCGCGGCGGCTGTACGGGATGCGAGAGTTTGGGCAGGAAGCCGGAGAAGAACGCGATGTGCGCGGGGAGGGTGAAGGTGCCCGGAGTCCGGCGCTCCTCCCACACCCCACCTGGCAACATCTTGGCCAGGTTAGGGGTCTGACCGGCGTGCAGGGCCGCACGGGCGACGTCGTAGCGCAGGGAGTCCAGGGTGATGAACAGAATGCTGGTCTCGGTACCGATGACCTTGGCTGCGTCGATCACAAGGCCTCCACAAGGTTGCGGCATTCCGTGATGCGGCCCTTGGCCTGGTCGTTCACGGGAATGGGTACCCGGTCGGAGGCGATCATCTCCCGCAGCCTTGCCAAACCGGTGTCCTCCGTGACCGGTCGGCCGTCCGCGGCGTAGAGGCGGATCGTGACGGTGCGTCGCTCGCCGCTGTCGGCCGTGCTCAGCCGGGCACCGGGGACGCTCCCGAGTTCCTTCATGGCATGCAGGAGCTGGGTTTCGTCAGTTGCGCCGAGGTCTGAGACCTGACAGGCCCAGTGCACTGCGTTGATGGCCCCGCGGCAGAAACGCCGGTGGAACTCGGCCGTGGTGGGGTGGTCATCGTGGGCCACGGCGATCTGCCGGGCCCGGCAGATCACGACGAAGCATGCGCCGACCCACCAAGCCACGCCCTTGTGGATCTCGCCCGGGAAGATGCCGGCGACGCGGCCGTCCCGGATGATGGCATCGGTGTCGACGGGCTTAAGCACGTCCGTCCTCCAGGTGCTTGACGATGATGTCGGCCAAGTCGTCCGGACTGTGGTCGTCAGTGGGGAGCAGGAGCGCGGTGGGGTCGTCGGCGGCGACGGCCATGAAGTTCGCCCGGAGCCGGTCAAGGCGGCCGGGGACGTCGAACAGGTCGGTGTCGTCCTGTTTCACATCCGTTTTGGCCTCCATCCGTTGCTTCAGCGTGGGGTCGGAGCTGACCAGGTAGAACGTGGCGTCCGGGATGACGAGATAGGGCCGGAACGGGGCGATCAGTCGTCGCACCTGGTCCAGGCCGACGCCATTGACAGCGGTGTGGCAGGCAATGACCGACGAGGTGTACCGGTCCGCGATGACCGGCCCCATGGCGAGGGCCTGCCGTACGGCGTCGGAGACGTGCAGGAGGCCGGAGAGGTAGAAGGCGAGCTGCGGCAGCGGCCGAAGTTCCCGGTTGGCTGTCTCGGACCAGGCAGTGTGCGGGTCGGCGAGAGTGTGGATCACGGTGGAGTCCAGACGCTTCGCCAGGAGGCGGGCAAGCGTCGACTTTCCGATCCCTGAGACGCCTTCCAGGACCACGAACGGGCCTCGGTGTCCGCTGTCTGCCAGGGGTGCGTAGGGAGCGCGCAGGAGATTCACAGAGTGCCTTCCGTGAAGGCCGCCACGTGCTGGGCCACGGCTGCGGGGACCCGGTCCGGAGCATCCAGCAGAGATCGGATGTCCATGCGTAAGTCGTCCCGCAGCAGACAAGGCTGGATACCGCCGGCGTGGTCCATGCGCAGGGACCAGAAGCCTTCCACGCACTTGGCCCGCAAGGGGCAGGTGCCGCACTGGCCGACGTGGTGGCGGCCCAGTTCACGGTGGATGACGTCGATCTCGATTCCGTCGATACGGAAGATCCTCCTGCCCTGGCCGACGCCGGAGACCTCCACCTCCTCGTCACTGGTCAGGGTGCGGAGGTGGTCGATGATGCCCTGGGCTCCGACTGCCGAGGGCTTCCGGCCGACGTTGAAGTCGGTGCCGACCAGCTCGATGAACTGCACGGGCAGTCTGCGGTCCAGGGCGAAGGTGAGAATGTCGCGCAGTTCGTGTTCGTTCTCGCGCTGGATCAGCGTGTTCAGCTCCACCCGCTCGAACATCTCGCGGGCTGCCTCGACGCCGTCCAGGACGGCCGCGACGCTGGAGCGGGTCTGTGTGATGGCCCGGAAGGAGTCGTCCGAGAAGTAGTGGAGGGAGACCTTCACCTTGTCCAGGCCGGTCGTGGCGAGCCAGTGCTGATGGGCGCGCACCAGCATGCCGTTCGTGATCAGTGTGTAGGACACGTCCGGGCTGCGGACGGGAAGCCGGGTGAGGACCGGTCGCGCCAGTTTCGACATCAGTGGTTCGCCGCCGGTGAAGTACACCCGCCTCAAACCGGCGCCGATCAACTCACGCAGCACGTCTACGTAGTCGTCGGCGCTCAATGCACGGGCGCGGGGCCGGGCGTCGCGGTTCAGATGCGTGAAGGGTGGCGGGACGTCGCCCTCGTTGTGGCAGAACCAGCACTTCACGTTGCAGATGGGAGTCAGTGACACCCTGAGCTGTCCGCGTAGGGCGGCGAAGTTCCGCAGCGCGGTCCAGTCCACGTCGGTTTTGGGGAGCGGAACGGTCAAGACCTGCTCCTTTCGTGGTGTGTACGTCGTAGCTCTGCTTACGGCGGTCATCAGCCGCAGTAGCAGAGCAGCGAGACGACAAAGGCGGTGATCGCGAGGACGTAGCAGACCTGGGCGGTGATCTGTCGCCATCCGATCCGAGCATTCGGTGCCTCGTCCGAGCCGTCGAGGATCACAGGGCCGCTGGTTTCAGCTCTGCCCAGGTCTCTTTGCCCCAGGGACCGCGCGCGGGGTGGCTGCCGAGCAGGGTGTAGCCCCAGCAGTCCGAGAGTGCGTCGATCAGGAGCAGGCCGCGGCCCGACTCGTCGGTAGCGTCAGCGGGGTTGAGTACTGGCAGGCGCGAGGGCGCCCGGTCCACCACTCCGATGCGTACCCGTGCCATGTCCGGCCGCTGGACAATCAGGCGGATCGAGTGGCACGGGGTATGTCTGGAGGCGTTCGCGACCAGCTCCGAGATGATCAGTTCGGCGGGTTCGGTGAGGTCGTCCAGGTGCCAGGCACTGAGGGCTTCGCGGACCAGCTTGCGGCCTATCACGGCCGTCTCCGGATTGCACGGGAAGGTCCGGCTGTAGCCGGGGCGGCCGATGGGTGCGGCCTGAACTGGTGTGCCGGAAGTCGTCATTGGCGAAGCCTTCGTCGTTGTCTCGGCGCCCAGCTCGCCCCTCGGGCTCTTCAGGAGCGGGCCAGGCCGTCAACAGCAGCCCGTGGCGAGTGGGCGGCTGGTAACCAGACAACTCCTGTGCCGGGCAGACTGGTTAGGGGGATCGGGCACCGTCCGATGAGCTGGCCTAGGGCGATTTGACCCCCTGATTGCCTGACAGCTCGGGGTCGCAACGCTACGGTGCGTGCATGCACACCACGCGCAACACCGTTCTTGAGGCGTGGATGAAAGAGCACGGGCACAGCTCCAACAGCCTTGCGGACGCCGTGAACACGACCCTTGGGTGTCTTACCGGGCGTACCGGCGGCCTGGACGGATCGTCGGTCCGGGACTGGAAGGCAGGCCGGGTCAAGTGGCCGAAGTCGGCTACTCGTAAGGCCCTTGAAGAGATCACAGGGCTGCCTGCCACGGCTTTAGGGTTCGAGCCACGGGGGACTTCGTCCACATCAGCCCCACCGCAGGAGGGCACCGACACCATGAAGCGCCGCACGCTTGTCGGCGGTATCGCCGCGGCCGCGACCGCAGCCGCCGCTCCCGGTACCGCCACACCCCGACGCATCGGCATGAGCGACGTCGACCGGCTGAAGAAGCGCTTCGCCGACATCATTGCCAGCGACCACCGTCATGGCGGGCAACTCAGCCTTGAGCGGCAAGCCGCGGCGCTCGCCGACAAGGCACTGAATCTCCAGAATGCAGGCACCGCCACGCAGCGCGTACGCGGCAACCTGTACGCAGCCGCTGCGGCGTTCCGCTCCTCAGCGATGTGGGCGGCCATCGACGGCCGCCGGTATGGCGACGCCAAAGCTCACATGCGGGAGGCGCAGGCACTTGCCGAGATGTCCGGCGATCAGGCGATCAAGTTCCGCATCTGGAGCCACACGGGAACCATGTACCGGCACATGGGCCGCCCCGCTGATGCGCTCGCCGCGAACGATGTTGCCCGCAACCTGCACATCACGCGCCGAGACCCCATGTTCGCGAGCCTAGGGCTGGCCCGGCAGACGGCCATCCAGGGTCTGGCACAGGACCGGACCGGAACCCACCGCGCGTTCGACCAGGCGCAAGACGCCATGTTCCGTGCAGACCCCGGGGCCTTCCGGCCGGTGTGGATGCTCGCGTTCTACGACCAGGCCGAGTTGGATTCCCTGGCCCTGTCGGCAAACTTGTCGCTCGGTGACTACCAGACAGCGGAGTTCCATGCTCACCGCTGCCTTTCCGAATTGCGGCCGCACATGGTCCGCTCCCGGGCCATCGCCACGACCAGGCTCGCACATGCCCAACTCGCGCAGGGTGAGGTTGACGCCGCCACGGCCACCGCGATGAGGGTCCCCGCTGACGCGGCTACTCAACACGCCCGCGTATCGCGCATGCTTCAGGAGTTCGGGGCCGCTCTGCGCGCCACCGCGCCCGGCAGCCCCACCGTGCAGACCTGGACCGAGCACGTCGCCGCATGGAGGATCACCGCATGACCTCGGCACCCACCATTGAACTCCGCACTTTCACCGCGCTCGAGACTGTCCGCGGCGATTTGGTCGACGTCTATGCCGACGTGCGCGCCCCACTGCTCCACCTGCCGAACTACGCCGTGACCGCGTTCGGTGAGCGACTGGACCGGCACGGCGCCGAACCGGGGTTCGTGGCCGTTCTTGCGTACGCGGACGGTCATCCGATCGGCTACGCCTACGGCAACACCATCGAACACGGTGATCGGTACTGGCAACGGACCACCCCGCCGCCGGCGGATGAGTACACCGAGCGTCCGGCCGTGGCCCTCAAGGAGATCGGGGTACGGCCCGCGTGGCGAGGCACCGGGACCGCGCGGCGCATCCATGACGCCCTCCTCGCCGCACGCGACGAGCCGTACGTGACGCTCATGGTCAACAAGTCTGCCGGTGACGGTAAGGTCCACGCGCTCTACCGGTCATGGGGATACGAGGACATCGGTCAGAGCCAGCCGTCAGCCGCCTCGCCGGTCCTCGCGGTGATGATCCGCACCATCCATTGACCGGTGCCCCACGAGCGGGGCGTGTCGGCGGTGATGATGGCGTTGCCGTAGGCGTCGTAGACGGACGCGTACCTCCTTCGAGTCCTTGCAGGAGGCACAGGCCTCGGCGATTGCGGTGGCGACCGGCTGAGGGTCCGCCACAGACGCCTTCGCCCTCAGGCGACGGTCACGGACCAGGATCCGCGGGAGAGGGTGAGGGCGCCGTCCGGGGCGATCCGGACCCGGGCTCCGTAGACGGGCAGTCCGCCCTCGGTGTTCAGCCGGTTGCGGGTGCGCTCCAGCTCGGTCCAGAGCCGCCGGGGGCCTCCCTGGTGCACGGTGGGCGGATCGGTCCAGCGGCCCACGGCGCGGGCCCAGGAGCCGTCGGAGTGGACCATCCACGCCGTTCGACGCCGGTCGGGGCCCGTCTCGTAGCGGTGTTCGACACCCGGCACGGTGAGGCTGAGCATCGACCAGACGTCCGACGCCTCCCGGACGTCGAGGACGGGGTACCGCCCCGTCGTCACCTCTTCGCCCCCCCCGGTCATGGATCTCCTCGAATCGGTCGGCGAGACCGGCCGGGTGGTCGACGCCGGTCCGGGTGGCCATGAAGGCGGCCCGGACCCACTCCACGCGTCCCGCCGCGCCGCCGTCACCGGTCTTGTCGGCGGTGATGGTCAGCCCGGTTTCGCTGAGGGTGGTCACGAGGCGTCCGCCGGGCCGGAGGGCGGTCAGCCAGGATGCCGGTACGGGGCGCACGGACACCGTGAAGATGATCCGGTCGTACTCGCCGGGGACGTCGGCAGCAGCGTGCTGGATGACGTGGGCAGTCCCGAGTCGACCACCGTGCCGGGCCCGGCGTCGTCGGCATGGTGCGGTCCCACGCTTGTGACAAGCGTCCTGTCCGCGTACGCGGCCCGCATCCATACTTCGGCGTCCGCGGGCCCGTCGCGCAGTTCCCACCCCGAACCGTCGCGCGCCCACCAGTGAGGGACGAACAGATACCGGGGTGTCGTGGCGAGGGGCTTGTACCAGCGGGACTCCGGACGGACGACATCGGCGGCCAAGCGCCGCGCGTGCGTCTCCCAATCCATGAAGCTGCCCCTGTGAGCGGTCGCACGCGGGGTTGCAGGCGTCGGTCTCCGCCGGCGAGTTCGGTTTCACGGGGAAGCGGCCGGCGATGTCGGAACGACGAACTGGCCAGGGCGCCCAGGCAACGGTTCGGTCAGACCGTTTCCTGGGCACCCTGGTCCCGCACGGGTGGGGCTCCGTCAGCCCGTCAGCCCGTCAGCCCGTCAGCCCGTCAGGCCTTCAGTCCGTCAGGCCCTCAGCCGGCCACGCCCAGTTCGCGGGCGATCAGCATGCGCTGGACCTCGCTCGTGCCCTCGCCGATTTCGAGGATCTTGGAGTCGCGCCACATGCGGGCCACCGGGTACTCGTTCATGAAGCCGTAGCCGCCGTGGATCTGGGTGGCGTCGCGGGCGTTGTCGACGGCGATGGTGGAGGAGTAGAGCTTGGCCAGGGCCGCCTCCTTCTTGAAGGGGTCGCCGGAGACCAGGCGGGAGGCGGCGTCGCGCCAGGCGAGGCGGGAGGTGTGGGCCTTCATCTCCATGTCGGCGAGCTTGAACTGGATGGCCTGGTTGGCACCGATGGGCTTGCCGAAGGCGTGGCGTTCCCTGGCGTACTTCACGGACTCGTCGACGCAGCCCTGGGCCAGGCCGGTCGCCAGGGCCGCGATGGCGATGCGGCCCTCGTCGAGGATGCGCAGGAACTGGGCGTAGCCGCGGCCCTCCTCGCCGAGCAGGTTGGCGGCGGGGACACGGACGTCCTGGAAGGACAGCTCCCGCGTGTCCGACGCGTTCCAGCCCACCTTCGAGTACGGCGCCGCCACCGTGAAACCGGGTGTGCCCGACGGGACGATGATGGCGGAGATCAGCGGCTTGCCGTCCGGCTTGCGGCCCGTCACCGCGGTGACCGTCACCAGGCCCGTGATGTCCGTGCCCGAGTTGGTGATGAAGCACTTCGTGCCGTTGATCACCCACTCGTCGGTGTCGGGGTCGAGGCGGGCCGTGGTGCGCGTGGCGCCGGCGTCGCTGCCGCCGTCCGGCTCCGTCAGGCCGAACGCGCCCAGGATCTCGCCGGAGCACAGGCGGGGGAGCCACTCCCGCTTCTGCTCCTGGGTGCCGAAGAGGTGGATCGGCATGGCGCCGAGCGAGACGCCCGCCTCCAGGGTGATGGCCACGGACGAGTCCACCCGGGCCAGTTCCTCCAGCGCGAGGCCGAGGGCCAGGTAGTCGCCGCCCATGCCGCCGTACTCCTCGGGGAACGGCAGCCCGAACAGGCCCATGCGGCCCATCTCGCGGACGATCTCGTACGGGAACTCGTGCCGCTCGTAGAAGTCGCCGATCTTCGGCGCCACGACGTCGTGCGCGAACTCCTCCACCGTACGGCGGAGTTCCTCCAGCTCGGGGGAGAGGCGGTGGTCCATCGTGATCACTGCTCCTTGTGGGACAGGGCTCGGACGGTGCGGGACGGGCTGGGCCGGTCCAGATGGGCGGCCATCCACACGCTCGTGGCGGTCAGACGGCCGAGGTCGACCCCTGTCTCGATGCCGAGGCCGTGCAGCATCCATACGAGGTCTTCGGTGGCGAGGTTGCCGGTGGCGGACTTGGCGTACGGGCAGCCGCCGAGGCCGCCCGCGGACGCGTCGATCGTCGTCACGCCGTGTTCCAGGGCCGCGTAGGTGTTGGCGAGCGCCTGGCCGTAGGTGTCGTGGAAGTGGACGCCGATCTCGTTCGTCGGCACACCCTCCTCGTTCAGCAGGGCGAGCAGTTCGAGGACATGGCCGGGGGTGGCCACCCCGATGGTGTCGCCGAGGCTCAGCTCGTCGCAGCCCATGTCCCGCAGGGCCGTGCAGACGCGGGCCACCTGGTGGAGCGGGACCGCTCCCTCCCAGGGGTCGCCGAAGCACATCGAGACGTAGCCGCGCACGTGCGCGCCCGCGTCCTTCGCCTGCCGCACCACCGGTGCGAACACGGCGAGCGACTCGTCCACCGTGCGGTTGAGGTTGGCCTTCGCGAAGGACTCGGTGGCGCTGGCGAACACCGCGATCCGGCCGGCGCCGAGCGCGAGGGCGCGGTCCAGGCCGCGCCGGTTGGGCACCAGCACGGGGAGTTCGACGTCGAGGTCGCCGATCAGCGGGTACAACTGCTCGGCGTCGGCGAGCTGGGGCACCCAGTCGGGGCGCACGAAGCTGGTCGCCTCGATGGTGGTCAGGCCCGAGGCGGCCAGGCGGCGGATGAACTCCGCCTTCACCTCGGTCGGCACGGTCCGCTTCTCGTTCTGCAGCCCGTCGCGTGCCCCGACCTCGTGGATGCGCACCCGGGAGGGCAGATCCTGGGCCGGTACGACCATGGGCAGTCCCTCGGTGCTCACTGCGCCACCACCCCTTCGTCCGCCTTCTCGTCCGCCTTCTCGTCCGCTTTCTCGGCGTGCGGCGCGCCGTCGGCCTGCGGGCCGCCGGTCTCCTCGTCGTGCGGTGCGATCACGGCGAGCACCTGGTCCATGGCGACCGTCGTACCCGGGGTGACGTCGAGTTCGGCGACGACGCCGGCGTGCGGGGCGGAGACGACGTGCTCCATCTTCATCGCCTCGACCACCAACAGGCTCTGGCCCGCGGTGACGTCGTCGCCGACGGCGACCTTCACCACGGTCACCGTGCCGGGCATGGGCGCGGTCAGCGAGTCGGCGCCCGCGTGCCGCGCGCCGGTGAGGGAGGCGGCCACCGGGTCGTGGTCGCGCACCTGCCAGGCGTCGCCGTCGCGTCCGAGCCAGTCACCGGACCGGCGGAAGGAGTGCCGGACGCCGTCCAGGGTGACGGACACCCGGTCGCCGGTGACCGTGGCCTCGCCCCGGCTCGCACGGGTGACGGGGTCGAGTCCCGGCACCTGGAGGGGGAAGGCCACCGGTTTCGGCCGGCCGCTCAGCCGCCAGCCGTTCGGCACCGAGAAGGGATCCACCCACCCCGGCCCGGCCGGCGGGCGCAGCGCGTCCAGTCGTACGGCCGCCGCCGCCTCGTACACCGCCTCCGGGACGTCGGTGGGGACCAGTTCGTCCACCACCCGCTCCACCAGCCCGGTGTCCATCTCGCCCGACACGACCGCCGGATGGGCCAGCAGCCGGCGCAGGAAGCCCGCGTTGGTCTGCACGCCCAGCGTGACGGTCCCGGCGAGGGCGGCCCGGAGCCTGCGCAGCGCCGTCGCGCGGTCGGGGCCGTAGGCGATGACCTTGGACAGCATCGGGTCGTACAGGCTGCCGACCTCGGTGCCCGCGCTGAGCCCGGAGTCGGTGCGGACACCGTCGCCCTGGGGCTCGTCCAGCAGCAGCACGGTGCCGCCCGACGGCAGGAACCCGCGTGCGGGGTCCTCCGCGCAGATCCGGGCCTCGACCGCGTGCCCGGTCAGCGTCACGTCCTGCTGCGCGAAGCCCAGCTTCTCCCCGGCCGCGACCCGCAGTTGCCACTCCACCAGGTCGAGGCCCGTGATCAGCTCGGTGACCGGGTGCTCCACCTGGAGGCGGGTGTTCATCTCCATGAAGTAGTACGCCGACGGGTCACCGCCCGGCACGATGAACTCCACCGTGCCCGCGCCCCGGTACCCGCACGAGCGGGCCGCCTGTACGGCCGCCTCGCCCATCGCCGCACGCGTCCGCGCGTCCAGCAGGACCGACGGCGCCTCCTCGATGACCTTCTGGTGCCGCCGCTGCAGCGAGCACTCGCGCTCGCCGAGGTGGACGACGCCCCCGTGGCCGTCGGCCAGCACCTGGATCTCGATGTGCCGGGGCCGGTCGATCCACCGCTCCACCAGCAGCGTGTCGTCGCCGAAGGAGGCGCGGGCCTCGCGGCGGGCTGCCGCGATCTCCTCCTCCAGGACGGAGACGTCCCGCACCAGGCGCATGCCCTTGCCGCCGCCTCCGGCGGAGGGCTTGAGCAGGACCGGGGTCCCGATCTCCCGTGCCGCCTCGGTGAGTTGGGCGTCGGTGAGCCCGCTGCCGCTGGAACCCGGCACGACCGGCACCCCGGCCGCCTGCACCGTCTCCTTGGCGCGGATCTTGTCACCCATGAGGGCGATCGCGTCCGCCGACGGGCCGATGAACACCAGCCCCGCCTCCTCGCACGCGCGCGCGAAGCCCGCGTTCTCGGCGAGGAAGCCGTAGCCGGGGTGGACGGCCTGGGCGCCGGTGCGGGCGGCGGCCTCCAGCAGCCGCTCCACCGACAGATAGCTCTCGGCCGCGGGGGCCGGGCCGATCCGTACCGCCGTGTCGGCCTCCCGGACGTGCCGCGCGTCCGCGTCGGCGTCGGAGAAGACCGCCACCGAGCGCACGCCCAGCGAGCGGAGCGTACGGATGACGCGTACGGCGATCTCGCCCCGGTTGGCGACCAGCACTGTGTCGAACACGGTTCCCCTCCTCACATCCGGAAGACGCCGAACTGGGGGTTTCCCAGGGGCGCGTTGGCGCAGGCCGTCAGGGCGAGTCCCAGCACCTGACGGGTCTCCAGCGGGTCGATCACGCCGTCGTCCCAGAGGCGGGCGGTCGCGTAGTAGGCGTTGCCCTGGTGCTCGTACTGCGCGCGGATCGGCGCCTTGAAGGACTCCTCGTCCTCGGCCGGCCAGTCCTCGCCGCGTGCCTCCAACTGGTCCCGCTTGACGGTCGCGAGGACGGAGGCGGCCTGCTCGCCGCCCATGACCGAGATCTTGGCGTTGGGCCACATCCACAGGAAGCGCGGCGAGTACGCCCGGCCGCACATCGAGTAGTTGCCCGCGCCGTACGACCCGCCGACCACCACCGTCAGCTTCGGCACGCGCGTGCAGGCGACCGCCGTCACCATCTTGGCGCCGTGCTTGGCGATGCCGCCCGCCTCGTAGTCCTTGCCCACCATGAAGCCCGAGATGTTCTGCAGGAACACCAGCGGGATGCCGCGCTGGTCGCACAGCTCGATGAAGTGGGCGCCCTTCTGGGCGGACTCGGAGAACAGGATGCCGTTGTTGGCGACGATGCCGACCGGGTGGCCGTGGATCCGGGCGAAGCCGGTGACCAGGGTCTGCCCGAACTCGCTCTTGAACTCGGCGAACCGCGACCCGTCCACCACGCGCGCGATGATCTCGCGCACGTCGTAGGGGGTACGGGAGTCGACCGGGACCGCGCCGTAGAGCCCGTAGGGGTCGACCTTCGGCTCCACCGCGGGGCGGACCTCCCAGGGCAGGGACGGCCGGGCCGGGAGCGTGGCGACGATGTTCCGCACGATCCGCAGGGCGTGCGCGTCGTCCTCGGCGAGGTGGTCGGTGACACCGGAGATCCGGGAGTGGACCTCGCCGCCGCCCAGCTCCTCCGCGGTGACGACCTCGCCGGTGGCCGCCTTCACCAGCGGCGGGCCGCCGAGGAAGATCGTGCCCTGGCCGCGGACGATCACGGCCTCGTCGCTCATCGCCGGGACGTACGCGCCGCCCGCCGTGCACGAGCCGAGGACGGCCGCGATCTGCGGGATCCCCGCGCCCGACATACGGGCCTGGTTGTAGAAGATCCGCCCGAAGTGGTCCCGGTCGGGGAAGACCTCGTCCTGCATCGGCAGGAAGGCGCCGCCCGAGTCCACGAGGTAGACGCACGGCAGCCGGTTGTCGAGGGCCACCTCCTGCGCGCGCAGGTGCTTCTTCACGGTCATCGGGTAGTACGTGCCGCCCTTGACGGTCGCGTCGTTGGCGACGATCACGCACTCGCGCCCGCTGACCCGGCCGATCCCGGCGATCACGCCGGCGGCCGGCGCCTGGCCCTCGTACATCCCGTCGGCCGCGAGCGGGGCCAGCTCCAGGAACGGCGACCCGGGGTCGAGCAGGGTGTCCACCCTGTCCCTGGGCAGCAGCTTCCCGCGCGCGGTGTGCCGGGCGCGGGCCTTCTCGCCGCCGCCGAGCGCGGCGGCGGCCAGCTTGGCGCGCAGCTCCCCGACGAGGGCGAGGTGGGCTTGTTCATTGGCCCGCCAGGCCTCCGACGCGGGCTCGGCCGCGCTCGTCAGCTCCGGTGCCTCCTGCATCCTGCGGTCCCCTCACCCAGTGGTTCACCCAGTGGTCGTACTGTTAATGAGCGTTAACCATCTCCCACAGGTTAACGACCGCTAACGTCCCTGTCTAGAATTACTCGCATGGCCACCAGAACCGACGCCCCCACCCGCCGTGAGCAGATCCTCAAGGAGGCTGCCCGGCTCTTCGCCGAGCGCGGCTTCCACGGCGTCGGCGTCGACGAGATAGGGGCCGCCGTGGGCATCAGCGGCCCCGGCCTGTACCGGCACTTCCCGGGCAAGGACGCGATGCTGGCCGAGCTGCTGGTCGGTATCAGCGGACAGCTGCTGACCGGCGCCAAGCGCCGCCTCGCGGAGTCCGACGGCGGCAGTGGCGCCTCGGCCGTCCTGGACTCCCTCATCGAGGGTCACATCGACTTCGCCCTGGACGACCGCCCCCTGATCACCCTCCACGACCGCGAGCTGGACCGGCTGCGCGACAGCGACCGCAAGCTGGTGCGCCAGCTCCAGCGGCAGTACGTCGAGCTGTGGGTCGAGGTGGTGCGCGAGGCGTACCCGGGGCTCACGGAGCCGGCGGCCCGCTCGGCCGTCCACTCGGTCTTCGGCCTGCTCAACTCCACCCCGCACCTGGGCCGCGCCGGCACGCTGCCCGGCCGCGGGACCACGGCGGCCCTGCTGCACCGGATGGCCCGGGGTGCCTTCTCGGCGGCGGGGGAGCGGTGAGGGCGTGACGCCCGCTGCGGCGAGGGCATGACGTCCGCTGCGGTGAAGGCATGACGTCCGCTGCGGCGAAGGCATGACGTCCGCTGCGGCGAGGGCGTGACGCCCGCCCCCCTTTCCCTCTACCCTCTCCTTCCGGCTATCGCCTTTCCGGAGTGACCTGCGTCTCTGGACGCCTCCCGTACTCATCGGTATCTTCGAATCTGAGCAAGCGCTTAGACACGCCCCGAGGTCCGTGGAGGTACCCATGCGCCGCACGCTGTTCACCGAAGATCACGAGGCGTTCCGGGAGACCCTCCGGGCCTTCATCGAGGCCGAGGTCGTCCCCGTCTACGACGAGTGGTTCGCCGCCGGCCAGGCCCCGCGCGACTTCTACTACAAGCTCGCCGAACTGGGCGTCTTCGGCATCCGCGTGGACGAGGAGTACGGCGGCGCCGGCATCGACTCCTACAAGTTCGAGGCCGTCCTGTACGAGGAGACGGCCCGCGCGGGCGTCTCCTTCGGCGGCTCCGGCGTGCACGTGCTGCTCGGCCTGCCCTACATCAAGCTGCTCGCCACCGAGGAGCAGAAGAAGCGCTACCTGCCGAAGTTCGTCTCCGGTGAGGAGATGTGGGCCATCGCGATGACCGAGCCGGGCACCGGCTCCGACCTCGCGGGCATGAAGACCACCGCCAGGCTCTCCGAGGACGGCACCCACTACGTCCTCAACGGCGCCAAGACCTTCATCACCGGCGGTGTGCACGCCGACCGCATGATCGTCTGCGCCCGCACCGCCGCGCCCAGCGCCGAGGACCGCCGCCACGGCATCTCCCTGTTCGTCGTGGACACGAAGGCCGAGGGCTACTCCGTCGGCCGCAAGCTCGACAAGCTCGGCCTGAAGACCTCCGACACCGCCGAGCTGGCGTTCGTCGACGTCAAGGTGCCCGTCGAGGACCTCCTCGGTGAGGAGAACAAGGGCTTCTCCTACCTCGGCCACAACCTGGCCTCCGAGCGCTGGGGCATAGCCTTCGGCGCCTACGCGCAGGCCAAGGCCGCCGTCCGGTTCGCCAAGGAGTACGTCCAGCAGCGCGTCGTCTTCGGCAAGCCGGTCGCGGCCTTCCAGAACACCAAGTTCGAGCTGGCCGCCTGCCAGGCCGAGGTCGACGCCGCCGAGGCCGTCGCGGATCGCGCGACCGAGGCTCTCGACGCCGGTGAGCTGACGCCCGCCGAGGCCGCCTCCGCCAAGCTTTTCTGCACCGAGGTCGCCCACCGCGTCATCGACCGCTGCCTCCAGCTGCACGGTGGCTACGGCTTCATGAACGAGTACCCGATCGCCCGCCTGTACGCGGACAACCGCGTCAACCGCATCTACGGCGGCACCAGCGAGATCATGAAGACGATCATCGCCAAGGACATGGGGCTGTGACCCGGACTCACCGGCCGGTACAACTGACGCCATGAGCCAGGCACTCCAGGACCTCCTCGATCTGCTCGACCTGGAGCAGATCGAGGAGAACATCTTCCGCGGCCAGTCCCGCTCCGCCGTCGTCCCCCGTGTCTTCGGCGGGCAGGTCGCCGCGCAGGCGATGGTCGCCGCCGGCCGGACGGCCCCCGCCGACCGGCCCGCCCACTCCCTGCACGCGTACTTCCTGCGGCCGGGCGACCCCGGGGCGCCCATCGTCTACGAGGTCGACCGCATCCGGGACGGCCGTTCCTTCACCACCCGCCGGGTGGTCGCCGTCCAGCACGGCAAGCCGATCTTCCACCTCTCGGCGTCCTTCCAGGTGGACGAAGGGGGCCTCGAACACCAGGCGCCCATGCCGCCCGCCCCGGACCCGGAGACCCTGCCCACCTCCCCGGAGCGGCTGCGCCGCTACGGCCACCTGGACCCCGGTGTCGTCGACAGGCTCCTGGAGGCCCGCGAGGCGATCGACCTGCGGTACGTGGAGGAGCCGCCGTACGGACAGTTCGGCGAGCCGCGCGAACCGCACAGCCAGGTGTGGTTCCGCACCAACGGCAAGCTCGACGGAGCCGTCGACGAACCGCTGCTGCACGTCGTCCTCGCCACCTACGTCTCCGACATGACCCTCCTCGACTCCGTGCTGCTCGCGCACGGGCGCGGCGGCTGGGCCGTCGGCGACGTCCACGGGGCGTCCCTGGACCACGCGATGTGGTTCCACCGGCCCTTCCGCGCCGACGAGTGGCTGCTCTACGACCAGGAGTCGCCGTCCGCGCACGGCGGCCGGGGCCTGGGCCAGGCCCGCATCTACACCCAGGACGGGCGGCTCGCCGTCTCCGTCATCCAGGAGGGCGTGGTCCGCGTTCCCCGGTGAGAGCGCGATCGACCGGACACAGACGCGAGGGCCGCCCCGATCCGTTCGGGACGGCCCTCGCGTGCGCTGCTCCGCCAAGCCGATGGTCGCCCGAAGTTGCGAGTGACGCATGGGGTACTAGGCTCTATGAGTGAAAGCCGCAGCGCACGAACGGCTCGGCCGACGAGGTTCCGGACGCCCGGACCTCAGCCACAGCACCCGGTGGCGCACCAGCGAACGGGTGGCCTGTAGGCGTCGGTGACGAGTGTCGTGCCCTCAAGGAACTGCGGTGGCACCTCACGACCGCGCCGCATCTCGTCCACCTATGGTCGCGGCGACGGCCATCCACCTCGCACCCCTCCCGGAGCTGCGAAAGACGATGGAGATGGAAGGTAATCCCATGCGATCACAGCGCACGAGGCGCCTTATCGCGCTGTCTGCCAGCGGCCTCCTGCTGGCCGGCGGCGCCGCGATCGGCGCAGCAGGTACCGCCTCGGCGGCCCCGTCCCATGACTACGGCTCATACAGCACGAGCTATGGCGACCACGGCGGCGGCGGCGGTGGTGGCGGCCACGGCGGTGGCGGTCACGGTGGTGGCGGTCACGGTGGTGGCGGCTACGGTGGCGGCGGTCACGGTGGTGGCGGCTACGGTGGCGGCGGTCACGGTGGCGGTGGCTACGGCGGCGGCGGTGGCGGTGGCCACGGCGGCGGCGGTGGCGGCGGTCACGGTGGTGGCGGCGGTGGCGGCGGCCACTGATCGCACCACAACCTGAGAACGGTGTGCGGCTCCCTGGGCGGGGCCGCACACCGCACTCGTCGCCGGGTCAGATCAGGCCAGGCCGGCCTCCGTGAGCAGGTACGCCGTCATCGGGTCGTAGCAGCGGGGGCTCGCGACGTGGTCGTCGAGCGGCACCGCGACCTGGAGGGTGCCCTCGGACTCGGCGAGGAACAGCGCCGGGTCGTTGCAGTCGGCGTACCCGACGGAGTCGACGCCGTGCTGTGCGGCGTAGCCGGCCCAGCCGTGGTCGGCCACCACCAGATCCGGCAGCGGGCGCCCCTCGCGCTCAAGTCCCGTGAGGACGGCCCGCATCGGCTCCCCGGAGTGGGTGTGCCACAGCGTCGCCCCGTGTTCGAGGACGGCGACGTCCGCGAACTGCATGACGTACCCCTCGTCCGTCCGCAGTCCGTCCGGGATGACGACGATCTCGCAGCCGGCGGCGCGCAGCGCGGCGGCCGTGGCCCGGTGCACGTCCAGCAGGCCGCCCGGGTGACCGGTCGCGAACAGCACCCGCTGCTGGGCGTCCGCCGCCTTGCGCAGCCGCGTGGCGAGCCGCTCCAGCGCGGCCACGGTCAGCTCGGGGTCGATGCTGTCCTGCCCGAAGCGGTACTCGGGATCGTCGTCGACACCCACCCGTTCGGCCATGACCGCGAGCACGTCCTGCTCGTCCGACCAGCGCTCGCCCAGTTCGAGACCGAACCAGTAGTGGCGGTCGCCGTTGGCCAGCTTGCGGTAGTGGGAGAGGTTGTTCTCGCGGGGTGTGGCGACGTCCCCCGCGATACGGGTCCTCACCAGGTGGTCGACGAGCTGCGCGCGGCTGGGTGTCCCGGGTATCGGCATGCCTCCCATTGTGGGGGAGCGTGCTGTGCGCGTCCCTGGGATATCGCACGCTGGGACACGGCTCACTCACCGTCCGCGCAGGGCGAACCACAGCTCCATGCGTACGTCGGGGTCGTCCAGGTCGGCGTCCAGCAGGGCCGCGCAGCGGGCGATGCGCTGCCGCACGGTGTTGCGGTGCACGCCCAGCGCCACCGCCGTACGGTCCCAACTGCCGTGCAGCGACAGCCAGGTGCGCAGGGTGTCGGCGAGGGCGGGACCGGCGGCGAGCGGCGCGAGCAACGCGCGCGCGTGCGCCTCGGCGTCCGCCCGGGGCACCAGGTCGTCGAGGCCCGGCCGGGCGCCGCGCCGGACCAGCGCGGTGCGGGTGGCCCGCGCGCGGGTCAGCGCACGCGCCGCCTGCGCGTCGGCGGACGCCCACTCCTGCGGGCCCGTCGGCGCGCTGACCCCGAGCGTCCAGCCGGGCTGCGCCGCGGGCTCCCGCCCGGCCGGCACCAGCACGCGTACGACGTCAGGGCCGAGGTCGACCAGCGGTGACCCCAGCGCCGCGCCCAGCGCGGAGGCGGCCACCGCGTCCGGCGAGTGGCCCTCCGGCCGTGCGTGCACCACGAACCACCGTTCCTCCTCGCCTCCCAGCAGCGGCGCGACCTCCTCGGGTACCGCGCCGAGCAGCAGCCGCACCAGCGCGGAGGACCGGTTCGCACCGGTGCCGCTCTGGTGCTCGCCGGTGAGCAGCGAGAGCAGCACGGACGCGACGGACGCGATCGTGTGATCCCCGGGCTCACGCTGCGCCGTCGCCACCCCGAGCACGAACCCCTCCCCGGCACCGAGGGCGTAAGCGGCGAGATGCGTGTCGCCGTGCGTGTCGGTGGCGGAGGTGGGCGCGGGCCGGGAGGCGGACGCGGGGCGGGGTGCGGAGGCGGTGGTGGGGCGTCCGGCGGAGGCGGGGCCGGGGCTGGACGGGGAGGTGGTGGCGGGGCGGGAGACGGACGCGGGTGCGGAACCGGTGGTGGGGCGGGAAGCGGGTGCGGGTGCGGACGCGGTGGCAGGGCCGGGGCGGGAGGCGGACGCGGATGCGGGGTGGGATGCGGACGCGGGTGTGGAGGTGGTGGCAGAGCCGGGGAGAGATGCGGAGGCGGGGCCGGGGCTGGATGCGGAGGTGGCGGCTGGGCGGGGCGCGGGCGCGGGCGCGGATGCGGATGCGGTGGTCGGACGGGACACGGGCGCGGTGGTCGGGCGGGACGCGGGTACGGATGTGGTGGCCGGGCGCGGGGTGGCTCCGGGGCTGTCGTCCGGGGATCGGTCCGGGGGTGGTGGGGCGTGTCGCGGTGGCCGGACCACGGTGGCGAGTTCGGCCAGGGTCCGGCGGACCCCCTCGGTCGTCTCCCGGCCCGCCGCCGCGATCTCGGTACCGTCGGGGCCGTAGAGGACCGCGCGCCCGCCCAGGCGCTGGGCGAGCTGGCGCAGCACCGAGGGCACGGGGTCGGGGCGGGAGGCGGCGGAGGCCAGGCTCTGCTGGGCCTCCGTGACCCGGCGCAGCTCGGCCAGGCGGGCCTGGGCCATCAGCTGCCAGACCGCGCGGGCCACACCGGAGAAGGTCGTCCGGGGCGGGACCTCCAGGAGGGGCAGGGCGTGCGCCTCGCAGGCGGCGACCAGGGCGGGCGGGACCGTGTCGTGCAGCGGGGCCAGGCCGAAGCCGAGGGCGGCACCGCCGGCGGCCACGATCCGGGCGACGTAGTCGTCGAAGTACTTGCCCAGGCCCCCCTCGGGCCCGCTCGGGCGGCCGGCGGCCCCGGCGGGGCCCGTCGCCCCCGGCACGTGCACCCCGGCGGTCAGCAGCAGCTCGCCGCCCAGCAGGTACGGGTAGGGATCGGACATCTCCGTGGTGTGCGCCCAGTGGATCACGATGTCCGGGCCCGACGGCCCCGCGATCTGCCGCAGCGCCAGATCCTCACGGGCCAGCAGCGCCGACAGCGGTACGGGTGGGGTCGGTGGGACGGCTGGGGTGATCGAATCCGACATGATGTGCACTCCCTCCACTCCACCCCGTCCATATGGATGGAACGTACACTTCGCAGTCGCTTTCCGGCCACCTAATGTCAAGTGAGTCCGGTAGCCGCGGGTACGGGCGGATGTCCCCGCGATCCGCTGCCGACGTCCCCACTCCCCACTCCCCATTCACCTGCACGACACGCCACCGACCCGTGCGCGAAGGAGGGCCCCACATGGCCGTCGACTACACCGTGATCGTCCTGTATCTCGTCGGGATGCTGGCCATGGGCTGGTGGGGCATGCGCCGCGCCAAGTCCAAGAGCGAGTTCCTGGTGGCGGGACGCCGCCTCGGACCCGCCATGTACTCCGGCACGATGGCCGCGATCGTCCTCGGTGGCGCGTCCACCATCGGCGGTGTCGGCCTCGGCTACAAGTACGGCCTGTCCGGCGCCTGGATGGTCTTCACCATCGGCCTCGGCATCCTCGCCCTGTCGATCTTCTTCTCGGCCCGCATCGCGCGCCTGAAGGTCTACACCGTCTCCGAGATGCTGGACCTGCGCTACGGCGGCAAGTCGGGCGTCATCTCCGGTGTGGTCATGTGGGCGTACACCCTCATGCTGGCGGTCACCTCGACCATCGCCTACGCCACGATCTTCGACGTCCTGTTCGACATGAACCGCACGATCGCGATCATCCTCGGCGGCTCGATCGTCGTCGCGTACTCCACGCTCGGCGGCATGTGGTCCATCACGCTCACCGACATGGTGCAGTTCGTCGTCAAGACGATCGGCGTGCTCCTGCTGCTCCTGCCCATCGCCGTGGTCAAGGCGGGCGGCTTCTCCGGTATGAAGGCCAAGCTGCCGACCTCGTACTTCGACCCGCTGGGCATCGGCGGCGAGACGATCTTCACCTACGTGCTGATCTACACCTTCGGCATGCTCATCGGCCAGGACATCTGGCAGCGCGTGTTCACCGCCCGCAGCGACAAGGTCGCCCGGCACGGCGGTACCGTCGCCGGCACCTACTGCCTGGTGTACGCCCTCGCCGGCGCCGTCATCGGCACGGCGGCCAAGGTGCTCTACCCCAACCTGGGCAGCGCCGACGACGCGTTCGCCACCATCGTCAAGGACGAACTGCCCATCGGTGTGCGCGGTCTGGTGCTGGCCGCCGCCCTCGCCGCCGTGATGTCGACCTCCTCCGGCGCCCTGATCGCCTGCGCCACCGTCGCCAACAACGACATCTGGTCCCGGCTGCGGGGCGCGGTGCGCCGTGACGGCGAGGAGCACGACGAGGTCAAGGGCAACCGCGCCTTCATCCTGGTGATGGGCGTCGCGGTGATCGCCACCGCGATCGCGCTGAACAACGTCGTCGAGGCCCTGACCGTCGCCTACAACCTCCTCGTCGGCGGCCTGCTCGTCCCGATCCTCGGCGGCCTGCTGTGGAAGCGCGGCACCGTGCAGGGCGCGCTGGCCTCCGTGATCGTCGGCGGCGTCGCCGTGATCGGCCTGATGGCGACCTTCGGCATCCTCGCCAACGAGCCCGTCTACTACGGCCTGCTCGCCTCCCTCGTCGCCTACCTGGTCGTCTCCCTGGCCACCAGGCCCACCGACGCGGCCGTCCTCGCCAACTGGCGCGAGCGCCTCGCGGGACGGTCCCCCGAACTCGTGTCCGAACAGGTCCCGGCTCACCAGTAGAGTCGAGCGGAAATCAGTACGTACGCGGCAGAGCGTAAGAAAGAAGGCATGCAAGTATGAGCGGCAACGAGACGCCCCGCGGCCCCGTCGACTCCTCCCGCGTCCCGCGGTACGCCGGCCCCGCGACCTTCGCCCGGCTGCCCCGGCTCGACGAGGTCGGCACCACCGACGTCGCCGTCGTCGGAGTGCCGTTCGACTCCGGCGTCTCGTACCGGCCGGGCGCCCGCTTCGGCGGCAACGCCATCCGCGAGGCGTCCCGGCTGCTGCGCCCCTACAACCCGGCGCAGGACGCCTCCCCCTTCGCGCTCGCCCAGGTCGCGGACGGCGGCGACATCGCCGTGAACCCGTTCAACATCAACGAGGCCGTGGAGACCATCGAGGCGGCCGCCGACGAACTCCTCGGCACCGGCGCCCGCCTGATGACCCTGGGCGGCGACCACACCATCGCGCTCCCGCTGCTGCGCTCGGTCGCGAAGAAGCACGGCCCCGTCGCCCTGCTCCACTTCGACGCCCACCTGGACACCTGGGACACCTACTTCGGCGCCGAGTACACCCACGGCACCCCGTTCCGCCGCGCCGTGGAGGAGGGCATCCTCGACACCGAGGCGCTCTCCCACGTCGGTACCCGCGGGCCCCTGTACGGCAAGCAGGACCTCACCGACGACGAGAAGATGGGCTTCGGCATCGTCACCTCCGCGGACGTCTACCGCCGCGGCGCCGACGAGGTCGCCGACCAACTGCGCCAGCGCATCGGCGACCGCCCGCTGTACATCTCCATCGACATCGACTGCCTCGACCCGGCCCACGCGCCCGGCACCGGCACCCCGGAGGCGGGCGGCATGACCTCCCGCGAGCTGCTGGAGATCCTGCGCGGCCTGGCCTCCTGCAACCTGGTCTCGGCGGACGTCGTCGAGGTCGCCCCCGCGTACGACCACGCGGAGATCACCTCGGTGGCGGCCTCCCACACGGCCTACGAACTGACCACCATCATGAGCCGCCAGATCGCCGCGGCCCGCAACGCCTGACCCACCCCGCCCCACCCCCTCCGCCATCCGGCACCCGACTCTCCCTAGGGGACCGAGAGCAGTGACTCACGACCACGACCAGGTACTCCGCCCGACGCCCGCGCAGACGGAGGCCGCGCTGAATCCCCCCGCCGGCCGCAACGGCGGAGACCTGGTCGTGGAGACCCTGGCCGGACTGGGCGCGACCACCGTGTTCGGTCTGCCCGGCCAGCACGCGCTGGGCATGTTCGACGCCCTGCGCCGCTCGGACCTCACCTACGTGGGCCTGCGGGTGGAGAACAACGCGGGCTTCGCGGCGGACGCGTACGGCCGGATCACCGGCGAGGCGGCCCCGCTGCTGCTCTCGACGGGCCCGGGAGCCCTCACCTCCCTGGCGGCGCTCCAGGAGGCCGCGTCGGCCTCGGCCCCCGTGCTGGCGATCAGCAGCCAGATCCCGACCGCGGGCCTGGGCGGCGGCCGTCACGGCTACCTCCACGAACTTCCCGACCAGTCGGCCTCGTTCCGGGGCGTGGTGAAGTCGGTCCACACCGTCCGCACCCCGTCACAGATCCCCTCCGCCCTCGCGGCGGCCTGGAAGTCCGCGCTGACGGCTCCGCACGGCCCGGTGTGGGTGGAGATCCCGCAGGACGTGCTGCTCGCCGAGACCTCCCTGCCGATGGTGACGGCGGTCGACGCGACCCCGGACGACCTGGTCCCGCGCCCCGAACTGACCGCGGTGGCGGCGCACTTGCTGTCCGGCGCCGCCCGCCCGGCGATCATCGCGGGCGGCGGGGTCGTACGCTCCGACGCCGCCGGGAAACTGCTGGCGCTCGCCGAGAAGCTCGACGCGCCCGTGGTGACGACCTTCGGCGGCAAGGGTGCCTTCCCCTGGGAGCACCCCCTGTCCCTCCAGTCCTGGCTGGAGGACCGCCACACCACGGACTTCCTGGAGGACGCGGACGTCCTCCTGGTCGTCGGCTCCGGCCTCGGCGAACTCTCCTCGAACTACCACACGTTCAAGCCGCGCGGCCGCGTCGTCCAGATCGAGGCCGACCTCGGCAAGCTGGAGTCCAACCACCCCGCCCTCGGCATCCACGCGGACGCCCGCCTCGCCCTCCAGGCCCTGCTGGAGACGGTTCAGGAGCGCAGGGACGCGACTGCGCCGGACCGGGTGCGCGAACTCCTCGCGAAGGTCGGCGCCCGCATCGCCGCCCAGGAACTCACCCTGGAACAGGACGTGCTGGCGTCCGTGCGGCGGGCCCTGCCCGCCGGCTCCCCGTCCTTCTGGGACATGACGATCCTGGCGTACTGGGCCTGGTCGGCCTTCGACCCGCAGGGCACCAACACCATGCACTCCGCCCAGGGCGCCGGCGGCCTCGGCTACGGCTTCCCGGCGGCCCTCGGCGCGGCGGCGGCCGACCCGGCCCGCCCGGTCCTGGCGGTGTCCGGCGACGGCGGCGCCCTGTACTCGATCGCGGAACTGGCCACGGCGAAGCAGTACGGCCTGCCCGTCACCTGGCTGATCGTCGACGACGGCGGCTACGGCATCCTGCGCGAGTACATGACGGACGCCTTCGGCCAGGCGACGGCCACCGAACTGGCCCGCCCGGACTACGCCGCCCTCGCCGAGTCCTTCGGCGTCCCCGGGATCCGCGCGACCCCCGAGACCCTGGAAGCGGACCTGGCGAAGGCCCTGGCCGCCCCGGGCCCCTCGGTGGTCGTCCTCCCGGCCCTGCTGCGGATGTTCGCGCCCACGCACCTGGGTAGTAGCTGATCACTCGTTCGGCTGCCTGCCGCCTCATATAGACGGTATGTGGTCCGTAGCCCGTCACACGACATGCGATGCCGAACGTCCCCTGACCGTGGTGGTCAGGGGGCCCTCCGCCTTTCTTTCGCGCCAGGGCACCTGCTGTGTCAGGAAAGGGGAAGGCAAATCGTCATCAGGGCGATTCGTCGCCACCTTCCACAGTGGTGAGAGCGACCTCAAGCAGGTGCAGGATCTCGGAGTTGAGGGACCGTCGGTCGGTCTCCGCTTGAGTGGTCAGCCGTTCGTGCATGTGGTCGGGAATGCGTAGCGTGAACTTGATCATGCCGTTATTGTGCCGCTACCATGGCGGCATGTCACGTTTCCGTATGTACCCGACGTGCGAGCAGGGGCAGCAGATGTTGCTGCACTGTGCTCACGCGAGGTACGTGTGGAACCTGGCGGTCGAGCAGCACACGCACTGGAAGCCCGGCCGCACGTCGGCTCCCGGTTTCGCCGAGCAGCGCCGTCAGCTCACTGAGGCCCGGCAAGAGAGCGACTGGCTCGGGGCCGGGAACGCGGATGTGTAGCAGCAGGCGCTCAAGGACTTCGCCAAGGCCAAGAACGCCCGCTTCACCTCGGGATTCGGTGAACCGACCTGGCGTAAGAAGTACAAGCACGAAGGCTTCCGCGTCATCGGCACTGATCGCGTACCCGAGTACAACGCGGACGGCTCGCCGAAGCTGAATGGCAAGGGCAAGCAGGTCATGGGCCGTTCCGTGGTGGTGCAGAAGCTCAACCGTCGGTGGGCCCAGGTCAAAGTACCCGCCTGTGGGTGGGTCCGTTTCCGCCTTACCCGCCCGGACCTGCCCAGCGCGAAGACGTTCCGGGTCACCTTCCGTAATGGCCGGTGGCACATCGCGTTCGCCGTCATTCCCGAGCCGCTCACTGCTCCCGCAACGGGTGAGGTCATCGGTATCGACCGGGGTGTGGCCACCACCGCAGCCCTGTCCGACGGCCGGAAGCTGAACTGCCCGCAGCTGACGGTCAAGGAACGGGCAAAGGTCCGAAAGCACCAGCGGCGCGCAGCCCGTGCATCCAAGGGCAGCGCACAGAAGGCCGCCGAGTACGCCAAGGTTGCCCGGCTCAAGGCCCGGGAGATGAACCGGTGCAAAGACTGGTGTGAGAAGACCAGCACGATGCTCGCTCGGTCCTACCGCGTGATCCGGTTCGAGAAGCTGAACATCAAGAACATGACCCGCTCGGCGAGGGGCACCACCGGGCAGCCCGGCAAGAACGTTCGCCAGAAGGCTGGACTGAACCGCGTCATTCTCGCCCAGGGCTGGGGCCTGCTCCGGCAGCGCACCGAGCACAAGGCGCCTGGCCGGGTGGAGGACGTCCCTGCTCCCTACACCAGCCTGCGATGCAGCGCCTGCGGATGGATCGACAAGAACTCGCGCAAGAGCCAAGCCGAGTTCGAGTGCGTATCCTGCGGCTTCACCTGCAACGCGGACACCAACGCAGCAGCCAACGTCGCGTCAGGTCAGGGCGGGATTCCCCGCCCCCGGCGCTCAGCCGGTGCCGGAGGGGTGACGACGGCCGCTGGCCGTTCGAGCGCCCGTGAACCTCAGCCCACCTGGGTTGGAATCCCCCTCGCCGAAGAGGGGGAGGATGTCAATCCCAGTAGTCCCCGCTGAAGCTGAAGCCCTCGTCGCCCCCAGAACCACACCGAGCCGTTGGAGTAGCCGGGCCACACGGTCACGGCAGCAGATCCGCGAAGTCCTTCCGGTACTCGGCCAGCTGGGCGTCGTAGCCCGCCCGGTGCTCCGCGAGCTGTGCCGGGCTGAAGGTGTTCGTCGGCAGTGCGCCCGGGTCCAGGAAGCCGGGCACGGAGCGGAATATCTCCGACGCGAGCTTCCAGGCCTGCCCGCCCTTCTTGCGCACGGAGGTCAACTCGTCGTAGGAAAAGTCCCGTTTCATGACGTTGATCCGGTCCGAGACGCTGTCCTTCTCCTTGAAGTCGTCCGGACCCGGCAGCGTCCGGTCGGACGACACCAGCAGGTGCAGCACCGCCAGCGCCGCGAACAGCCGGCCCGACCGCGTGTAGCCGCTTTCCCCCGTCTCAGGCATGAGCCGATATCTGCCCCCGGTCACCCTCCCGAACCCCGCTCCGGGAACACGCGTACAACTTTCGGTCAGGCCCGCGAGTCAACACCGGCATGACTCCCCGTACATCCAGCCGCGCCGGCGTGCTCGCGGCCGCCCTCGGCGCCGCGGTGCTCATACCGGCCGTCACCGCCGCCACCCCGGCCGCCGCGGCGACGCCCGCCGTGAGCTGTACGTCCGCGAAGGCGGGCCTGGCCACCAAGCTGAAGAAGGACATCACCGCGGCGCTCGCCACCCGCAAGGGCACCGTCGCCATCGGCCTGTACGACCCTTCGACCAACACCACCTGCACCCTGCGTGCCACCAGTTCCTACGACTCGGCCAGCACCGTCAAGGTCACCGTCCTCGCCACGCTGCTGTGGGACGCGAAGAAGCACAACCGGTACCTGACCGACCGGGAGGCCTCGCTCACCAAGGCGATGATCACCAAGTCGGACAACAACGCGACCACCTCCCTGTGGAAGCAGCTGGGCCTGACGAAGATCAAGGGCTTCCTGTCCGCCGCCCAGATGACGAAGACCGTCCCCGGCGCGAACGGCTACTGGGGCCTGACCCAGGAGAACGTCACCGACGAGCAGAAGCTCCTCAAGCTCGTCACCGCCAAGAACAGCGTGCTCAGCGACAACTCCCGCGCCTACATCCTCAAGCTCATGGGCCAGGTCATCAGCTCGCAGCGCTGGGGCACCCCGGCCGGCGCGCCGTCCTCCGTCTCCGTGCACGTCAAGAACGGCTGGCTGCAGCGCTCCACCCACGGCTGGCGCGTGCACAGCCTGGGCACCTTCAAGGGCGCCGGCCACGACTACATGATCAGCGTGCTCACGCAGGACAACAGCACCATGAGCTACGGCGTCACCACCATCCAGAACGTCGCCAAGGCCATCCACAAGGACCTGGTGCCCACGACCTCCGCCACCGCCCTCTACACCCCGACCAGCAGGCCCAGCGAGGCCACCGTCGCGGTTCCGCCGCAGGGATGAGAACACCGGGGGCCGGCCGGGGATCAAGGCAGGGCCGGCCAGGACCAGCCCGGGATCAGCCGGGACCAGCCCGGGACCAGGGGGCGAGGGGCACTCCCCTCGCCCCCTGGTCGTCGCCCGGTCTGCCGCCCGGTTGCCGTCCGTAATATCGCCCGTAATGTCGCCCGGATTGTTGCAGGGGGATGAAATCCGCCCCTCCCGGCGTTTGTGTCTTCCGGTAGACCATGTCGACAGGAAGGCACCCGAGTGGCAGCGCAACGGGGATGGGCACGACGGCTGGCGGGCTACGCCTGGCGGTATCCGAAGGACGTCGTCCTCGCACTCGGCTCGTCCCTGGCCGGCATGGCGGTGCTGGCGCTCGTCCCGCTGATCACCAAGGTGATCATCGACGACGTCATCGGCGACCGCACCCGCTCCATGGGCCCCTGGGCCGGCGGCCTCATAGGCGCCGCCGTCCTCGTCTACGCGTTCACCTACATCCGCCGCTACTACGGCGGCCGGCTCGCCCTCGACGTCCAGCACGACCTGCGGACCGAGATGTACGCGACGATCACCCGCCTCGACGGCCGCCGCCAGGACGAGCTGTCCACCGGGCAGGTCGTCGGCCGGGCCACCAGCGACCTCCAGCTGATCCAGGGCCTGCTCTTCATGCTCCCGATGACCATCGGGAACCTGCTGCTCTTCCTGATGTCCCTGGTGATCATGGCGTGGCTGTCACCGCCGCTGACCCTCGTCGCCCTCGCCGTCGCGCCCGCGCTGTGGTGGATCGCCAAGCGCAGCCGCTCGAAGCTGCACCCCGCCACCTGGTACGCCCAGGCCCAGGCCGCCGCCGTCGCCGGCGTGGTCGACGGCGCCGTCAGCGGTGTCCGCGTGGTCAAGGGCTTCGGGCAGGAGGAGCAGGAGACCGGGAAGCTGCGCGCGGTCGGCCGCAAGCTGTTCGCGGGCCGGCTGCGGACCATCCGCCTGAACAGCAGGTACACCCCGGCCCTGCAGGCGGTCCCGGCCGTCGGCCAGGTCGCCATGCTGGCGCTCGGCGGCTGGCTCGCCGTGCGCGGGCACATCACCCTCGGCACCTTCGTCGCCTTCTCCACCTACCTCGCCCAGCTGGTCGGCCCCGTCCGCATGCTCGCCGTGGTCCTCACGGTCGCCCAGCAGGCCCGCGCGAGCAGCGAGCGCGTCCTTGAGCTCATCGACATCGAGCCGACCTTCCAGGAGGGCACCAAGACCCTCCCGGCCGACGCGCCCGCGACCGTCGAGTTCGACGACGTGTCCTTCGCGTACGAGAGCGGCACCGGCCCGGCCCGTCCGGTCCTGGAAGGGCTCAGCTTCGAGATCCGGCCCGGCGAGACCCTCGCCGTCGTCGGCTCCTCCGGTTCCGGCAAGTCCACCCTCTCCCTCCTCCTGCCGCGCTTCTACGACGTCACGCACGGCGCCGTCCTGATCGGCGGCCACGACGTGCGCGAGCTGACCCTCGACTCGCTGCGGGCCGCGATCGGACTGGTCCCCGAGGACTCGTTCCTCTTCTCGGACACCGTCCGCGCCAACATCGCCTACGGTCGCCCCGACGCCACCCAGGAGGAGATCGAGGCCGCCGCCCGCGCCGCCCAGGCGGACCGTTTCATCACCGAGCTGCCTGCGGGCTACGACACCAAGGTCGGCGAGCAGGGCCTGACCCTCTCCGGCGGCCAGCGCCAGCGCATCGCCCTCGCCCGCGCCCTGCTCACCGACCCGCGCCTGCTGGTCCTGGACGACGCGACCTCGGCCGTGGACGCCCGCGTGGAGCACGAGATCCACGAGGCGCTGGCGCAGGTCATGGCGGGCCGCACCACCCTCCTGATCGCCCACCGCCGCTCCACCCTGAACCTCGCCGACCGCATCGCCGTCCTGGACGGCGGCCGGCTCGCCGACATCGGCACCGACGCGGAACTCCAGGAGCGCTCGGCGCTGTACCGCCGGCTGCTCACCGACCCGGACGGACTGGGCGGGGTCTCCCCGGGCCACGCCCTGCCGGCCGGGCCGCGCGAGGAGACCTCCGTCCGCGACGAGCTGGACGCCGAGTTCGACGCGGAGCGCGGGGTGACCTCGCGGCTGTGGACCGGCGACCGGGAGCCGAAGGATCCGGCGCTGGCCGGCACCCCGGCGACGCCCGAGCTGCTCGCCCAGGTGGACGCCCTGCCCCCGGCCACCGACACCCCCGGCGTCGACGAGGCCCACGCGGTCCGCGCCGAGGACTCCTACGGCCTGCGCCGCCTGCTGCGCGGCTTCGGCCTGCCCCTGCTCGTCAGCCTGCTGCTGGTCGCCGTAGACGCGGGCGCGGGCCTGCTGCTGCCGGTGCTGATCCGGCACGGCATCGACCAGGGCGTGACGAGGGCGGCGCTCGGTGCGGTGTGGGCCGCGTCCCTGCTGGGCCTGGTCACCGTGCTCGTGCAGTGGGCCGCGCAGACCGGCGAGACCCGGATGACCGGCCGGACCGGGGAGCGCGTCCTGTACGCGCTGCGGCTGAAGATCTTCGCCCAGCTCCAGCGGCTCGGTCTCGACTACTACGAGCGCGAGCTGACCGGCCGGATCATGACGCGGATGACGACCGACGTCGACGCGCTGTCCACCTTCCTGCAGACCGGCCTCGTCACCGCCTTCGTCTCGGCCGTCACGTTCTTCGGCATCATGGGCGTCCTGCTGGTGATCGACGTACAGCTCGCCCTCGTCGTCTTCGCCACGCTGCCCCCGCTGATCATCGCCACCTTCTTCTTCCGCCGGGCGAGCGTGAAGGCGTACGAACTCGCCCGTGAGCGGGTGTCGGTGGTCAACGCCGACCTCCAGGAGTCGGTCTCCGGGCTGCGGATCGTGCAGGCGTTCCGGCGCGAGAGGGACGGCAGGCGGCGCTTCACCGAGCGCAGCGCGAGCTACCGCACGGCGCGGATCCGCGGCCAGTGGCTGATATCCGTCTACTTCCCGTTCGTCCAGTTGCTGTCCTCGGTCGCCGCGGCGTCCGTCCTCGTCTCGGGCGCGCACCGGGTGGAGGCGGCCACGCTGACCACGGGCGCGCTGGTGGCGTACCTCCTCTACATCGACCTGTTCTTCGCCCCGGTCCAGCAGCTCTCCCAGGTCTTCGACGGCTACCAGCAGGCCACCGTCTCGCTGCGCCGCATCCAGGAACTGCTGCGCGAACCGACCTCCACCGAGTCCGCCGAGGAGCCCCGCGAGGTGACCTCCCTGCGCGGTGACATCGCCTTCGAGGACGTGCGCTTCGCGTACGGCGCGGGCGACACGGCCGAGGAGGCGCTGTCCGGTGTCGACCTGCGGATACCGGCCGGGCAGACGGTCGCCTTCGTCGGCGAGACCGGCGCCGGCAAGTCGACGCTCGTCAAGCTGGTGGCCCGGTTCTACGACCCCACCGGCGGCCGGGTCACGGCCGACGGCGCGGACCTGCGCACCCTGGACCTGACGTCGTACCGGCACCGCCTCGGCGTCGTCCCGCAGGAGGCGTACCTCTTCCCGGGCACGGTCCGCGACGCCATCGCCTACGGTCGCCCGGACGCCACCGACGCCGAGGTGGAGGCGGCGGCGCGGGCGGTCGGCGCGCACGAGATGATCGCGACGCTCGACGGCGGCTACCTCCACGAGGTCGCCGAACGCGGCCGCAACCTCTCGGCCGGCCAGCGCCAGCTGATCGCGCTCGCCCGCGCCGAACTCGTCGACCCCGACGTCCTGTTGCTCGACGAGGCCACCGCCGCCCTCGACCTGGCCACCGAGGCCCAGGTCAACCAGGCCACCGACCGGCTGACGGGCCGCCGTACGACGCTGGTGGTGGCCCACCGGCTGACCACGGCCGCCCGCGCGGACCGGGTCGTGGTCATGGACCACGGCCGGGTCGTCGAGGACGGCACCCACGACGAACTCCTCGCCCTCGGCGGCCGGTACGCCGAACTGTGGCGGACGTTCGTCGGGCAGTCCGAGCCGGAGGAGCCGGTGGGCGCGACCCGCTGAGCTGAGCTGAGCCGGGTCGGCACGACGGGTCGGCGCGACGCGGGGGACCCCTCCCCACGCGTCGTGCTGACGGTCGTGCAACCATCCGACACAGGTCGTGCGTCCGTACATCAGTACGTTCACGGGTGGGGCACGACGGGGTGCGGGGAGGACGACAGTGGACAGTGGTGCGATACGCCGGCGGCTGACGCTCGGTGCGGCCGTGCTGGCCGCGTCCGGTGCCCTCGCCCTCGCCGTACCCGGCACCGCCCAGGCGGCGGGCAGCGGTGAGTGCGCCGGGCACGAGGTGCGGACCCTGCCCTTCCGCACCGGTGTCGTCCACGTCTACAAGAGTGACGGCTACGTCTGTGCCGTCACCGTCACCAAGACCCCCGGCACCAGGCGCACCATGTCCGTCAGCGTGCAGGCCCGCGGCAGCCGGCCGGTCGTCGACAAGGGCAGCTACCAGCAGCTCGCGGGCCCGGTGACCGTCCACGCGGGCCACCGCTGCGTGTGGGTGAAGGGCGCCGTGGGCTCCGGCTCGGTCAGTTCCGGCTGGATCCTGTGCTGACCCCGGCCCGCCCCTGATCCCCTGATCCTCTGATCCTCCGAATCGCTCGACTCCCTCTGGTGTGACGGCAGTTGCTCGGATAGCTTCCGGCGGACATCCGTCTCACAGGGGAGAGTGCGCATGCGCAAGGCGCTCAGATGGCTGCTGGCGCTCATGGTGTTCATAGGCACGCTGAGCACAGCGGGCGCGGCCACCGCCGCCCAGCCCGAACCGTCAGGGCCCGCGGACATCAAGGACCGCATCCTCGCGATCCCGGGCATGAGCCTGATCGAGGAGAAGCCGTACCCCGGCTACCGGTACTTCGTCCTGAACTACACCCAGCCCGTCGACCACCGGCACCCGTCGAAGGGCACCTTCCAGCAGCGGATCACCGTGCTGCACAAGGACACCAGCCGCCCGACGGTCTTCTACACCGGCGGCTACAACGTCTCCACGACCCCGTCCCGCCGCGAGCCCACCCAGATCGTGGACGGCAACCAGGTCTCCCTGGAGTACCGCTTCTTCACCCCGTCCCGCCCCGACCCGGCCGACTGGTCCAAGCTGGACATCTGGCAGGCCGCGAGCGACCAGCACCGCGTCTACGGGGCCCTGAAGCCGCTCTACCCGGCCAACTGGCTCGCCACCGGCGGCTCCAAGGGCGGCATGACCGCCACCTACTACGAGCGCTTCTACCCGCGCGACATGGACGGCGTCGTCGCCTACGTCGCCCCCAACGACGTGGTGAACAAGGAGGATTCGGCGTACGACCGCTTCTTCACCACCGTCGGCACCAAGGAGTGCCGCGACCGGCTGAACGCCGTCCAGCGCGAGGCGCTCGTACGCCGCGCACCGCTGGAGAAGAAGTACGCCCAGTACGCGGCCGACAACGGCTACACCTTCGACACCGTCGGCAGTCTGGACAGGGCCTACGAGGCGGTCGTCCTCGACTACGTCTGGGGCTTCTGGCAGTACAGCGGCCTGTCCGACTGCGACACGATCCCGGCGGACGCGCCGAACGCGACCGACGACGCGATCTGGGACTCGGTCGACACCATCTCCGGCTTCTCCTTCTACACCGACCAGGGCCTTGGGACGTACACGCCGTACTACTACCAGGCGGGCACCCAGCTGGGCGCCCCCACCATCCACTTCCCGTACATCGAGCGGCAGTTGATCCGCTACGGCTACCAGCCGCCGCGCAACTACGTGCCCCGCTCGATCCCGATGCGCTTCCAGCCGGACGCGATGCGGGACGTGGACACCTGGGTGCGGCAGCACGCGAACCACATGCTGTTCGTGTACGGGCAGAACGACCCCTGGGGCGCGGAACGCTTCCGCCTCGGCAACGGCGCCCGTGACTCCTACGTGTTCACCGCCCCCGGCATGAACCACGGCGCCAACGTGGCCGGCCTCGTCGCCGATCAGAAGGCGCTGGCGACGGCCCGGATCCTCGAATGGGCCGGCGTCGCCTCCCCGGCCGTCCGCGCGAACCCGTCCGCGGCGAAGCCGCTGGCCCGCACGGACGCGAAGCTCGACGCCCGCGGCACGGAGCGCGAGCCCGGCCTGCGTCCCTGACCGGCCCGGTGCCGGCCCTCCACGCCGAGGGCCGGCACCGCCGCCTGCCGTCCGCCGCCTGTCACTTGTCGCCCGTCGGCCCTCGTCACCGGCGCGCCCCGCCCCCCCCGTACGCCGATCGGCGGCCCCACCGTGGCGTGCTGCGCATTCCCTTGACGGAAAGAAACTTCCCGGATATTGGTGGCTCCTTGGAAGTTTCCTTCAGCGGTTCTCCTCTGGAAGGGGCGCACGTGCACGACACCAGCACGGGAAGCACGGGAAACACCGCACGGCCGTCCAGACGGACCGTCCTCGCCGCGACCGCGGGCGTCGCCGCCGCACTGACCGTATCCACCACCGCCCACGCCTCCGTGCCCGACAGCAGGCTGCGGGCCCTCATCGCCAGGATGACGCTGGAGGAGAAGGTCGGCCAGCTCTTCGTGATGCGGGCCTACGGCCACTCCGCCACCGCCCCGGACCAGGCCGACATCGATGCCAACCTCAGCGAGATCGGCGTCCGCACCGCCGCCGAACTGATCGCGAAGTACCGGGTCGGCGGGATCATCTACTTCACCTGGGCGCACAACACGCGCAACCCGCGGCAGATCGCCGACCTGTCCAACGGCATCCAGAAGGCGTCCCTCGAACAGCCGCGCGGCCTGCCCCTGCTCGTCGCCACCGACCAGGAGCACGGCATCGTGTGCCGGGTGGGCAAACCGGCCACGCTGTTCCCGGGCGCGATGGCGATCGGCGCCGGGGGCTCCTGGCTCGACGCCCGCACTCTCGGCAAGATCTCCGGCACCGAGCTGCGCGCCATGGGCATCAACCAGGACTACTCGCCCGACGCCGACGTGAACGTCAACCCGGCCAACCCGGTCATCGGCGTACGGTCCTTCGGGGCCGACCCGGACGCGGTGGCCGAACTGGTCGCGGCCGAGGTGAAGGGCTATCAGGGCGCCAGGGTCGCGGCGACCGCCAAGCACTTCCCGGGCCACGGCGACACCGCCGTCGACAGCCACTACGGCTTCCCGGTCATCACGCACAGCAGGGAGCTGTGGGAGAAGCTGGACGCGGTGCCCTTCCGGGCCGCGATCGGGGCGGGCATCGACTCGATCATGACCGCGCACATCCAGTTCCCGGCCCTCGACGACTCCGGTGACCCGGCCACCCTCTCCGCCCCGATCCTCAGCGGCATCCTGCGCGGCGAACTCGGCTACGACGGCGTCGTCATCACCGACTCCCTCGGCATGGAGGGGGTGCGCACCAAGTACGGCGACGACCGGGTGCCCGTTCTCGCGCTGAAGGCCGGCGTCGACCAGCTGCTCAACCCGCCCTCCATCGACGTGGCGTGGCACGCGGTGCTCAAGGCCGTGCGGGACGGCGAGCTGACCGAGGCGCGGCTGGACGAGTCGATCCTGCGCATCCTGCGGATGAAGGCACGGCTCGGGCTCTTCGACAAGCCGTACGTCACCCAGGCCGGCGTCGACCGGCTGGTGGGCACCGAGGCCCATCTCGCCACCGCCGACGAGATCGCCGAACGGACCACGACCCTGCTGGTCAACGAGGGCGGCACCCTCCCGCTCGACCGCCGCGGCACGCCCAAGGTCCTCGTCGTCGGCGCCGACCCCGCCTCCCCGTCCGGCACCACCGGACCGCCCACCGGCGTCCTCGCCTCCGCCCTCGCCGAGCTGGGCTTCGCCGCCAACGCGCTGTCCACCGGCACCACACCCTCCGACGCGACCATCGCCAAGGCGGTCACGGCCGCGAAGGACGCGGACGTGGTGGTCGTGGCGACGTACAACGTGACGGCCGGCAACTCCCAGCGCACGCTGGTGGATCAGCTGCTCGCCACCGGCCGCCCCGTGGTCGCCGTGGCCGTGCGCAACCCCTACGACGTGGCCCAACTCCCGTCCGTGAAGGCCTGCCTGGCGACCTACTCCTGGACCGACGTCGAACTGCGCGCCGCCGCCCGGGTCATCGCCGGCCGGGTCGCCCCGCACGGCCGGCTGCCGGTACCGGTCCAGCGCGCGGACGACCCCACGCAGGTGCTGTACCCGATCGGCCACGGCCTGACGTACTGAGGCGACAGGTCAGGCAGAGGTGCGCACCCCTGCCTCCCTCCTACGGCGCCGTGGCGGGCGCTTCCCGTAGCTCGGGGGTGCGCACGGCCACGGCCGCCACCGCCAGGACACACATCAGACCGCCGGTGACGAGCGACACCGTGCCGGAGGTCCAGCCGGCGACCAGACCGCCGCGCACGTTGCCGAGACTGGGGCCGGCCTGACCGACGATCGCCTCGGCCGCCGTGACCCGGCCGAGCAGCGCGTCCGGAGTACGGGTCTGCACGAGCGTGGAACGGGAGACGACCGCGAGGGCGTCGGCCGCCCCGGCCACCACCAGCAGGGCGAGACCGGTCCAGGGGTCGGACGCCAGGCCGAACAGCAGCAGCGCCACCCCCCACGTGCCGGAGGCGCACAGCATCACCGTGCCGGGCCGCCCCAGCCGGGTCAGCGCCCCCGACAGCGCGGAGGCCGTGATGCCGCCGACCGCAAGGGCGGACAGGAACAGACCTAGGGTGCGCGGGTTCCCGCCGAACCGCTCGGCGTTGACCAGCGGGAACAGGCTGGCCGGGAACGAGAGCACGGTCGCCGCGAGGTCGGTGACCAGCGCGCCGCGCACCACCCGGTGCCCGGCCAGGAAGCGCAGCCCGTCCAGCACCCCGTGCAGCCCGGCCCGCGACGGCTCGCCCTCCGGCGGCAGCGCGGGCAGCCCGAAGGCGCCGTAGAACGCGAGCCCGAAGCTGAGCGCGTCCAGCAGATAGCAGACGCCGATCCCCAGCCAGCTGAGCAGCACGCCGGCCAGCGCGGGCCCGAGCAGCATCATCGACTGAGCGGTGATCTGGTTCAGGGCCAGCCCCGCCGCCACCTGGTCCTTGGGCAGCAGCCGCGGCACGAACACCCCCGCCGCCGGGGCACCGAGCGCGCCGAAGCCCGACTGCACGGCGACCAGCGCGAGCACCACACCCACCGGCACGTGCCCGGTGAACCCCTGCACGGCCAGCAACAGCGAACAGGCCGCCTGCCCCACCGTGGCCACCAGATACGTCCGCCGCCGGTCCGCCCGATCCGCCCACGCCCCCGCGAACAGCCCGAACACCACCAACGGCAACGCCTGCGCGAGCCCCACCGCCCCCGTCCAGGCGGTGCTGCGGGTCATGTCCCACACCTGGTACATGACCGTCACCATGGTCATGAACCCACCGAGCACCGACACGGTCCGCCCGACCAGCAACCGCCGAAAGTGAGCAGAAGTGCGCAGCGGCCGCACATCGATGAGGCTCATGACAGAGAACGCGGACGGCCAGGCACTGCGAGCTGCTGAATCACCGGGCGAGGCTAACGGCCCCACAGGGACACCGCCAGCGAATAAGCGCCAGCGCCCCTCAAGGGCCGCGGGTCCGTATCGACATGCGGCCCCGCCGCGCGGGCGCGCCCAGCCACGACGGCGCCGCACCCGAAACCGCACCGTGCCGGGGCGCGGGTCTGTACCGATATGCGGCTGCACCGCGCGGGCGCGCCCAGCCACGACGGCGCCGCACTCGAAACCGCACCGTGCCGGGGCGCGCTAGCGCCCCTCAGGGGGCGCGGGTCTGTATCGATATGCGGCTCCGCCGCGCGGGCGCGCCCAGCCACGACGGCGCCGCACCCGAAACCGCACCGTGCCGGGGCGCGGGTCTGTACCGATATGCGGCTGCACCGCGCGGG